>JAQGID010000397.1 GCA_028291405.1 Rhodospirillales bacterium | reverse complement strand
GATGCAGGACCAGCGTGTCAGGGCCCGTCCCGGTCGGCGTTGGAGCCGGTGCCGGCGCCGGGGTCGGAGCTGGTGCTGGCGTCGGGGCGGCACTGGTGACGCTGAAATTGCCGACCGCTCCGGTGGTCTGGAGGCTGGCGGTGGCGGCGGAATTCTGGCCGTCGAGAGTTAGCCCGTTGACGTAAAGATTGCGGTCGGTTGACGCGCTGCCGCCGTAGGCGTCGTTGAGGAAGGTCACGGCGACGCTGTGCGAGCCGGTACCGAAGGTGCCTTGATAGGTGAAGTCCTGCGTCTGGCCGGCGGCATGCGAGGCGGTAACGCTTTGCCCCGTCGCGATCTGCTTGCCGTCGACCGAGACGGCGAACTGCGCGTCGCCCGACCACGCGTCTTCCGAGAGATGCAGGACCAGCGTGTCAGGGCCCGTCCCGGTCGGGCCCGAGGAAGGTGATGGCGTCGGAGCGGGTGTCGGCGCGGGTGTCGGAGTTTGTGAACCCGCTCCGGTCGGAAATCCGGGCGCCGACGGATTGCTCGCCAGGAAGTTTTCCACGGCGGTTCCGGCCGCCTTCAGATTCCCGCTTGTGTCGGCGAGGCCGTAGTTGGGCAGCCGCGGATCGTCGAGGAGTTCATAGATGTAGCCGGCGGTGATGTTATATTTCGACGCGATCGCGTCGACCTGCTGCATGGTCGTGGTCAGATAGTTGGCCTCGGCCTGCACTCCGTCTCTGGCGCTGCCGTTGTTCTCGTTGAACTCGGTGACTTGTATGGGATGGCCGAGCGCGGCCAGATGGGCAAGAGCATCCGTGCCGCTGCCACCGACGTTCGTCATCGAACCGTAGTCTGAATACCAATGCTCGCCCGTGATGTCCCATTTCACGCCGTCTGCCGCGAGCTTCTCCTGGAAGCCGAAGTGGAACCAACCGGCGTTGTCGACGATCCCGAGCGATGTCGGATCGGCCTGATGGATGCCATCGTACATGCCTTTGATGAGGCCGCGCGACAGAGCATACGTCGCAGTGTTGTAGTCCGAAGCGTTTTGGCCGGACGTACCCGAAATCATGGAGGGAATGTCTAATTCGTTAGTGAGCTCCCAGGTCATCCCAGGGAAGGCCTTCGCATAAGTCGAGGCCATGGTGTTCGCGGCTTGATAGGCGGCCGCCTCGTTGGGGAAGGAGTTCGGATCCAGGTTGAGGACCGGGAGGATGCTGACGCCCAGCGCCTTGCCCTGTGAAATCAGGGTCGACAGCTGGGACATGGAGTTCGCCGAGGTGTCGTAGACATCGACTCGGTAGGACGTCAGGCCCATCTGGTGGACTAGTTGAAGTTGTTGCTCGCTCGATACTCCCGGATAAGCCACCAGCGGATGACCATTTACGCCCCATTCGACATTAGAACTCATAAAGTACTCTCCAGAAAGATTAACTCACCAATCGTTGATTTGGCGCCGGCATTTGGTGCCAAACAAAATTGATAATGTGTTAGCAAAGCGCTCATGTCTAGAGATTCGTTGCGCCGTGAGAGAGAAAATCCTAATGGATGTTGGTTTCATTGAAGTCTTTATTTGTTTTGTCGGGTTGAGATTCTTGCCACAACTTTGACATTCCCTTGGTTTGGCCATTTTAAGACCGACACTTGCTTTCGATTTTAGGACCGTTCCAATCACGCAAGGGGGCCGAGCCCAATCCGACGCAGCTGCCACCACCTCATTTTCGGATCTTCGAGCACGACGATTCGCGATCAGGAACCCGCCTATCCGCCGTTTGTTAACCCGGGGCATCCATCCCGGAGGCGGAATCGGCGACGTGTCGGAGGGTTCGCGCGTGGCCAGCGCCTATGTGGCGCGCGGGGGTCTTTAGGCTTTCGAAAGGAGGACGGCATGGATGCGCTTCGGCGGATCTCGATCGAACGGAAAGAAGCTCTGGAGATCGATTTCTGGCGGGATTCACCGTCGGAGGGGCCGGAATCCGACGGCTTGGACAACATCGTCAACAAAGCCACCGACGGTCGCATCTTTCTCGATGCTGTCCGCCGCCACCAGGCACATTTCTCCAAGGCCGCGTCGGTTCTTGAGCTCGGCGGCGGGCAGTGCTGGGCCTCCTGCATGGTAAAGCGCCTCTTCCCGAGCGCTCGCGTCGTCGGTACGGACATCAGCCCGGCGGCCGTCGCGTCAACCCGCAAATGGCAGCACATCTATCAGGTGGAACTCGATGAAATCGCATCTTGCCGCAGCTATGACACACCGTTTGCAGATGGTTCGTTCGACCTGATCTTCGCCTTTTCCGCCGCCCATCATTTCGTCAGGCACGGCAGCACGCTGCGAGAGATTTCGCGGCTGCTCGTCCCGGGCGGCGTTGCTCTCTATCTCTATGAGCCGACCTGTCGGCAATATCTCTACCGAATGGCGCTCGCACGCGTAAACGCGAAGCGCCCCGAGGTGCCGGAAGACATCCTGAGATACCGCAGGCTGGAGCAACTCGCGAGCCGGTTCGGGCTGAAGCTACAAACTCGCTTCTGCGCAAGCTTGGCCAATCGAGGACCGCTGGAGACGGTGTACTACTTCGGCTTGCAAACCTTGCCCATGCTGCAGCATCTCTTGCCGTGCACGGCCGACATCATCATCGAAAAACCTCCGGCGCCGCCATGAGCCGAGTTGCGCAGGCGACGAGGGATGATGCAGCTACCGTGCCCGAGGCCACAAAATTCTCCCTGGTCTGTGCGACGCTTGGGCGGACCGGCGAACTGGCGCGACTCTTCGAATCGCTCGCGCAACAGACATGCAAATCCTTCGAGCTGATTCTGGTCGATCAAAACGACGACGACCGCCTCCTGCCGCTCGTCGTCGCCTATCGCTCGAAATTGAAGATCGAGCATCTGCGAATGGCGACGAAGGGTCTCTCGCGCGCCCGGAATAGCGCCTTGCCTCTGGTCACAGGGGAAATCGTCGCCTTTCCGGACGATGATTGCTGGTACCCCCCGAATGTGCTCGAACGAGTGAGGCAATTCCTCGAGGTCCGTCCTGACGTTGGGGTGCTGACCGGCAAAAGTACCGATGCACGAGGCGAGCCGGTCGGCCGCTGGGATTCCGAAGCCGGATCCGTGACCCGTGCAAACGTTTGGACCCGGGGGATTTCTTTCGCGATGTTCTTCAGGGTCGATGCGATCAGGCAGATCGGCAGCTTCGATCCCGAAATCGGCGTCGGCAGCGGTACGCCGTTCGGATCAGGCGAGGAGACCGACTTCCTGATCCGGGTGATGGATGCGGGGTTCCACCCTTACTACGATCCAAGCTTCGTGATCCACCACCCGAGCAAGCAATACACTGCAGGCGGCGTGGCGCGAGCCTTCAGCTACGGCGCCGGCATGGGCTATGTGCTCAGGCGTCGGCGTTTCAGCGCGAGGCAGACGGGGCGACTGATCGTGCGTCCTCTGGTGGGAGCGGCGCTGTTCCTCGTCCTTGGCCGACCGGAGCGCAGCCGGTATCAGTGGTCTACTTTCTGCGGACGATCGTGGGGCTACCTGAGTGCCGGGCGACGACGCGACTTAATCACGGCGGAGAGCAGCGTACCCGGAAAGGCGCGAACGTAATGGAGTTGACGGTCTTCGGCTTCGTGTTCCTGCCGCTCCTGGTGCTCACGTTGGCCAAGCCAGGACGTCTCCTATCCCTCGCCGTCGTGGCGGCGATTTTCGATGCCGCTTCGGTCCTCAACATCAACCTCGGGGGCTTTGCCTTAGGCGTGCAGCCGGGGTTCGCAACCGACCTTCTGTTTCTAACCGCAATCGGACTTCGCTATCTTGCTGGCCAATCCTTCGGCAATGAGAAGCGGATTCTCTACCTCTTCTGGCCGATGATCCTGTTCTGCTTCGCGGCTGCAGCTTCGGCAATCCTGCTGCCGCGGCTCTTCGCCGGCCACGTCTACGTCTGGCCGCAACGAACGGAGAAGGGACTGGAGAACGTCGCTGTGCCGCTGTACTTCAGCAGCGGCAACATCACCCAGCTCGTGTACCTGCTGGTCAACGCGTCGATGGGTATTCTGACGGCAGTCTATTTGAACGTCCGCCCCGATTTTACCCGTCGCGTGCTCAGCATTTATCTCCTGTCCGGCATCGCTGTCTCGGCCATCGGCCTGTGGCAGTGGACGAGCAAATGGTCGGGAATATTCTTCCCCAGCGAGTTTATCTTCTCGAACCCCAATTGGGCCGACAACACCAATCAAACGTTCGCGTCGACGTCGATTTACCGCATCTCCGGACCGTTCTCCGAACCGTCGTTCCTCTGCTTCTACCTGTCGGGCGTGGTCTACGCTTCCTTCTGGGCGATCGTCTCTGCGGGTCCGACGCGGCTGACCGTGATCGCTTTTTTGTCATCGCTCGCGATCGCCCTCATGTCGACGTCGACGACCGGCTACGCAGCGGTCGCCATCGGCGTGCCGCTCCTCTTCATCTTCAAAGTGTCGTCAACCCACAAGTGGGTGCGGATCGCCGGTGTGGCCGCCATCGCCATTCCAATCCTGCTGCTGAGCGCATTCGTCGTCTGGCGCTTTTTCCCCAAGCTGGTCGAGATCGGCGCCCAGGTCTTGAACGACACGCTTGAAAAAGGAAATTCGGAATCCTACGAAGGGCGCCACCGGCTGGATCGCGAAACATTCAATCTCGTCTTCCAGACTTTCGGGCTTGGCGCCGGCTGGGGAAGCGTGCGTGCTTCGAGCCTCGTCGCGACGGTGGTTGGAGCAACCGGGATCTGGGGGCCGGCGCTGGTCTTGTGGTTTGCCTTCCGGATGCGTCGGCGAATGCAGACCGCGCTGCGAGCGGGCGAACGGGCTACCGACGAGTTCCAGGTGATGACGACGCTGATGGCCTCTCTCCTCGGAATGGTCGTCGCCGCTGCGGTTTCAAAGCCGGATCTGATCTTCAGCGGGTTTTGGATAAACCTGGGCGCGTGTGTCGGACTCGCCGCCCGTGCCCGTGATTACGCGCTCGCCCCGGGGCCTTCGCAACCTTTCACGCTCGGCGCGGCACCTGCTGGTGCGCCGGGCTGGAGCGGGCCTCGAGGGCCGCAGGCGGTCGACGCACCCGGCGATGGGCAATGGGCCGACATCGCCGGATACGGTCAGAGACGATAACGGCTCGAAGAGAATTGCAGCGCCGTTCAGGTGGTCGCCATCGTCAGGAGCTTGTGCACGGAATCGATCACACGATCTACCGTGATGCGCTCCATGCATGCCGGCGGATCGGCGGGATATTCGAAACCCAAATGCAGATAGCCGCAATCCGGACCGTCCCCGCCGAGCACGATCGCGGTATCGGCTAAAGGCCCCCATCGGCGAGGGTTTGTCGGTCCGTGCAGGGCGATCATGGGGACGTCCACGGCGGCTCCGATATGCATGATACCGGTGTTGACGGTGACGAGAAGCGACGCGCCCTCGAGCAGAGCCGCGGTTTCCGAGAGCCTGAGCTGACCGGCGAGACTGATCGATGATCGCCCGATGGAATGGACAAGCTCGCTCGCCTTCATTGCATCGGAATCGCCCCCGGTCGTGACGACGGTATGACCCATATCTGTGAGGCGGCGGCCCAGCGCCGTCCAGCGGTCCAACGGCCATTCCCGCATCTCGGACCGAAAGCCGGAGGCCCAAGGGTGGAACACCACGTAGTCTTCCAGTTTCTCCGCCGCAATGCGCTCGCGCGCTATCGCCGGGATGGTGATACGAGGACGCTCTAAGCTGACGGCGCCAACGGTCTGGGCCAGCCGGCGATAGTTGTCGATCTCGTGCCCTCGATCGCTATGTTCGACAGTCGTGTCGAAGGCGTAATGGCGATATTGGCCGGCCGTGCGAAAGCCGACCGAATGATGGGCCGGAGTGGCGGCTGCCAGGAGGGCGGTCATGCGAAACCATGATCCGAAATCGATAACGATATCGAACGAGTGAACCCGCATCATCCGAATCGCCGTCCACGGATTGGTGATCGGTATGACGACGCTCTCGTCGAAGCCCGAAAGGAGCTCGAAGACCTGCCGGTTGGCGCGTGACACGAAGATGGTGATGCAGGCATCGGGATTCGCAGCGCTGATCGCCTTGATCATCGCTCCGGACAATAAGGCATCCCCGATCGCGCCGAACATGAGGAGGCCGATCGTTCGGATGCGTTGGGGCATCGGCCGTTTGCGGTGAAAGAGGCCTAACAGCGCGAGAAGGGGAATACCGGCGTAGCGATCGGCCGTCCGTATTTTCGTATTTCCTCGTTCCTGCGCCATTCCGCACCCCCCGCTATGATCCGATCGATGAGATGCCGCTTCGGTTCGTCGCCGGTTGCGGCGGGCGTTAAACGTGACGGCTTACCCGCCGTTCCCGGAAGCGTTTGGGATTCAGCTGAAGCTGATCCCGGCGATGATCCCTCAGGATTGCTGGAACAATGACTTCGACCAAAGCCGCTGGATGACCGAACGACTGACGGGGATCGACGCGGCGGCAACCATCGACGCCAGTGCGCTGGCGAGCAAGACGTAGACGCAGCGCCAGACGAAATTCAGATTCGTCGGCTCGATGATGCGCCACAGCAGCAGGACTGCCGTGATGGCAAGAAGAGGGTACATTACGTCTCGGAGATACCACCACTGGGCTCCGTGGAACGCGCGGCGATGAACCAGCGGCAGCGTCAGAATCAGCACGCCGCCATTCACCACGGGCCACGCCCAAGCGCCGGCGGTCGCACCATAGAAATACGAAAGGAAGGCGATGGCCGGAACGAGGACGCAAAGTCCCCATAGTTTGGCCAGGAACATCAGCCGCGAGGTCCCGATCGCCCACTGCAGGACCATCGGTACGTCCATCAGCGAGATGAGCGCGATGCCGAGGATCAGCGGCGAAAGGAGGCTGGCGACGGTCTGGGCGTAATCCGCGCCAAACGTCCACAGTACGCTGATATCGTGAGAGAAGATGGCTATCGTAAGTGCGAGGGGCAGCACCACCAGCGTCATGAGCTGAACCCCCAGGCGATACGGGTCCTTGATTGCCTGCACGCCGGAACGGCTGGCGATCTCCGTCATGTGCGGGAATACGGAGTCGATCACCGGATCGGTCAGCATGCCCAAGCGGCCTGCGATAGACCACGCAATCATGTAGTAGCCGAACGTTTCGAGGGGCAGCAGTCTGCTGAGGATGATCTTGTCGGCCTGCGTAGCGACAACCATGATGATCGTCGTTCCGCTCATGCCGAGTGCCAGGCTCCAGAGGTTCCTCAACAGCGCCGGCCTCAGTTTTGCGCGATGCTCGCTGGATGGCAGTTGCCGCCAGAGAAGAGTTGCGAGCGCCGCCGTCTGACAGGCGGAGACCAGGATCTGCCAGATCAGGAAGTCGCGGATCGACTCGGACACGAGCCACAAGACCGCAACCGCCCCGAAGCTCCGGAATGCGGCGGCCAAGACGTTGATAAGCGCGAGGCTTGCCTGCTTCTGCAACCCGATAAGTCCGCCCGAATAAAGGCTGATCGGCCATTGGACGGCGAGGCCGATGCCCAGCAGAGCGATCGCATTCGTCACCTCCGATTCCGGCAGATCGGTGCGGAACCAGTCACCGGCGACCGGCGCCAGCGCGATTGCGCAAACGCCCAGCGCTAACGCCACCGTCCAGACGAAGAATTCGAAAGTCCTGAGCAGATCGCGCAATGTCTGCTCCTGCTGTCGGATGACCGAGGCTTTTGCAAATTCACGGTTCAGGGTCGGCGCGACCCCGAGGTCGAGGATCGAGGAGAGTGACAGGAAGGTCGCCCCCAAGGCGACGATGCCGTAGCGCTCCGGCCCAAGCACTCTGATGAAGATCGGAATGCAAGCGACACCGATGAGGGCAGTCAACACCTTGCCCGCCGACCCTGCAGCCAAGTTTCTGATCACAAGCGACAACGGTCTGCCCCCATGTCCTCATCCCTGACCCTGCGGCCCGCGCCGCCAATCAAGTCACGCACTCGTCGTCTCGGCGGCAGTCTCCTTAAGGAGACCTCCCCGCTGCGGCTGGCATCTGCAAAAAGGTGTTGCGCCAAGTCATGTCTGGGGGAGGTTTTTATCCGGGCCTCGCGAGGTGCAGACCGGGCATACTCTCGAACGAGTTTTCGAAGCAATAGTTTCAAAAAAAAATCGAAATATCCGACTATCAATATCCAAAGGGTAAACAAAATGGCCGCAGCCGTGCAATTCAGCCAAGTCGGTAACTTTGTTTAGTGCACCCAAACGAACGAATGCGCATTCTGGTCTTGTTTGGAAACCGCATAAGCCAGGCTCGCGCGAGGCGGAAGCCGGCACGGCGGGTATGTTTTTCAAGTGTTTGGTGGGACTCGATCGTGGATGAACGTTCGTCAGCTGCTCCGAACGCGGCAAGTGTGTCGAGGAGGCGTTCCGCGGGTCGAGAACATGCATCGGGACTCTCCCGTCGAGGTGTTGCTGCACGACCGGAACTCTCGAGGCCACGAGGCCAGTTCGTGAGTCCGTCCACCCAGCTACTGGCGCCCAGGGAATCTGCGCGTGAACAAGAACCGGCTGTCCGTTCTGCGGTGCCGCGGAGGTGAGTCATGCGTCCGTCGCGAACGGGTGCCGATCGTCAGGCAGGTCTCGTAAGCGTCGTGTTGCCGACGCGGCTGCGCGACGCGTATCTTGCCGAGGCGCTCGCCAGCGCGATTACCCAAACTTACCGTGACATCGAGATCATCGTTTCGGACAGCGCCGCGAGCGACGCGACCCGTGATCTGGTCATGTCCTTCAATGACGAACGAGTCCGCTATCGGCGGAACGCCCCCTCGTCGGACAGCCTTGCGAATCATGTGGCTGCGATTTCGGAAGCGACCGGGGAGTACGTTGCAGTCCTGCACGACGATGACATCTGGGAGCCGAGGTTCCTCGAGCAGCTCGTGGGCGCTCTGGAAAAGAGGCGCGACTGTGTCCTTGCCTTCTGTGATCAGACGATCATCGATGAAAAGGGGATCGCCTCGGGCCGTGATTCCGATCGGGTCAGCCGACTTTACGGTCGTCAGCTCTTGGACGAAGGCGTGTACCGTCCGTTTTGGAAGTTGGTTGCTCGGCAATCGATTCCAATGCTGATGGGAACGGTGTTCCGGCGCTCCGCACTGCCTCTCGAAGACATGGTTCCGCAGGCCGGATCCGCCTGCGATGTATGGATGAGCTACCTACTGTGTCGGACCCTCGAGGGCGCGTACTACGTCTCCAGGCGATTGGTGCGATACAGAATGCATCCGGGCTCGGAATCGGCCCGTCCGTCGAATTGCCAAGAAGGAAATATCTGGGTCTGGCAGCAATTCATGCGGGAGCCGGCGATGACGGAATGGCGGCAGGATGTCCGCCGCAAGCTCGCGCGAGCTCATCAGATGACGGCCCTCCTGTTGCTGTGGCGCGGCGGCGGTCGCGAGGCGCTGCGGCATGCGTTGGCGGGCTTCCGGCTGAAGCCGGACTTATTGGGAGTGTCGGGAATTGCGTTGCTCGCTATCCCGACCTCGGCTCTCCCTGTTGCGTTGCGGGTACGATTTGCTCACCGCTATGCCCGGCGCTCATTTTCTTGGAGGTTAAATCGGCTGACGGATCGGTCGATCAAGCAACCGCACTATCAGGGCCACGGGCCCAAGTAGCGGAGGGGGCCGATGGATCAAGCGATCAGGGCGACGCCGACCATCGGCAGAAGGTTGTCGACTATCGTGTCGCCCCGCACGTCCGAGGCCGGCGCCTCGCTCTTGGACCGGATCGTCATCAACGGCCGGTTCATGTCGCAGCCGATCTCGGGAGTGCAGCGCTTCGCACGAGAGATGGTCCTGGCCCTCGACGACGCGCTCGTCAGACGTAATGGAGCCGGGTTCGGAGAAGTCGAGATCCACATGCCGTCCGAGCCCTCCGAGCCGCTCGAGCTGGAAGTCGTACGGCCGGTCGTGATCGGCGGTCGCTCGGGGCACGCGTGGGAGCAGTTGGATCTTTGGCGCTCGGCTCATGGAGCGATCCTCGTCAATCTCGCAAACTCGGCGCCGCTGGCGCATCGTCGCCAGATCGTGACGGTCCATGATGCCGCATTGCGGGCTTGCCCCGGGAACTTCACGACCGCCTATCGAATGTGGTATCGCGCACTCTATGGCGGTCTGCGCCTGACGTCGGCGCGGTTCGTGACCGTATCCGATTTCTCGGCCGGCGATATCTCGAAGCATTTCGCGATCCCGCCCGGCCGCATCAGCGTCATTCCGAACGGCGCCGACCATTTCGACCGCACAGTGTCGCGCGACGAGATCCTCGCCCGCCACGATCTCGAACCGCTTCGCTATATCGTGGCGATCGGCGGTCTCAGTGCGCGCAAGAACCTGCGAGCCGCCGAAGCTGCAGTATCCATGATGAGCGGCGACCGCCCCAAGCTTGTCGTCGTCGGCAGACGCGACACCCGCGTCTACTCGGCGTTCGCCGATCGCTTTGGGGCAGACGTTGTCGAGGTCGGATATTTGGACGACGGGGAGATCAAGGCCCTCTACCAGACGGCATTGTGCCTCGTTTACCCATCCTTATACGAAGGCTTCGGACTACCGCCCGTCGAGGCGATGCGAAGCGGCTGTCCGGTGGTCGTGTCGAATACGACCTCGTTGCCCGAGGTCTGCGGCGATGCCGCATTGTACTGCGATCCGCAGGACCCGTTGGGCATCGCGAGGCAGATCGAGAAGATTCGCGACGACGCCGCGCTCCGCCGGCATCTCGTCGCACGGGGCCACGAGCGGACCGCGCTCTTCGCTTGGGAAGAAGGCGCGACGCGGCTTCTCGAGTTGATCGCCAAGGTCGCAGGAGCGCCGGATCATGTTCGTTGACGCGCGACGCATCGCGTCCGGCACGATGATCGAGGCGGATCTCTGCATTGTCGGCTCCGGAGCGGCCGGGATTACCATCGCACGTCGCTTTGCCGCAGGCGGCATTCGCACCTGTCTCCTCGAGAGCGGCGATCTCGATTTCGACTGGGATGTCCAGGATCTCGCGAAAGGGGAGAACTCCGGACATCCCTATTATCCGCTCGACGCCTGTCAGATGCGCTTCTTCGGGGGCAATACCAACGCTTGGGCAGGGTGGTGCCGCCCTTTCGATCCGATCGATTTTCAGGAGCGGCCGTGGGTCCCGGACAGCGGATGGCCATTCGAGCGTCAGGAGCTCGATCGCTGGTACTCGGAAGCGCACGAGGTGTGCCAGCTGAAAACCCGGGAATACGATCCGGCCGGCTCGGTAGAACGGTTGTCCGACCGTCGCGCGAACCTCCTCGGGTTCGATCCGGCGAAGGTCGAGCCGACGATCTACCATTTCAGCCCGCCGACGCGGTTCGGCCGGGTCTATCGAAACGAGATAGACCGAAGCGATTCTGTCCGCTGTCTCTTGAATGCGCATGTCCTAGGCGTCAGGGCTGCCGTCGACTGCCGCTCGGTTGAGCATGTCGATGTCGGGACGCTGGCCGGGAACCGTTTCCGGGTCGCTGCGAAGGTCTTCGTTCTCGCCGCCGGCGGTATCGAGAATGCACGGCTGCTCCTACTTTCCAATGATGTCGCACCGGCCGGTCTCGGCAACGATCACGATCTCGTCGGACGTTATTTCATGGAGCACCCGCACACTAAACGTACCGTCATCGCGCTTGATCGACGCGTGCCGATCGGGCTGTACGGGCTGACCTTCTACCATCGCGGCCTTGCCGCCCGTCTCGCGCTACCGCCGGAGCTGCAACGGACGGAGCAGATCCTCAATTATAGCGCCAACCTCCATCAGGTCTATTACGGCCACGAGACGCCGGGGTGGATCGCGTTCCGCAAATTCATCTTTTCATTGATGCCGTCGCGCGACACCGATCCCTACGTGCGCTTCCCGCCGCTCGACCTCAAGCGGTTGACCGCCCGCGATGTCTGGCATATCGCCTCGCAGCTTGATCGAGTCACCGTCGCTGCCTTTCTTCAGTGGCGCCAACCGCTTCGGTTGGTCCGCAAGTTTCTGTTGGAGAGCAAGTCCGAACAGGCGCCGAACCGCGACAGCCGCGTGACGCTGCTGCATCACGAGCGCGACGCCTTCGGGTTGCCCCGGGCGCGACTCGCCTGGCGTACCCTTGGGATCGATCGGCGAACGGCGGTTCGCGGCGAGGAGATCGTCAACGAGGAGCTGCATCGCCTTCGTATCGGGAGGCTGGAAGACCTGCCCGAGAGCGATGTCGAAGGTTGGCCGAGAAATCTCGAAGGCGGCTGGCATCAGATCGGCACGACGCGAATGCATCAAGACCCGCGGCGCGGCGTGATCGACGCGGATTGTCGTGTGCACGGCATGGAAAACTTGTTCATTGGGGGCAGCTCGGTGTTTCCCACCGCCGGCGCCGCCCCGCCCACTCTGACGATCGTCGCCATGGCATTGCGTCTTGCGGCGCATCTCAACGGCGTGCTGGTCGCACAGCGACCTGCTGTTTCGGTCAGGGTTCGCCCGGCTGAAACTCAGCAGGTGGCCGCTCCGGTTCTATCGAGGGCAGTCACGGGGGCGCCGCCCCGGGCAGCGCCGGGCGTTGGCGGCACATGATCGCCGTGCAACTGCCAAGTGGCCTGAAATCAGCCGCAGCGGTTCTCGCTGCAACCGTCTTGACCCTGGCGGTGCCGGGCGCTGGTCGAGCCGCTGGGATCGACGGCAGCTGGAGGGTCGACGCTCCGCCGCTCGGGAGATGTTACGAGGTGCATTTCGAGATCGTCGTCCAGGACAACCAGCTCGTCGGAACGATGACATCGGGCAATCGGACGTTTTCCTTGTCGGGAGACGTCGATGCCAGGGGCGTCGTGACGTTGCAGTCGATCACGACGAGCGCCACCGGCCAGTTCGAAGACGACGCCTTGGTGCTGACCTTCACGAGCGCGTGCGGTGAACGCCAAGCGACCGGAGAACGGATGTGACGGATCGCCGAGACGACGACGGCACTACCGCACGAGCGGCAGGGTGACATTGAGGGCGCAGGGAGACGGTTGATGAAGGCCACCGAGGAGATCGACTTCAGGCGTTTGACGAGCGTGGTGAAGCGCCAGGCGCGCTTTATCGCAGCTTTCGGCTTGATCCTCGGCGGGCTCGCGGCCGTGTTCGTCGCGACC
This sequence comes from Rhodospirillales bacterium, assembly GCA_028291405.1. GTDB lineage: Bacteria > Pseudomonadota > Alphaproteobacteria > ATCC43930 > CGMCC-115725 > URHD0088. The sequence continues at coordinate 13,658 of JAQGID010000397.1, read as the reverse complement.
TTGCCGAATTGGTACGCCGCGGAAGTCGTCCTGATCTTCGATCCTAATCAGACGAAGATCGCGACCATGGATGCGGCGACCGCCGACGCGCCGCCTGATCCGAACATGGTCCGCAGCCAAGTCGACATGATGACGGATCCGGTCGTCGGTCTGGGGGTCATCAAGAAGCTCGATCTCCTTTCCGATGCGCAGTTCGCGCCGTTGTCGCGTCGCCCGACGCCGCATTTCTGGTCCCCGTCGCGGTGGTTTCCCGCAATTCGCGAAACCGCGCTCGATCTCGTCAGCGCGGTCGGGCGGTCTATCGGTCGCCCGGCGTCGTCGACCGAAGGGAGCGAAAGCGACGGCGCTGATGAGGCCGTGGCACCGGATGATCCGGCGCTTCGCCTCTCGAAGGAGTTGCTGAAGCATATCACCGTCTTCAACGATGGACGTTCATACGTTCTGCGGCTCGCCTTCGAATGGACCGATCCTACCCGAGCGACGAAGATAGCCAACGCATGGGCCGAAGCGTATCTTGATCGTCAGCTCGCGACGGTCTATGCGTCGGCAGCCCGGGCGAACGATTTTCTGCACGCGCGCACCGAGGAGCTGCAGAATCTTGTCGAGGAGTCGGACCGGAAGGTCCAGCAGTTCCGCGACGCGCATCAGCTCCTCGAGGTCAAGGGGGCAACGGTCGGGCAACAGCAGCTCAACGAGCTCAACACCCAGCTTGGCCTGGCGACGGCGGAGCGGACACAAAAGGAGGCGCTCCTGTCACAGCTTCGGCGCGGCCAGGATGCCAGCACGTCGGTCCTCGCCTCGCCGATCATACAGCGGCTGCAGGACCAGGACACCGAGGCCAACCGGCGTCTGGCCGACTTGATGACGACGTACGGCGATCAACATCCGGCCGTCATCCGGCAACGCAACGAGATCAAGGAGGTCGAAGCGAAGCTGCGCCGCGAGACCGACAAGGTGGTTGCCGCCGTGACGGCCGACGTGAATGCTGCGCGCGCCCGAGAACGAGATCAGCGCGCGCAGCTCGAAGAGGTGCGGCGCTCTGCCGTCGTGGCGGACAGCTCGCAGATGCAGCTGCGAGGGCTCGAGCGCGAGGCGGCGGCCAACCGGGCGCTTCTCCAGCAATTCATGCTCGAGGCGAAGCGGACGGATGCGAACCGCGGGCTGCAACGTCCCACTGTTCGCCTTGTCTCGCCGGGGATGACCCCCGATACGCCGTCTTTCCCGAACCGGACGTTGCTCATCGCCCTCGGCTTCATGGCGACATTTTCGGTTGGCGGATTGGCCGGATTTCTCCGCGAGCGGGTGAGCCGCCGGTTTGTCGATCCGGCGAGCCTCGAGGAGGTAACCGCCTTGCCGCTCCTCGGGATCATTCCGGAGATCCGGCTGCCGCGCGGATCGAGCATCGTCGATTATATCGCTCGCTGGCCGATGTCGCAGGTCAGTGAAGCCGTCCGGACGGTCCGCACGAGGCTCTACATCGCCGTGGCGGCGCGCGTGACGAAGAAGACCTCGCCTGTCATCCTCGTGACGTCGGCACTTCCGAATGAAGGCAAGACGACGATCGCCGTCTCGCTCGCACGCAGCGCAGCGTCCAGCGGCAGAAGAGTGCTGCTGATCGATGCCGATCTGCGCCGGCCGAGCGTGGGCCGCTGCCTGTCGGCTCGCAGCGGGACTGAGCTTGTTGCGTCGCTGACGCATGGCGTCCATGACTTTGAGAGTCTCGTGACGCAGGACCCGGTCTCCGGTCTCGACTATGTCTCGATCGGGATGGGGAGCGATGATCCGCAGGAGGTCCTCGGCTCCCACTTGATGCACAACTTCATCGAGGCGGCGAGGACGAGATACGATGTCGTGATGATCGATTCGCCGCCGGTCCTGGTCGTCTCCGACGCGGTGCTTCTCTCGCGCCTGGCCGATGCGGTCCTCTACGTCGTGCGTTGGGGCCACACGCCGCGTGATGCCGTGATCGGGGCCGTGAAGGTATTGCGCCAGGCAGGCTGCCCTTTCGCGGGCATGGTGATTTCGCGTGCGGCGACCAAGAAAATGCTGAACGAATGGGTGGCAAATACCGGGCTTATAACGCATGCCACTCGGTATTCGGAGTATTACCACGGCCCCGACGGCCGGCGCCGCCCGGCTTTGCCGGTGGCCTCGGCCAGCCGTCGTCGCTTCGAGCTGGCGGATGATCGTTGACGGTTCGCGCTGCGAGTGGCGATTCCGCGGCCCGCTACGCGAATGGGGCATTCGCTAATAGAGGGCGCTCGGGTGCTTAGAGAGATAGGCCTTCACGGCGTGATAGGCCTGCGTCGGCACCGGAACGCCGCTCGCGGCATCGACGATTCCATAGTCGCCTGCTGCGTCGGGATTGAAGAGTACATAGATGTACGCGGCCTGGATGTCGTATCTCGCTGCGACCGCGTCCAGCTGGGCCATCGTTGAGACGAGCCAATTGCCCATTGCGGCCTTGTCGCCGCCGTACCGGTCGACGTTGATCTCGGTCAGCCAGATCGGTTTCCCGAAGGTGTCGTGGAATCTCTGCAGGATATTGGTGTTCCCGCAACCGCGCGCCTTCTCGAGATCGCCGTAGCTCGAATACCAATGCCAGCCGGTGATGTCCCACCGGACACCGTCGCGCCAGAGCTGCTCCTGAAAGCCCCAATGGCACCAGCCGGCGCCATTGACGATGCCCTTGGCATGTGGGTCGCCGGCATGGATGCCGTCGAGCAAGCCCCTGATCATGCCGCGCGCGCGCGCATATTTGGCGCGATCGTATTGCGAGATGTCCGAGCCGTCGCCCTTCATGCCGATCCAATTGTCACCCTCGTTCGCCAGCTCCCACGTCGCGATGTCCGTCTTGAAACGCGAGGCGTAGGCGCGTCCCATGGCATAGGCTGCGGCGTAGTTGCCGTTTTCGTCGTCAGCGGCATCCGGATCGGGGATGAGATTGGGCAGCAACACGATGCCGGCTGCCCGGGCCGCTGCAAGGACTTGGGCGAGCGTCCCCATCTGGTCGAGATTGTAGACGTCCATGCGATAGGATCTGAAGCCGGCATTCTTGAGCAGGGTCATTTGCTCGGAGAAGGAGATCGTGCCGCTGGGCCCGCCTTGCACCGGATGGGAGTTCACGCCCCACATGATGCCGCGATCGGGAGCTCCCGATCGCGCCTCGACGGCGCTTCCAAGAACGACCAGAGCCGATACGCAGAAGATCGCGGCAAAGCCGCGCAGGCGAGCGATGGCCAGGTCCGACCCCACGACGTCGCTCATGATTGACGCTCCCCGCGCGTGCCCGTCACGTGTCAATAAGCGTTCTTCGTCTTCAGCATTGCCAGAGGCGTACGGAGGAGAATGAGAAGGTCGAAGCTCAATGACCAATTCTCGATATAGAAAAGATCGTGCTCGACCCGCTGGACCAGCTTGTCGACGGTATCGGTCTCGCCGCGCCATCCTCTCACTTGCGCCCATCCGGTGATCCCCGGCTTGACGCGGTGGCGCGCGATATACTCCGCCATCACCTCTTCGTAGGGGAGGTCGGCCGCCTTGGCGAGAAGTGGATGCGGTCGTGGTCCGACGATCGACATTTCACCGCGCAATACGTTGAAGAGCTGCGGCAGCTCGTCGATCGAGGATTTGCGCAGGAACGCACCGACGCGAGTGACGCGCGGATCGTCGCGCGTCACCAGCCGCGCCGCCAACGGGTCACTCGCCTCGTGAAACATGGTGCGGAATTTATAGACGTTGATGAGACGGTTATCGAACCCGTGGCGCTTCTGACGGAAAAAGACCGGGCCGCGGGTTTCCCATTTGATCGCGAGTGCGACGATGGGGAAGAGCGGCGCGAGAAAGAGCAGAAGCAACACCGCCAATACGAAATCCTCGACCGTCTTCGCCACCAGCCGCCAATCGCGGAACGGTTTGCGCGAAACCTCGAGCATGGGTATGCCGCAAACCTCGGTGTATGACGCGCCCCTGAGATGGAGCCCGACGAGGTCGGGCGCGATATAGATATCGATCACGAGCGGCCGCAGCTTGCGGAGAATTTCGACGACGCGTTGTTCCGCGGACCACGGCAGCGAAACGATGAGATGGTCGATTCGATTTTCTCGAGCGTAGGCGACCAGGTCGTCGACCGTCCCGAGGCGCCGGCAGCCGACGACGCCGTCGGTCTCGCCAGCGCTGCAATCATCGAAGTAACCGACGATCCGCATGCTGTCGTCGCCGCGGAGCCTGAGCGCGTCGATCACCTGCTCGGCGTATCGACCGCTTCCGATGACCGCGATGTTGTGAGCGAGGCGGCCTCGCGCCGCCCATCGCGCCGTCAGCAGCCGCAGAGCGACGCGCATCGCGGCCATGACTGCCAAAGCGCTCAAGAACCAGCCTCCGGCCCAGACCCGCGAGAACCCCGACGACAGCTTGAATGCGAACCCCACCGTGACGACGCCGATGATGGCCAAGCCCCACGATAGAGCCAGACGACCGAGCTTCAGTGGTTTGGCAGGCGAACCATGTAAATCGTACAAGCTGTCTCGCCGCAGCACCGTGATGCTGAAGAAAAAGAACACGCCGATCAATGCTGCGAGGTGATAGCTCTGGAGGTCGACTGGAAAACGATCGGCAAGATAAAGCTGCTGCATGGCCATCCCGGTAGCGTAAATCGCCAGCAGGTCGGCGGCGCGCAACAGATCTCCGACGATGACGACCGAAACCGGTCCGCTGCTCCGGCGAGCGCGTGAAGCATCGAGTCCCGGCCGCTCACCTTCCTGGGTCATGATATCACTCCCCGACTCGCGGGCCCGCGCGCCTTGGACAAGGCACAATGACTCTCGACGGATAAGCGGAAGCAACGATTTTTTTATCAATGTTACCGGGCAAATTAGAACATAGCGAGCCAAGTACAGCAAAGTATTTCGTGAAAACAAAGACTATTGTTTATAAGTTTTCTGGATTTGGTAAAATATCACGATATTATGAAACCCGTAGGATAAACAAAGCGGCGGCGCCTATTTAATCTGGCAAACTATATTATTAACCGGAGTTAGATTCACCCATGGTTGCTTGCGCCCGCTGCGGGCCAGCCGGAGCGCCGGGCAGAACGGCAAGCTCGCCGCGCGCTGTGGCAAGCGCGCCATGGCGCAAGCCCGACTTGTTCAGAGCAGCGATCGCATGCACGTCTTTGCAGGTGCTTCCCGCGCGAACGAGAAGCGACCGTCTCATCGGAAATAGCGATTGCGCGCGCTTCCGAATCGGCACCAAGCTTCTTGCTCCCTCTCTCACACCGGAGAAGGCGATGGATTCGATAGGATGGGCTATCTGGTGCCGCGAGACCGCGAGCAAGTTCCGCCGCGGATCCAGGCTGACGGCGGGACCGCGCTCCCGTGCCTTGAACGACCTTGCCGCACACTACGAGGCGCAGGCTGATCAGCCGGAAACCGCCATGGCGGGAGACAAACCGGCAATCCGTGACCGGGGCGAGCCTCCGAAGAGCCCGCGGTGAGTCTTTGGCACTAGCTCTCTACAGGAAATCATGCACGGCTGTGCTGTTCCGTTCGCGGTGGTTCTGCTCAGCGTCGGAGGTTGCGCGAATACGACTTGGCATCAGCCAGGATCCACTGAACAGGACTTCTTGTCTGCCTCCGACGCATGTCAGAGCGATGCGCGCCGAATGGGCTATTACGGCATCCTGGCCGGGCCGGTAAACATGCGGGATTTTCAAGAGCGGTGTTTGGCGGCGCATGGATGGACCGCACACTCAACTATGTGATCGGATATTTCCCAGGTAAGATTCTTCAAGTCATGCCCAGATAATCATCGGAGGCAGAGGTGAGGAGGGTCGCGATGCCCGCCGGGCCAGACGGACTGACAGATAGCGAAGGACCTCTGCGGTGTCTTCGCTCGACGGGCGCGCGGATCACGCGCTGCGCCGTCGTCATGGCGCCGACCGTCCTGACGGCGTGTCAGCCGGCAGTCCTCGACCCGCAAGGAATCGTCGGAATTGCCGAGAAGACGATCCTGATCGACTCCCTTGCCATCATGCTCGCGATCGTGCTGCCGACGATCGCGGCGACCTTTGCCTTCGTTTGGTGGTTCCGCGCCCCCAATACGAGGGCGATCTACCTGCCGGATTTCGAATACTCCGGTCGCATCGAGCTCATCGTCTGGTCCATCCCGCTCCTGACGGTCATCCTCCTCGGCGGCGTCGCCTGGATCGGGTCCCATGATTTGGATCCCGCGAAGCCGTTGGCATCGGACACGCCGCCGCTCGAGATCGAGGTTGTTTCGCTGGATTGGAAGTGGCTGTTCATCTACCCGAACCAGCGCGTCGCGAGCGTGAACCAGCTCGTGGTTCCCGCCGGCGTGCCGCTGCATTTTTCCCTGACATCGGCAAGCGTGATGAGCGCCTTCTTCGTCCCGCAGCTCGGCAGCATGATCTACACGATGAACGGCATGAGGACGCAGCTGAACCTGCGCGCCGACGCACCGGGCACCTTCCGCGGCCTTTCGAGCCACTATAACGGCGATGGCTTCTCCGACATGCACTTCGACGTGCACGCGGTATCGCCCGAGCAGTTCGCCGCTTGGATCGCAAGCACGCGCAATGCGGGTCCGACCCTCGATCCCAGCAGCTACGCCGAGCTGGCGAGGCAAAGCGTGAATACGAACCCGTTCACGTTCCGGACAGTCGATCCCACGCTGTTCCAGCAGATCGTCACACAGCGCCTGCCGCCTGCACCTGGCCCGCGAACCGGGCGACCGCATCTGAGCGTGTCGCCAAGGACGGAGGACTGAACATGTTGGGCAAGCTCAGCTGGGCGGCCGTGCCGTTCGACCAGCCGATCCCGCTGATCGCGGCGGCCTTGGTCGGCATGGTGATCATCGCCGTCCTCGCCTGGGTCGCGCTGAAGGGATGGCTCCCGTATCTCTGGCGGGAGTGGATCACCAGCGTCGACCACAAGCGGATCGGGATCATGTACACCCTGCTCGCGATGGTGATGCTGCTGCGCGGCTTCTCCGACGCGATCATGATGCGCTCGCAGCAGGCGGTCGCATTTCAGTCGTCCGGCTATCTGCCTCCCGAACATTACAACCAGATCTTCTCGGCACACGGCACGCTGATGATCTTCTTCGTCGCGATGCCCTTCGTCATCGGGCTGATGAACTTCGTCGTGCCGCTGCAGCTCGGCGTCCGCGACGTCGCGTTCCCGACGCTCAACTCGGTCGGCTTCTGGCTCACCGCCACCGGCGCGCTCCTCGTCAACATCTCGCTGGTGGTGGGAGAGTTCGCGCGGACCGGTTGGCTGCCCTATCCGCCGCTCTCGGAGTTGACCTACTCGCCCGGTGTGGGCGTCGACTATTATCTCTGGGCGCTCGAGATCTCGGGTGTCGGAACCTTGCTGTCTGGCGTCAATCTCGTCACGACGGTGCTCAAGCTGCATGCGCCTGGCATGACCTACATGCGCATGCCGATGTTCTGTTGGACGACGCTTGCCGCCAATTTGCTGATCGTCGCCGCCTTCCCGGTCCTCACGGCGACCTTGGCCATGCTGCTGCTCGACCGCTATCTCGGCTTTCATTTCTTCACCAACGAGGCCGGCGGCAACGTGATGATGTTCATGAACCTGATCTGGGCCTGGGGGCATCCCGAGGTCTACATCCTCATCCTGCCTGCCTTCGGTATCTTCTCGGAAGTGATCTCGACCTTCTCGCGCAAGCCGTTGTTCGGCTACCGCTCGATGGTCGCCGCGACGATGGTGATCTGCATCCTCTCCTTCACAGTGTGGCTGCACCACTTCTTCACGATGGGCGCCGGCGCCGACGTCAACGCGATCTTCGGCATCGCTTCCATGATCATCGCGGTGCCGACGGGCGTGAAGGTCTTCAATTGGCTCTTCACGATGTACGGCGGCCGGGTCGTTTATTCCACATCGATCCTGTGGTCGATCGGCTTCATGGTCACCTTCGTGATCGGCGGCATGACGGGCGTCCTGCTGGCCGTGCCGCCGGCCGACTTCGTGCTGCACAATTCTCTCTTCCTCGTCGCCCATTTCCACAACGTCATCATCGGCGGCGTGCTGTTCGGCGCCTTCGCCGGCTACAATTACTGGTTTCCGAAGGCCTTCGGCTTCCGGCTCCACGAGGGTCTCGGCAAGGCCTCGTTCTGGTGCTGGATCCTCGGCTTCTATCTTGCCTTCATGCCGCTCTATGTTCTGGGCCTCATGGGAATGACCCGGCGCATGCAGCACTACGATGTCGCTGCCTGGCGTCCCTGGCTGCTTGTCGCAGCCGTCGGCGCGGCGGTCATTCTCGTCGGCATAATCCTGCAGATCGCCCAGCTCGCCGTCAGCATTCGCCGGCGCGAGGCGCTGCGTGACGTGACCGGCGATCCCTGGGATGGTCGCTCGCTCGAATGGGCGACGCCGTCCCCGCCGCCCGCCTTCAACTTCGCGGTGCTGCCGCGCGTCGAAGGCGAGGAGGCCTACTGGCGCATCAAGCAGCGCGCCCGCCAGCAGGCGAGGCTTGGCGAGGAGCCCGGCTATACGGAAATCGAGATGCCGCGGAACAGCCCGACCGGCTTCATCTGCGCCTTCTTCGCCACCTTCATGGGCTTCGCGTTGATCTGGCATATTTGGTGGATGGTGGCCCTTGCCGCATTGGGCGCATATGCGACCTTCGTCGTCTTCGCGTGGCGCGACAGGGACGAGGACATCATTCCGGCCGAGGTGGTCGCGCGCATCGATCGGGCTAACCGAAGCGCACGCAGCACGGCGCTCGCGCAACCGGAGGCCGCATCGTGAGCGGCATCGAGGCGACCGCCACGCCGAATAGCTTCGGGGAAGTCCGCGGGGCGGGGGATCTTGAACACGCGGCCGGCCGGCTGATGTCGAAGCGCATCATCGTCGGCTACGGCTTCTGGATCTTCCTGCTCAGCGACATCGTCATGTTCTCCGCCTTCTTCGCGACCTACGCGGTGCTGGTCGGACAGACGGCGGGCGGGCCGAGCGGGCGGGAGCTGTTCGACCTGCGCAATACCGCGATCGAGACGGCCTGCTTACTCCTATCGAGCTTCACCTGCGGCATCGCAAACATCGGCGCCCAGGCGCATCGCGGGTCCTGGTTCTATGGCGCCATGACGGCAACATTCATACTCGGAGCCGCGTTTATCGGCCTCGAGGTCCAGGAATTTGCGGGCCTGGTCGCGCGCGGAGCAGGTCCAACACGGAGCGCGTTCCTCTCGGCTTTCTTTACGCTGGTCGGATGCCATGGCCTGCATGTGACCGCCGGCCTGCTGTGGCTGCTGACAATGATGGCGCAGGTGTTCGCCAAGGGGTACCGGGCCGACATTCTCCGGCGCATGCTTTGCTTCAGCCTGTTCTGGCATGCCCTGGACATCATTTGGGTTGCGTTATTCACAATGGTTTACTTGATGGGAGCCGCGTCATGAGCCACTCCGAGCACGAAAGAGACAAGAATTACCCGGATATTGCACCGGGTTACGAGCGCCCCGAGGGACACGACGCTGAGGAGGGAATTGGCACCTATCTGACCGGGCTTGGGCTCGCGACACTGCTCACCGCCGTTTCTTTTTTTATCGCGCGCACCACGCTGGTCTGGCAGCCGAGCATTCCTGTCGCCCTCGCTGTTCTAGCGATTGCGCAGATGGGCGTTCACCTCGTCTTCTTCCTCCAAATCACGACCGGCCCGGACAATGTCAACAACGTCATGGCGCTCTTCTTCGGCGTGCTGATCGTCCTGCTACTGCTCGGGGGTTCGCTCTTTATCATGGCGCATCTAAACCAAAATATGATGCCAATGGATCAGATCATGCAGATGCAACGCTGACGTCAAATGAGCGAACCGCAATTTCCCTCAGCATCGGCGATGGGTCGACCCTAGTTCCCTTTGAGATTGGCGGAGCGGGGGCGAGGCCGTTGCCACACACCGCGATCAACTGCGCAATCGACTTAGACGCGAGTACGCGCGGAAGAAATCAGCGGAAATTGACGATCATCAAGGGAGCGCCGCCCTTCGCGTCATAGGGTCTGGGTCAGTCGCCACGAGGCGGACGATTGCGCCCGAGGGAGCTGACGATGCCGATCATTCCGAACATTATGCGCGCGGTGGCGCTCGATCGCTTCGGTGGACCGGAGGTGCTGACGCTGCACACCCTGCCGGTGCCGATCCCCGACCCCGATGAGGTTTTGATCGCCGTGCATACGGCGGGTATCGGGGTGTGGGACGTTGATATCCGCGAGGGCTGGTCGCCCAGCGGCAGCGTGCAATTCCCGCTCGTGCTCGGCTCCGACGGCTCCGGCACGGTCGCCGCGGTCGGAGCGAACGTCGACCGTTTCGCGATCGGCGACGAGGTCTATTCCTTCGCCTGGGACAATCCGAAGGGCGGCTTCTACGCCGAGTACTCCGCCGTCCCGTCGCACACCGTCGCGCGCGTGCCAGAAGGCCTCGACCTAGAGCATGCCGGCGCGGTGCCGGTCAGCGGCCTCACCGCGTTGCAAGGGATTGACGATCACCTGCATCTGACGGCGGGCGAAACCGTGATCATTCACGGTGCGACCGGCGGCGTCGGGACCGTCGCCTTGCAGTTCGCGAAGCTGCGAGAAGCCAGCGTGCTCGCAACGGCGATCGGAGAGGACGGCGTGGCTCTGGTCCGCCACCTCGGCGCCGACCAAGCATTGGACGGGCGGCGGAACGACATCGCGGCAGCAGCCCGCGGCTATGCACCCAATGGCGTCGATGCGGTGCTGGCCTTTGCCGGCGGCGATGCCCTCGAGCGCTGCGTTGATGCGCTGCGCGAGGGTGGCCGGGTCGCCTTTCCCAACGGGGTCGAACCGGAGCCGAAGCCTCGGCGCGGCATTGTCATCACGCCCTATGACGCGGATGCCGGGGTCGCCGAGTTCGAGCGCCTCAACCGTGCCATCGAAGCGTCGAGGCTCGAGGTTGTGATTGCCGCGGCGTATCCGCTGTCGAACGCCGCCAAGGCACATGAGCGCCTCGCTGCCGGGCATGTGCTCGGCAAGCTCGTGCTGCGCGTGCGTTAGCATTTTCTCCGGTCGGACATGTTCTCGGTTGTGTCATTGCAGAAGATGAAACGATGATGGTCGATCCGCATCTGGCAGCGATTCGCGACGTTGAACCGAGCGCCGACGGTTGCGAGGATTGCCTGAGGCTTGGCACGCCCTGGCTGCATTTGCGGCTGTGCCTGACCTGCGGCCATGTCGGCTGCTGCGACTCCTCGCCGATGCGGCATGCGCGGGGGCATTTCCATGTGACCGACCATCCGATCGTCCAATCCTTCGAGCCCGGCGAGGATTGGCGCTGGTGCTATGTGCACGAAGCGCTGGCCTGAAGCTGACGAGTCCGTAGGGAGCATGAAACGGTTTTGACCGAACCGTCACGCCCCGCATGCCATCATCTCGCTTTCGCGGCCGGTAGAGCGTTTCGACCGGTGCGCCGGCCTTGCGCAGTAGCTCCGCCATTCCTGCAACTGTTCGACCGGCGCGGTCTTGTCGGCCTGGGATGAGCAGCATCGGCGGGGTGGACGGGCCGACATAGGTGGCGGGCTCGCCCGCGCCGCCACGGCGGGCCAGTCCGCTGGCTCGCAACGGAGACATTCGCGGAGGCCGGGCAGCAGCGTGGCGTCGGGGAATTCTGCATTTGTTTGAGCCGCATAGGCCGCGAAGTCGGAGAAGCCGTACCAGATGATGGTCCCATAGACGCAATCGGAGACGGGCGACGCGCCGGCGGCGAAACAGGGAACGGCAACAGAAGGCTCAGGCCCGGGCGAGCTCAGCTTTCACCCCACCCTGCCCCTTTCCTATACCGTCAATGCGCTGAATGCGACCCTTGCCGTCTATTGCTTCGACCCGGCATCGGGGATGCTGACCCGTTTCAGATCATCTCGCAGGTGCCGGACGATCATGTCGGCACCTGCCGAGGCAGCGCTATCGCGATTTCGCCAAATGGGCGATTCGCCTATACCGCCGATCGCGGCCACGGCTCGGTCGGGGTCTTCGCAATCGGTCAGGCGAGCGGGCGACCGCTCCCTCCGGACGCCAAGAGACCGCGCAGGACGCCGCGCAGACAAAACGCAGTACTGCAAATGCGTTATTGCTCTTTTCAATGCAAGAAGACAACATCAACGTATGTTCGAAATGCGTTGAGACACTTCGCTGCCGGGTCGGAAGGCGCATGTCCAGGCGCGTGTAGCGAATTAGAAAACGCGCTGGCTGATCTTACAATGTGTACCAGGGTATGCGGCAGCGCGCTCTGCACAAGGTCGGGTCGCGCAAGCTTGGGGAAAGACGAAGATGGTCGCAAACGTCAATCGCAAAACTGTCGGCACTCAAACGACGATGCCTGTCACGGCGGAAGCGCCGTCGGGACCCAGCCGCCTGCAATCGGACTTAGCTGGCCGCATCCTGCGCCGCTTGAAGGAACAGGGCGCCGGTCCCGGCTATCATTTGGTCGAGCTGGAGCTGTGCCGGCAATTCGGCGTGTCGCGCACCCCGATCCGCGGCGCCTTGAAGCTGTTGGCGGCGCAGGGCGCGGCCGAGGCGCGCGCCAATCGCGGCTTCGTTCTCGTCAACCCCGTCTCGACAGCACCGGATGTCGAGCCTATCAGCCTGCAGGACGAGGAGGATAAGCGCCTGTTTGTCGCCATCGCCCAGGCCCGCAATGACGGCCGGCTGCCGGCGGAATGCGCCCAGCAAGAAATCGGCCGCCTGTTCGACGCCAAGCTGCCGACCATCGTGCGCGTGCTGCGCAAGCTGGCGGAGATGGGGCTGGTCGAGCGCAAGATCGGCAATGGCTGGTCGTTCCTGCCCTCGATCGATTCCGCCCGCGCGCAGAATGAGAGCTATGCCTTCCGCCGCGCCATCGAACCCGCCATGTTCCTGCAGCCGACCTTCGAGCTGGACCGCGACTGGCTCAAGGAAAGCCGGGCACGCCATCTGGCCTTCCGGCGCAAGCGCTGGCGCGACACGCTGGCGGTCGAGTTCTACGACATCAATTCCGACTTCCACGAGCAGCTGGCCCGCTGTTCCGGCAATCGCTACATGCTGGGCGCTGTCAAGCGGCATATCCAGCTGCGCAGCTTTCTAAACTATCATGAAGTGCACGGCGTCGATCGCGTGCATGACTCGATCGACGAGCATCTGGCGATCATTGACGTGCTGGAGACCGGAAATAACGAAGAAGCTTCGGCCCTGATGGTGAAGCACATCCAGAGAAGCGCGGACTCGCCGCACCTAATATCGGATGAACTTCTACCCAGCGAAAGTAATCACTGAGCATTGTAAATTTCCAATCTTACGTCAACCTTCGTGAGTTTATGACACCGCTATAGATTTTCCGGTATTATTCGGAAGATTTATAATACGACTGTATCACGCGATTAGCGGTTTATCAGCTTTACTGGCCGTCTCCGGCCATGCCGCTACCGTTCCCGATTTTTCGGTCATCCAGACCATCCCCGGCCCCGAGGGTGGCCGGGACTATGCCTCGGTCGCCAGCAGCCGGACGATATAAGGCTGATGTACCAAGCCTGTCGATCAGTCCCGGCGTGGCAGGCTCTTCGGAGGTTCCGGTGAATCGGTCCGCGGCAGGTCAGGATTCAATTGTACGAGCAATGTGACGATCAGCTCGTC
>JAQGID010000237.1 GCA_028291405.1 Rhodospirillales bacterium | reverse complement strand
AATGCTATCGGCTGAAGACGAATACATGCTGGCCAAGCGATGGAAGGAGTACGACGACTCCGGGGCCGCTCAAAAGCTCGCCACCCCCTATCTGCGTCTGGTGGTCAAGGTCGCGAAGACGTATCGCGGATATGGCCTGCCGATGGCCGACGTTATCTCGGAGGGGAACATCGGATTGATGCACGCGATCCGGAAGTTTGATCCTGGACGGGGCTTCCGTCTGTCCACCTATGCGATCTGGTGGATCAAGGCGACGATCCAGGAATTCGTGCTTCGATCCTGGTCGATCGTGAGGATGGGCACCACGACGAACCAGAAAAAGCTCTTCTTCGGCTTGCGCCGCGCCAAGAGCGAGATTTCCGCATTGGAAGACGGTGACTTGCACCCTGACCAGGTTTCCTCGATCGCGTCCAGGATCGGCGTCACCGGCGACGAAGTCATCGAGATGAACCGCCGCATGGCCGGCGACGGCTCGTTGAACGCGCCGCTTCGTCACGATGAGGGCGGCGGCGCGGAATGGCAGGACCAACTGGTCGACGAATCCGTGTCGGCGGAAACAGCCATGGCCGATGGCCAGGAAGCGGCGACCCGCCGCAACGCGCTTCAGCGAGCGTTGGCGACGCTGAACGGTCGTGAACGGGCCATCTTCGAGGCCCGGCGACTGCGAGATGATCCCGCGCCCCTGGAGGAACTCGCCGGCCGTTACTGCGTCTCTCGCGAACGCATCCGGCAAATCGAGGGCCGCGCCTTCGTCAAGGTGCAGCAAGCGATCATGCAACGCTCCACCGACTTGCCCGCGGTGCCTCGCACTCGGGTCCGTGCTCGCCGCCAGGCGGCGGGCGGGTTCTCGACGGACCGGCCCGTCGAGGCGGTCGCTGCCTAGCCGCGGCGCGACAGATGTCTGGATCGGCGCCCATCTTTCTGGCCCTGCTCAACGCGGTCCCTCCTGGGTCGGGACAGCCGAGTTGCGATCGCGGGGCGTTCGCGCGCGTGACGCTCGCAGCGGCAGGCCTGAGCGCCCTCCTGGGCGCGTGTTCGCCGCCGCAATCCACGCTCTTTGCCAATGACGCTCCCGCAGCGGTGGCTGCCTCCGCCATACCGAATATTGACGTTCTGTCGGGGGAAGTCCTAGTCGTCGACGGACGGCATTTTCGTATGGTGAATGTGACGGCCCCCCAACCGGCGCCTCACGCCCATTGCGCCGCCGAAGCCCTCGGCGCGCGCCAGGCGCGTCTGAGGATCAGGGAGCTTGCGCAAGGGGCGCGAAAGGTCACCGTGATCCCGACGGGATCGCGAGACGACCACAACCGCGCCCTGGCCACGGTGTACCTGGACGGAGTCGACCCGGCGCAAGTCCTGATCGACGAGGGTTTGGCGGTCGCACCCCAGACCGAGGCGTTCGATTGGTGCGCTCCTATGTCCGACACGATCGCGCGCGGAAAACACATCGCCATGTTGTCCATGGCCGGATCCTAGACCGCCTCGTCTGTTGACGCGACGCGCTCCACCAGCGGCAAGGGCGACTGCCACTTCGGCCTTGGGCTACACCAGCCCGCCGAGGCAGAACGCAGAGCGGCCTGATCCTGTGCATTTTTGCGGGGAGGTTACCACTTCGCGGGCTTGGTTCGACACGGAGCCAGGCTCTTCACGACGTCAATCTGGAGCAGTTTAGATGAGTAAATTGAAAGTCGCCGTGATCGTCGGAAGCAATCGGCGAGAATCGGTTAACCGAAAGCTTGCCGAAGCGTTGGTTAAATTGATCGGCGACCGAGTGGAGTCGCGTTTCATCCAAATCGACGATCTTCCAATGTACAATCACGACTTGGAGCATAGCCGCCCTGAGACGGTCGCCCGGTTCACCCAGGAAGTCGTAGCCTCCGACGCACTGCTGTTCGTCACCCCGGAACACAACCGCTCGATTCCTGCGGTGCTCAAGAACGCGATCGACTGGGGTTCAAAGCCGATGGACCACAACGTGTGGAAGGGCAAGGTCGTCGCGATCACTGGAACCTCGCCGAGCGCAATCGGCACGGCGGTGGGCCAGCAACACCTGCGTCAGATTCTCGGAATCCTCGGCAGTCTGGTGATGGGCGGAGAGGCGTACATCTCGTTCAAGCCCGACCTCATCAATGAGGACGGTGAAATCGCCAACGAAGGCACGCACGCTTTCCTCCAGGCGTACCTGGACGCGTTTCTTGCCCTTGCGGCGAAGCTCGGCGCCTGAGCTACCGCTCACCCCGTGCCTTCCCGAGGAAGTCTCGGCGATCATGCGGACAGGAACATAGGGCTGATCCAGGTTCAGAAACCGGGCTCAGCCCTCATTGTCCCGCGGGCCCGGATCTTGCGCTTCATAGTTCGTGACGAAATCCGAAGGGACTGTCGGTCCGAATAGATACAGAGAATCTTCCGAATCGTTGTTAGACGACATCCACTCAAATCCTGGCGGGACAAAGTCGATTCCGCACGAGTATTCCGAGTAACTGCCCCACGGGTCGCGCACATAGTGAAAATAGTTGGAACCCAGGACGTGGCGGCCAAAGCCCCAGCCCGCGGCGTATCCGTTCGCGGCCATATAGGCGGCGCCAATGCCGACTTCGTCGATGGCTGGAACATCCCACGAGAGGTGATGGAGGCCTCGAAAAGTGGAACCGCCAAACGCAAGCAGGTGATGATCACTACCGTGGACACCGTGAAGGAACGCGATCTCATCCCCTGAGTGGTCACTTAGTTTGAGACCGAGATGCCGTTCGTAGAATTCGATGGCCTGTGGCACGCTCGATGTAAACATTAGCAGGTGAGAGAGCCTGCTCGGGTAGATGCGCGGGGCGGTTCGGCGGAATGCGGCGCCTTGATAGCCCGGGGCGACCGCCAGTTCTTCGACGCGGGTCTTTTCGTCCGGCATCGACTTCGGCGCGATCACGATTTCGACCAGGCTGCCCTCGAAATCTCTGAACCAGAGCCCGTTCGACTCGAACCCCGCAGGCGCGTCGATCAGCGCCACGCCGTTCGCCTCAAGGCGGCCGCGGAATCGCGGCAGGTCCTCTTCAAAGCACCCGAAGGACAGATGATGGCTACGCTTTCTGGGGCCCTCGACGATTCTGCCCCATCGGTGCGGGTTGCCGAATGTGTAGAGAGAAAGTCCGGCGCCGTCTTCGCGCACGTCCAGGCCAAACAACGTATAGAAACGTCGGGCCTCTTCAAGATCCGGAACCGCCAGCACGAACTCATTGAGCGAGTGAACGGCGAGCAGGTCGCTGCGCACGTAGGGGCGCTGGACGCCACGTTTGATCGACATGTCTGGCATGACCGGGCCTCCTATGCTCGACCGGCGGCAGCTGCGCCCCGCGGGGCGGTTGCGCCCAGTCAGCACTCGGCGATCACGCGGTTCTCGATCACGCCGACGTCCTGGACCTCGCATCGCACGACGTCGCCGGCCTTGAGGAACTGGGGCGGGTTCATGGCGATGCCCACGCCCTCCGGCGTTCCCGTGGCGAGAATGTCGCCGGACTCCAGGGTGAACGCTGTCGTGAGGTATTCGATCTGCTGATAGACGTTGTGGACCATTTGCGAGGTGTCCGACGACTGACGCAGATCGCCGTTGACGTGGCAGGTGAGCCGAAGCTGGTGGCAGTCCTTGATCTCGTCCGCCGTGACGATCCACGGGCCGGTCGGGCCATGGGTGTCGAAGGACTTTCCCATGGTGAAGGTGGGGCTGTGGTACTGCCAGTCACGGGTCGAGACGTCGTTGACGACCGTGTAGCCGAAGATGTGGTCCTGCGCATCGGCTGCGGACACATGCCTCGCCGGCTTGCCGATCACGACGCCCAGCTCGACCTCGTAATCGACCTGATCCGACACCTTCGGCTTCACGATCTCGTCGGCGGGGCCGATGATGCAGGTGGTCTGCTTGTTGAACCAGAATTGCCGCTTGGGCGCCTCGACGCCGAGCTTGATCGATTCCTCGATATGCTTGCGGTAGTTCAGCCCTATGGCGAGGTACTTGCCCGGCCGCGGAATGGGGGCCAGCAGCCGCACGTCGGCGAGGGCGTGATCGGCGCTGGCCGTGTCGACCAGCCGCTTGAGATCGTCGAGCGCGCGATCGCCGGCGCGGATGGCGTCGAGCGGCGTCGCCCATGCCGCCCCGGCGCGAAGCACGTCGATGACGGCGTCCTTGCGGATCAGACCGTGGCGCGGCCCGGCGCCGGCGTCAAAGCGGACCAGTTTCATGATGGCGTTTCCTGCTAGCACTTGTGGGGTCCGGTCCGGCGATATGCCGGCCGGCAAGGTGGATAATCAGGCCGGTGCGGCCGACGAAAGTTCGGAGACCGCCAGCACGGCGCGCTGCGCGGGCGGGACCATGGCGCTGATGTCCGCCGTCGCGACGCCGCCGGCCATGGGAAGAAAATCGATGGGAAGCTCGGTTGTGAACTCGACGCCAGCCTGCAAAGCTTGGTCAAGGAAGGCCGGCAGCTGTTCCAGGGAGGCGTCGGGGATGTCGTGCAGCACGGTCACGGTCCAGTCACGCAGAGCGATCTCGTTCAGGGCATGCTGCGCCCAATCGGCGGGGCGCTCCCAATCGCGAGGCACGCTGTTCCACAGCACCAGGTCGAAGCGTTCGCGGACCAGGTAGTTGGCCGCCGGGGCGCTCAGCAACTCGGCGTTGATATACCCGCCGCCGCCGAAGGGGCGGAACATCCGCGTTCCTATCCCGATTTTGTCGAGGAGCCGCTGCGTCTCGACAATCTCGCGAACGCCCTCTTCAGGGTCCGCGAGCAGGCCGAAGGGCGTCTCGTGGCTGAAGCCGTGATTGCCCACGCGATGCCCACCGCCCAGCGTGCGTTCGATCAGGGCGCGCCCTTCGGGCGAGCCGATGGCCTTTCCGAGGACGAAGAAGGTAGCCTTGATGCCCCGCCGCGCGAGGATGGCGAGCACGGCGGGCGTGACGTCGGGATGGGGGCCGTTGTCGAAGGTGAGCGTGACCCGCCGCGCTATCCGCCCGCCATGCTCGAGCGGCGTCACTTCGGCGCGCTTTCGAGCGTGTGGCCGCGGTAGCGGTTGTTGACGTCCCGGATGCCGTCAAACCAAGCGGCGAGGTCCCGTTCCGCATTGACCGCGGCTTCGGCCAGAATAGCCTCGCCGTTGGGGACAATGGTCGAAACCTCGACGATCATTCCGTTCGGGTCCTCGGTGTAGACCGAATAGCAGTAGCCATGGTCGACCATGGTCACCGGGTATCCCGCCGCCACGAGCCGGTCGCGGTAGGCGTCCACCGTCGCCATGTCGTCAACGCCCAGGGCCACGTGATGCTCGTAGGGGTCTCGCGGCATGGACATCGGGTCTTCCCGATGGCCGTCCTGAAACTGGAAGAAGGCCAGGGCCGACCCATCCCCCAGTTCGAAGAAGCAATGGACGTAGTTCGCGGGGTTCTGCTTGATCACATCGTAGCCCTCGACCCAGGTGCCGACGAGCGGAAGCTGCAGCACGCCTTCGTAGAAGGCCCGCGTGGCGTGCATGTCCCGGGTTCGGATCGCGTGGTGGTGCCAACCGCGAATCTTATTGGCGGCGCGGCGCGCCCGGGCCATGCGGATTGCATCAGACTCCGGCGGGCTGGCCTGCTGCGGCACGTCTTCGAGCATTGCAGTTCCTCCATCTCTTATGCCGGGAATTAGGCGCGGAGGTGGCTGGACTGTCAATAAAAATAGATTTTATCGATCAATCAAGATTTTTTGAGGACCTTTGATCGCGGCATGGTGGCATTCCGATTGCTTCAGGCGGCCAGCGGGGACAGGGAGCCGCCTTCTGCCTGAGCCAGGAGCAGGATCCGCGAAGTCGCCTCGATGTGAGAGGACATCAAGGCAACCGCCCGGTCCCCATCACGGGCGATCAGGGCTTTGACGATTGCGCCGTGTTCGGCGGTCAGGTCGCGCCCGCTGGTCGCGAGGGGTACGGAAAGGCGCCGATAGCGCTCGCTCTGCTGGTAGAGCTGGTTGCGGATCTGAAGCAGGATCGGACTGTCACAGGTGGATACGATCGCCTCATGATAGGCATGGTGGATGCGGGCCCACTCATCACTCAGCCGCGGTTCGTCTCCTTCCGCCGCCAACGGCGTATGGGCGAGGCGGTGATTGAGATCGAGCAATAGCCCCTCCCACTCGAGGGTCGCATGGGCCACGGCGCGCCGTATGCACGACGCCTCGATCTCGACCCGGACCTTGGTGAGGTCGCACAGTTCTGCTTGCGAGATAGGCGCGGCGAGAAAGCCGCGTTGCGGCTCAGCCCTGACCAGACCTTCCGACGACAGACGCGCCAGCGACTCCCGCACCGCGCTCGGACTGGCCCCGAGCCTCTCGGCTTCGTCCTTGATCTTGATCTTGCTGCCCGGTTTGATCCGGCATGCGAGGATGTCGTTGCGCAAGGAACGGTAGACGACTTCCGTCAGAGAGGCCGCCGGTCCTTCGGTCCTCATTCAGCACGTCCTTCCCTATGAATAAAATAGATTATTCTTCGAAAATCGATGGCATGCAAGCCGTCGGTGGGACGAGATCCCTAGGGGTAGGCGCGCATCCGCTTCGAGCGGAACTCCGCGGCGGTCAAGCCCGAATGGGGCGCGTGACCACCAGGCTGGAGAAGCGATAGCACTCGCCTTGCGGAAAACTTGGCTTAGCGGTGGCTGTCTTTGCGCGAAGGCTGGAGGCCGGCCCGCAAGTTTTGAGCGACATCAGGCACTGGATAGCGCTCAATGAATTGCTCGGGCGCGTCCAACGCCTGCGGAATCATCTCCCCAGGCGTGAGCCAATCCCAAGGTTTGACCCGGTTGAACGCGCGCTTCTCCACCCACGCCGCCGTCTACAACGTCTTCAATATCCAACCCCACCTGATTTCCAGACCCGGCTTGCGCCAACTGCGCGCTGGCGCGCAGTTGGCTTGGGCGGAAGCCGCCGTCGCTGCCTGATCGCAAGGGAGGGGAGGGGGCCACCTTGGGCTCGCCCGGTTAACCTGCCAGTTCC
>JAQGID010000221.1 GCA_028291405.1 Rhodospirillales bacterium | reverse complement strand
CCGACGGCGTGCTGCCGGCCAAGGAAGGCCGCGGCTACGTCCTCCGCCGCATCATGCGCCGTGCCATGCGCCACGCCCATATCATCGGCGCCCGCGAGCCGATGATGTGGCGCCTCGTGCCGGCGCTTGTCCGCCAGATGGGCGGCGCATATCCCGAGCTGATCCGAGCCGAGGCGCTGATTACCGAGACGCTGCGCCTCGAGGAGACCGGCTTCAAGCAGACGCTGGAGCGCGGCCTCAAGCTGCTCGACGAGGAAGAGGGGCGGCTCGGCGCCGGCCAGTCCTTTCCGGGCGACATCGCGTTCAAGCTCTACGACACCTATGGCTTCCCGCTCGACCTGACGCAGGACGTGCTGCGGACCCGCGGCCGCCAGGTCGCGGTCGAGGCGTTCGACAGCGCCATGGAAAAACAGCGCGCCGACGCGCGGCGCAGCTGGGTCGGCTCCGGCGAGGCGGCGACGGAGCAGCTCTGGCTCGAGCTGCGCGACCGGCTCGGTGCGACCGAGTTCCTCGGCTACGACACCGACGTCGCCGAGGCGGCGATCCAGGCGATCGTCGTCGACGGCATCGAGGTTACCGAGACTACGCCCGGCCGGGAGGCCGCGATCATCGTCAACCAGACGCCGTTCTACGCCGAATCGGGCGGCCAGATGGGCGACAGCGGCATCATGTTCGCCGGCGCCGGCGGCGAGTTCGCGGTGCGCGACACGATCAAGAAGGCGGGCGCCCTCTTCGTCCATCTCGGCACCGCGACGCACGGCACGCTGAAGCGCGGCGATGCCGTCGAGCTGCGGATCGACGTCAAGCGCCGCCTTGCGACCCGCGCCAATCATTCGGTGACGCATCTCCTCCACGAGGCGCTGCGCCGCCGTCTCGGCGAGCACGTGACGCAGAAGGGCTCGTCGGTCGCCGCGGACCGCATGCGCTTCGATTTCAGCCATCCCAAGGCGATGACCCCCGAGGACATCCGCTGGGTCGAGGACGAGGTCAACCAGCGCATCCGTGGCAATACCGATGTCTCGACGCGGCTGATGACGCCCGACAAGGCGGTCGAGGCAGGCGCGCTCGCGCTGTTCGGCGAGAAATACGGCGACGAGGTCCGAGTCGTCGCGATGGGCGGCGAGGATCCCGCGGCAAAGCGGCCGTTCTCGGTCGAGCTCTGCGGCGGGACCCACGTCCGCCGCACCGGCGACATCGGCTTTGCCAAGCTCGTTTCGGAAAGCGCCGTCGCCTCCGGCGTGCGCCGCCTCGAGGTGCTGACCGGCGCCGCCGCCGAAGCCTATGTCGCGCAGGAGGAAGCGCTGCTGCGCCAGGCCGCCGCGGCCCTGAAATCGACCAAGGACGAGCTGCCGCAGCGCGTCGCCAGCCTGATCGACGAGCGCCGCCGGCTCGAGCGCGAGCTGACAGAGCTGCGGCGCCAACTGGCCAGCGGCGGCGGTGCGGGCGCCAAGCCGGCGGCCCACGACATCGGCGGCGTCAGCTTCGCCTATCGCATCGTCGACGACGTTCCCAGCCGTGAGCTGAAATCGCTCGCCGACGATCTCAAGAAGGAGGTCGGCTCGGGCGTTGTCGCGGTGATCTCGCGCGCCGAGGGCAAGGCGGCGATCGTCGTCGGCGCGACCGACGATATCGCCCCGCGCTTCAGCGCCGTCGATCTTGTGCGCATCGGCGCCGAGGCGCTCGGCGGCAAGGGCGGCGGCGGCAGGCCCGACATGGCGCAGGCCGGCGGCCCGGACGCCGCGCGGGCCGAGGCGGCGATCGCCGCGATCGAGGCGGCAATCGCCGGCAAGGCCGAGGCGGCGGAATAAAAAAAAACCCTCTCCCCGGGCGAGGGGAGAGGGTTTGGAACCGACGAGCGGCGGCTGGCTTACGCTGCCATGACCTTCCTGAGATTCTCGTCGAGCTTGTCGAGGAAGGCAGTGGTCGTCAGCCAGGGCTGGTCCGGGCTGATCAGGATCGCGAGATCCTTGGTCATGAAGCCGGCCTCAACCGTATCGACGCAGACCTTCTCGAGCGCCAGCGCGAAGTTGACGACATCCGGCGTGTTGTCGAAGGTGCCGCGGTAGTAGAGGCCACGCGTCCAGGCGAAGATCGAGGCGATCGGGTTGGTCGAGGTCTCCTTGCCCTGCTGGTGCAGCCGGTAGTGGCGCGTCACCGTGCCATGCGCCGCCTCGGCCTCGATCGTCTGGCCGTCGGGTGTCATCAGCACCGAGGTCATCAGCCCGAGCGAGCCGAAGCCCTGCGCGACGATGTCGGACTGGACGTCGCCGTCGTAGTTCTTGCAGGCCCAGACGTAGTTGCCGTTCCACTTCAGCGCGGCGGCGACCATGTCGTCGATCAGGCGATGCTCGTAGGTCAGGCCGCGCTTCTTGAATTCGGCCGCGAACTCGGTGTCGAAGATATGCTGGAAGAGATCCTTGAAGCGCCCGTCATAGGCCTTGAGGATGGTGTTCTTGGTCGAGAGATAGACCGGAAAGCCACGCTGCAGCCCGTAATTGAACGACGACCGGGCGAAGCCGATGATCGATTCGTCGAGGTTGTACATCGACATCGCGACGCCGCCGCCGGGGAAGTCGAAAACGTCGAATTCCATCTTCGCGCCGCCGTCCGCTGGCGTGAAGGTCATCTGCAGCTTGCCCTTGCCGGGAACGACGAAATCCGTCGCCTTGTACTGGTCGCCGAAGGCATGGCGGCCGATGACGATCGGGCCCGTCCAGCTCGGCACCAGCTTCGGCACGTTCCTGCAGATGATCGGCTCGCGGAAGATCGTGCCGCCGACGATGTTGCGGATCGTGCCGTTCGGCGAGCGCCACATCTTCTTGAGGCCGAACTCCTTGACGCGCGCCTCGTCCGGCGTGATCGTCGCGCATTTGACGGCGACGCGGTACTTCTTGGTCGCCTCGGCCGAATCGATGGTGATCTGGTCGTCGGTCTCGTCGCGTTTCTCGATGCTGAGGTCGTAGTACTTCAGGTCGACTTCGAGATAGGGGAGGATCAGCTTGTCCTTGATGAACTGCCAGATGATGCGGGTCATCTCGTCGCCGTCCATCTCGACGATTGGATTGGCGACCTTGATCTTCTTCATAGCGGGAATCCTCGAGAGGGCGAGAGCGCCAGGCACGGCGGAGGGCGGCCGAACATAGTCAGCCGACGCACCGCGTGCAAGCAATCGCTGCGCTGCAACAGGCTCAAATCAACCAGGACTTAGATCAACCGGGGTTCTGCCGGCCGCTCCGGTTCGTGACTCGCCGCCAGCGACTGCATCAGCGCCTCGACGCTGTCGACGACCGTGAAGAAGCCGCGCGCCCGCGGCGGCGCGAAGCCGCTGTCAATCGCATGATCGATTAGCGCAATCAGCTTCTGCCAATAGCCGGCGACGTTGAGAACGACGACCGGCTTGTCGTGCAGCGACAGCTGTTTCCAGGTAATGATCTCGAAGAATTCGTCCAGCGTTCCGAGCCCGCCCGGCAAAACCGCGAAGGCGTCCGACATTTCGAACATCCGCTGCTTGCGCTCGTGCATGCTGCCGACGACCTGGAGTTCGCTGACGCCGTGGTGCCCGACCTCCCGGTCGTGGAGATGCGCCGGAATGATTCCCGTGACGCGTCCGCCACCAGTGAGCACGGTATCGGCGACGCGCCCCATCAGGCCGATCCTGCCGCCTCCGTAAACGAGCTCGATCCCGGCAGCGGCAAGCGCTCTTCCGAGTTGCTCGGCAGAGGCGCGATAGGACGGCAAGCGGCCTTCCGCCGAGCCGCAATAGACACAAAGGCGCTTGACCGTAGCCATCTAAACTCCTGTTCTCTCCTTAACCGGACTCGCGTCGCGGCCTCGCGGGCCATTATAACGCTTTGAAAGCGTCGGTATCGCAGCATTGCTCGCAATAGAGTTGCGAAGTAGCATCCGAGAAAGCTTTTGATGGGATTTCCGGGGCAGGCTTGAGACGATCTCTTTTCATCGCCGGCGGAATCGTCGCAGCAGGGGTGGTTCTCGCCGGCCTGTGGCTCGGGCGCGAGCGCGGCACCCTGCCGCCGCAATCTGCCCAGACCGAGCCGCAACCGAGTCGAGCCTCCCCTCCCGGGCCCGCTGCCGAGCCGCAGCCGGCGCCGACCGCCGCGGTTGCGCCGGCGGCACGGCCGAGCTTCGACGTCGTCCGCGTCAACCCGATGGGCGACGCCGTCATCGCCGGCCGCGCCGCGCCGGGCGCCGAGGTCAGCGTGCGGGACGGCGCGACGGAGATCGGGCATGCGCGCGCCGATTCCCAGGGCGAATGGGTCGTGACGCTGGACAAGCCGCTGCCGCCGGGCAAGCACGATCTGTCGATCGAAGCGCAGGCGCCCGGCGGCGCCGTCGCGACGTCGCAGGACAAGGTCACCTTCAACGTCCCGGAGCCGAAGAGTCCGGCGGCGGACGTCGCGGCCGCCGGCGGCTCGTCACCGCCGCAGACCGCCGCAGCGGCGACGAGCGGCACGGTGACCGTCCAGCGCGGCGGCACGCTATGGGGCATTGCCCGCGATTCCTATGGCTCGGGGACGCGGTTCACGACGATCTATACCGCCAATCGCGATCGAATCAGCAATCCCGACCTGATCTTTCCCGGTCAGGTCGTCACGCTGCCTGCGGAGCGGTGAGGTCGCCGGGATTGCCGAGGATCTCGAGCAGGAGGCCGATGTATTTGTCGGCGCGCAGCAACAGTTCGACGACCCCGGCGATCATCGTCGCCGGCATGTAGGGCTGGGTGAGCGCGACGTCGCTGGTCAAGACGACGACGTGGCTCGCCGATAGGTGCCAGTCGAGGCCGGTATCGTTTTTCGCCACGGCGATCGCCTGCAAGGCCTGGCGGCGCGGCTGCGCGCCCTCCGCGGTATAGGGCAAGGGGCCGAAATTGCAGACGAGGCGGAGGATCGAATCGCTTCCCCGCTGCTCGCTGATCGCCGTGCACGGGACGTCGCGATAGCTGAAGCGAAACGCGACCTGACGGATCGCCGCGGATTCCGCGAGCGGCGCGACGAAGGGCGCGAGTCCGGATGGCACCACCGTTCCGACGCGGTCGATCAATGCCGCGGAATGCGAATTCGTGGCGCTCAAATCCATGAGGTTATGCCTTGCGAAGGGTCGGTGCTGCCTACTATGGGCGCAACGGCTTAAGGGCCGGTAAACTCTCCGGCTGCGCCCCCAACACCAGTTGTTAACCCGTCACGACTAGGCTCTTTCGCCAGACCGGCGAGGTGTCCCGATGTTGACGCGTCACGAACTGGTTTACGCCGCCTGGTACATCCTGATCTTTGCATTGGTCATCGGCTGGGCAGCACTGCGCCCTGTCTGGCAAGCTCCGTTGCCGACGTCGATCAACGCCGAAAATCACGCCGGCGAGCGCGAGCCGGAGATCCGCCGGGTCATGCAGCGCACGATCCGCTAGCGCGGGCTAATCCGGCAGGCAGACAAAATTGGCCCGCACCGGCGTCGCCAGCGGGCACATGCCGCGGATGTCCTGCGACGCGAAGCTCGGCTCGGCGGATACGCCGCAGGCATCCCCGGCGAGCTTGCGGACCTCGGTAGGCGTCGTGAAGAGCGCATTGTAGCAAATGGCGACGCGCGGACCTGCGTCGACGACACCAGCTGGGGGCAGACGTGGCACGCCCTCGAAGGGCGCAACGAAGTTGCCGCAACCGGTAGCGGCGAGCGCCAGTCCCAGCACCGCCGTGCGCCAGGGCCGACGAGGATCGCGAATTCGGTGGTGTGTCATCTCGGCTGATCGCTTCGCGGCATGCGGGCGATGGTCCGCCCCCCTTAGCCGATTATGTCAGCCCGCTTGCCGCCGTCCAAGCGGCGATGCGCCGCGCGCAGCGGGAAGGACTCGAATGCCGGAAACGCGAACGGCGGCCCGCAATGCGGACCGCCGCCCACTCTCGAAAATCCGGACTCCGGTCTAACCGACCGAAAGGCCGACGTACTGGTTGATGCCGTGACGGTTCATCAGGAGCAGCAGGTTCTTGTCGCCGGACTGCTGGGCCTGCTTGAGCTTTTGCGCGGCCTCGGTGGGGGTGGCGACGGGCTGCTGGTTGATCGCGACGATGACATCGCCGGGCTCGATTCCGAGCTGGCCCGCCGGGCTGTCGCTGGCGACGTTCGTCACCACGACGCCCTTGACGTTGCCCTTCAGGTGCAGGCGCTGGCGCGTCCGCTGGTCCAGAGCGCCGAGCTGCAGGCCCAGCGCGCTCGCGCGATCGGGGCTCGCCTGCGGCGCGCTATTTCCCTGGTCGTTGCTGGCGACCTGCTGCGTGTCGTTCGGCATCTGCCCGACGTTCGCCTGCAGCTGCTGCTCCTTGCCGTTGCGCCACACTGTCATGTCGACCTTGCTGTTGATCGGCGTGCCGGCGACGAGCAGCGGCAGGTCGTGCAGCTTGTCGATGTCATGGCCGTTGTACTTCAGGATGACGTCGCCCTGCTTGACGCCGGCCTTGGCCGCGGGGCTGCCGTTCGTGACGTCGGCGATGATCGCGCCGTGGTCCGATTTCAGCCCGATGCTGCTGGCGATCTCCGGCGTGATCTGCTGGATCTGGACGCCGAGCCAGCCGCGATCGACCTTGCCGTGCTCACGCAGCTGCTGCACGACGTTCTTGGCGAGGTCGGACGGGATGGCGAAGCCGATGCCGACGCTGCCGCCGTTGGGCGAGTAGATCGCGGTGTTGATGCCGATCACCTGACCCTGCTGGTTGAAGGTCGGGCCGCCGGAGTTGCCGCGGTTGATCGCCGCGTCGAGCTGCAGGAAATCGTCGAACGGACCGGAGTGGATGTCGCGGCCGCGGGCCGAAACGATGCCGGTCGTCACCGTACCGCCCAGGCCGAAAGGATTGCCGACGGCGATGATCCAATCGCCGACCTTCGCCTGGTCGCTGTCGCCCCAGGTCACGAAAGGCAGCGGCTTGTCAGTGTCGATCTTGAGCAGCGCGAGGTCCGTCTTCGGGTCGCGGCCGACGATCTTGGCGGGATGCTTGGTGTCGTCCTGGAAGACGACGGTGACCGACGCGGCCTCGCCGACGACGTGGTTGTTCGTCACGACGTAGCCCTGCGGGTCGATGATGAAGCCGGAGCCGAGGGCGACCCGCTTGCCGACCTGCGGGCGATTCTGGCCGTGGCCCGGCTGCTGCTGATCGAAAAACCGCTTGAGGAACTGGTCGAACGGGCTGGCCGGAAAATTCGGAGCGGCGTCGCCGCCGGGATTGTCCTGCTCGTCGCGCTGCGGCATCGCGTCCTGATCGTCCTGATCGTCGCCGCCGGCATCGCTCTTCAGCGTCACGCTGACGTTAACGACTGCAGGCATTACTTTCTGAATGATCGGCGACAGGCTCGGCAGCCCGGGCGAGACCTGCTGCGCCTGTTGCGTCAGGTTCGCCGCCGGCATCGTGCTTTGCGCCGATGCCACAGGTGCGAACGACGGAACGAATGTGACACCCAGAGCCGAGGCGCCGAGGGTCGTCGCCAGCAAGGCGGCGCGGAAGCTGCGCTTCGGGGAGGCGGTGATATCCTTCAATTGAATCCTGAATCGATGCATCGGTTCTCTCTCCTTTGACCGGCACCGGTGGTAGAACCGGAAGCCTCCATAGCGAGACAATATGGGACGGCGGCTAAGCGGTGCCTTTCCCAGGTATTAAAACGTTGTAACTTTGGCCGTGGCGGACGCCTTACGTTGCAAACGCATTCGCCGGCGATAGCGCTCACCAGTCAGTTTCGGTGAGCGGGTCGAGCCGGCAGGAAGAGGGCGGCGTGGCAGTTTATCTGGTGACGGGCGGCTGCGGTTTCATCGGCTCGCATCTTTGTGATGCCCTCGTCGCGCAGGGGCATGCGGTGCGCATTCTCGACGATCTCTCGACCGGCAAGCTCGCGAACAAGCCGGCTGCTGCAGAGCTCCTCCGCGGGGACGTCGCGGATCCCGAGCTCGCCGCCCGCGCCATGGCCGACGTCGACGGCTGCTTCCATCTCGCCGCTGTCGCATCGGTCGAGCGCGGCCACCAGGACTGGCTCGGAACGCACCGCACGAACCTGACGGGCGCGATCACCATATTCGATGCGGCGCGTCGGCCGCGCGCCGAGGGCACAAGCACGCCGGTCGTCTACGCTTCCTCGGCAGCGGTCTACGGCGACAATCCGCAGCTCCCGCTCGGTGAAACCGCGGCGACGCGACCGCTCTCGGCCTATGGCGCCGACAAGCTCGGCTGCGAACTCCACGGGCACGTCGCGACGCATGTCCATGGCGTCCCGACCGCCGGACTGCGGTTCTTCAATGTGTTCGGTCCGCGCCAGGACCCGAAGTCGCCGTATAGCGGCGTCATCTCGACGTTCTGCGACCGGCTGCGCGCTGGCACCGGGATCCGGATCGATGGCGATGGGCAGCAGACTCGCGATTTCATCTACGTCGGCGACGTCGTGGCCGCCTTGCTTTCGGCGATGGCAGGGATGACGGACGACAGCCCGGTCTTCAACGTATGTACCGGCCTTGCGACGTCGATCCTCGCGCTGGCGCAGCTGATCGCGGAGCTGTGCGGACGGGCGCCTGACATCGCCTTCGCGGCGAGGCGTGCCGGCGACATTCGCGCCTCGGTCGGCGACCCTCGGCGGGCGACGGAAGACCTCGGCTTCACGGCCAAAGTCCCGCTGCGCGACGGGCTTGCCCTCACCCTGGCATCAGGGGCGCCCGGCGAGGGCGTAGGATAGGCGATACCAGCCGATCCCCAAGTATTCGTGCAACGCGTAATACGCGTTGTGCAAGGCGCCGAGGCGGGGCAAGAACGACCGTGGCCGGCTCGACACGATCGTGAACATCGTCGGCGCCGGGATCGGCGCCAGCCGGCTCGCCGCGAAGGCAAGCATCGCGCGCTTCATGTGCCAGGCGCTGGTAACGAGAAGGACCGTCGAGACGCCGTCGGGTTTCAGCATCGCCGCGCTGAACTCGGCGTTATCCGCCGTCGTCTGCGCGCGATCCTCAACCCACCGTGGCGTCAGGCCGAAATCGGCCTCGAAGGATTCCGCCATCATGACGGCGAGCGGTCGCGAGAATTGCCCGGGAACCCCGCCGGTAACGAGCAGCGGGAGGCCGGTTTCGCGCTGCAGCCGGGCGGCATAGCGCATGCGCTGCAAGGTCATCGCGCCGATCGTGTCGCTGCCGTATTCCGGCGTCGCGCCGCTGGCGTCGGCCGAGAGAACCACGATGGCCCCAGCCACGCCGGCACGCTGCATGTCCAAAGGGGCCGCCGGCTCGAGCGAGGCAAGCAGCCGGTTGGCGACATAAGGCGTCGACAGGGCATAAAGCGCCAGGAAAGCGGCGATCTGCAGCGCGCGGCCGAGCCGTCTCCAGCGCAACGAGACGAGCAGGCCAAGGACGAAAACGACGAGAAAGTCACCGGGCGGCAAGAGGATCGTCTCGGCAAGCAGCCGCATGTGGCATCCTGAATTCGTGCGTTGCGACAGCTAGACGATCCGGCCCTCGAACAGCGGCTCGCCTTTCGGATCCTCGATCTCGACGACCCAGAGATCGGGATCGCGCTGCGCCTGGCGGGCGATATAGGCATCCGCCGTCGCCTCATCGACGGCGGCGGGCCCGGAGCCGCACAGCCAGATGAGCTCGCCCGCCTCGCCACGCGCCTGGGTGAGGACGGTGCAGCCGTTCTCCCGCCGGTTGAGCTTGATGAGGATGGCGCCGGAGTCGGAATCGCCCTTCCGAACGATGGTTGCCGGGATTGCCGAGCTGTCGTAGCGCCGGATCAGCGCCTGGACCCAGATTCCCGATCGGAGACGCGGTTGCATGCGACCGTTATATCCGAACTCGCCTGGCGTGTCGTTGCAGCAATGGCGCGCTGGTCAGCACGCCGGCTTTCGATGAGAATGCGGCAACGACAAGGAGCCGAAGTCGATGAGCGAGAACGAGAATCGGGCCGAGCGCGCCGCCGCGCTGCTGACGGAGGTGGGCGAGACGGGACGGCCGATCGCCGATTTCCCGGCGGAGTGCAAGCCGCGCAGCGCCGCCGAAGCCTATGACGTCCAGGATGCCGTCGTGCGGCGGCGCGGGCCGATCGTCGCCTGGAAGGTTGGTGCGGCGAGTCCCGGGGGCGAGACCAGCTCGGCGCCCATCTTCACGCTGATCGCGTCGCCGGCGAGCGTCCCGGCCGCCGGGCTGCGGATGTTCGGCGTCGAGGCCGAGTTGGCGTTTCGCCTGACGCGCGACCTGCCGCCGCGCGCTTCCCCTTACTCGCGGGACGAGGTGATCGCCGCGATCGGCAGCGCGCACCCGGTCATCGAGCTCCTGGAGAGCCGCTTCGTCGATCGCGACCGCGTCGACGCAGCCGGCAAGCTGGCGGACAATCTCACCAATTTCGCGCTGGTCGCCGGGCCGGCCATCGCCGCCTGGCCGGCACTCGATTTCGACCCGGCGCGACCGCCGGTCGAGCTTCGCATGGACGGCGCACCGATGACCGAGACCACCGGCAACGCGGCCGGCGATCCGCTCGCGCTGGTGACCGCCCTCGCCAACGACGGCGCGCGCCGGCACGGCGGACTGCGGGCCGGCGCGCTGGTGACCACCGGGTCGCTCACCGCGATGGCCTATGCACGGCCGGGCGCCACCGTCGTCGCCGATTTCGGACGGCTCGGCGAGGTGCGGGTCGTCTTCGCGACATGACGCAGCCGGACGACGAGATCGCCGCGATCCGCGACGGGGTGCGGGCGCTCTGCGCGCGCTTCCCCGGCGCGTATTGGCGTGCCAAGGACCGCGAGCGCGCCTATCCGGCCGAGTTCGTCCAGGCGCTCACAGAATCCGGTTATCTCGGCTGCCTGATCCCCGAGGAATTCGGCGGCAGCGGGCTCGGCATCGCCGCCGCGGCAGCAATCCTCGGCGAGATCCATCAGAGCGGCGGCAACGGCGGCGCCTGCCACGCTCAGATGTACATCATGGGGACGTTGCTGCGGCACGGCAGCGCCGCGCAGAAATCGGCTTACCTGCCACAGATTGCCGTTGGTAGCTTGCGGCTGCAGGCGTTCGGCGTCACCGAGCCGGGCGCCGGTACCGATACGACGGCGATTCGGACGACCGCCGAGCTTCGCGGTGATCATTATATCGTCAACGGCCAGAAGATCTGGACCTCGCGCGCGGAGTATTCCGATCTCATGCTGCTGCTGGCGCGCACGACGCCGCGCGAGCAGGTCGCGAAACGGACGGAGGGGCTGTCGGTGTTCCTCGTCGACATGCGAGCGGCGCGCGGCCACGGCCTGACCGTGCGGCCGATCCGGACGATGCTCAACCATGCGACGACCGAGGTCTTCTTCGACGATTTGGCGATCCCCGCGGCGAATCTGGTGGGCGAGGCGGGGCGGGGCTTCCGCTACATCCTCGACGGCATGAATGCCGAGCGCATCCTCATCGCCGCCGAGGCGGTCGGCGATGCGCGCTGGTTCATCGAGAAGGCGGCGTCATATGCCAAGGAGCGCATCGTCTTCGACCGCGCGATCGGCCAGAACCAGGGAGTTCAGTTCCCGATCGCGCGCTCCTACGCCGCGACCGAGGCGGCCGATCTGATGGTGCAACGCGCCGCCGCGCTCTACGACCGCGGCGCGCCGGCCGGCAAGGAGGCGAACATGGCGAAGCTGCTTGCCGCCGACGCCTCCTGGCAGGCGGCAGACATGTGCCTGCAGACGCACGGCGGCTTCGGCTTCGCGGAGGATTTCGACATCGAACGCAAGTTCCGCGAGACTAGGCTGTTCCAGGTCGCGCCTATCTCGACCAACCTGATCCTGTCCTATCTTGCGGAACACGTCCTGGGGCTGCCGCGCTCGTATTGAGCGCGGGCGCATAGATTACTTCCGCGCGACGAGGTCGATCAGCGCCGACATCCCGGCATGGCCCTCGCCCTCGAGGATGACCTCGTCGTGCTCGCGAAGATGCAGGATCGTCAGCGCCGCGAAGGCGGAGCGCAGCATGTCGGTCGTGTAGAGATTCTCGACCTGGCGGGGACCGCCGGTCGCGTATTCGAGTTGCTCCGGGCGATAGCCCTGCAGGATGAGGATGCCGCCCGGCTTCAGCCAATCGATGAATTTGGCGAAGAGCTCCCTACGATGCGGCGGGGTCGCGAATTGGATGAAGATCGCGGCGATGACGTCGAACCCGTGCGGCGGATTCCAGGCGAGGATATCGGCGTGCTCGCTCCGCAGCCGGACGCCGCGCGACGTCGCCAGCTTGCGCGCCTTCTCGACGCCCTTTTCGGCAATGTCGACCGACAGCACGTCGAGGCCCTGCTCGGCTAGGAAGACGCCGTTGCGCCCCTCGCCGGCGGCGACGGCGAGGGCGCTGTGGCCGCGGCGCAAGAGGTGTTTCTGGGAGGCGAGGAAGCCGTTGGGCGCCGTGCCGAAGACATAGGCTTCGGAAGCGAACCGCTGGTTCCACTGTTGGCGGATCGCATCATCGGTCATTTGTATCGAAGGTCCTGGCGCTGGCCGATCGCCGGGTCGGCGGTCGCACGGAAATGAGGAATGCCGCCTGCGGGCGCGATGTTAACATAGCGCGACCAGCGGGGAGAGGGTGCAATGCGTCGTTCAGCGACGGCCGCGACGATGGCCGGGTTCTTCTGCGTCGCGCTTCTCGCGAGCGGCTGCGCCAGCGGGCCGCCGGCGCCGCTGCTGTCGCCGATCGAGGTCGGCCAGGACCACGGCTACTCAGAGGTGGCGTTGGGCGGCGATCGGTATCAGGTGACCTATGTCGTGCCGCCGCAGCGCTCGGGGCGAAGCAGCGACATACGGGCGGCGGCCATCGCCGCCGAACGCAAGCTGGCGCTCGACATGGTCGCGTGGCGCGCGGCCCAGCTGGCGCTGGCGCACGGCTATGCCGGGTTCAAGCTCGGCAACATCAATGCCAACGTCAATACCTATGACGAAGAGCCTGCCTATCTGCCGCCGCCATGGTGGGGGCCCGGTGGCTTCCGCCGCGCCTATTACGGCGATCTGGGGCCGTATTGGGAGCCGAGCCCCTTTGTTCTCCTACAGGTCGATCTGAGCGTCGACGTGACCCTGGAGGCGTCGCCCGGCCCCGGGGCGGACAGTGCCCAGGCGACGATCGAGCGGCTGCGCCAGGCCTATCCGGGCGTCGAAGCGGTAACCGCGACGCCGGCCGCAGGCAGCTGACGGCTCACGAGGCGTTGACGAGCGACGGCTTGCGCTGGAGAAATTCCACGATGTCGGCCAGGGTGCGGGCGGCACGCAGCTTGCGTCTGCCGCTGTAGAGGACATATTCGCCGGGGTTCTTGCCCGCCGCCGTCTTCATGATGGCGAAGGTCGGGCTCTCGTGCGAATGGCGGAAGACCGAGAAGAGCGCGAAGCCGTCGCGATGATCGATCGCGTAGTCCCGCCACTCGCCGCGGATGACGTAGCGGCTGTAGACCGCGAGGAGCTGGCCGAGCTCGGTCCGATTGAAGTAGACGGTCTTGTGCCTGTTCTTGTGCTCTGCGAGACGGAACAACTCAACGGTCTGCCGCGACATGGCGCCCTTTTTTCTTTCCGGCCACACGATCGTGGTGACCGGAGAGTTTTCCCGATTTCGCGAGTGCCGTCCAGCATCGGCGGAACGCTGCCGCGGCGGGCCGGGGCTGGTCC
Source organism: Rhodospirillales bacterium (assembly GCA_028291405.1). Lineage (GTDB taxonomy): Bacteria > Pseudomonadota > Alphaproteobacteria > ATCC43930 > CGMCC-115725 > URHD0088. The sequence goes on along the minus strand of JAQGID010000221.1, from coordinate 5,229 downwards.
CGAGACGCCGCTTGCCGTGCGGGGCTCGAACGGGGTATTCCAAGGCCCGCGCTGCCTGCCGCCTCGGCGTCTGGCCGGAAGGCGCCGCACAGGAGTAAGGTTATTGGCTTTCAAGCTCTGCCTCTGCCCAAGGACAGCAACCGTCCTCTACCGCCAGGCCGATTAGACGGTCTGACGCAATGAGCGAAATCTTTCGTGAGATCGACGAGGAGCTGCGGCGCGACAACTACGCCAAATTATGGGCGCGCTACGGGCATTACCTCGTCGGGTTGGTCGTCCTGATCGTCGTCGCGACGGCGGCGGTGGTCGGCTGGCGCGGCTATCAGGCGGGGCAGCAGCGCGCCGAGAGCGTGCGCTACGCCGCGGCACTCGATCTCGCGAAAAAGGGGCAGCTCGCGCCCGCCGCCGACGCTTTCGCCCTGCTGGCCCGCGAAGGCGGCGCCGGGGTCGCCGCGCTGGCTCGGCTGCAGGAAGCGGCGCTGCGGGCGCAGACCGGCGACGAGCCGGCAGCCGCGGCGGCCTACAAGGCGCTCGCCGCCGATACTTCGGTCGACCTCTCGTATCGCGATCTCGCGACGCTGCTGCTCGGCTTCCAGGATTTGAAATCGGCCGATCCCAAAGTCGCGATCGCCGATGTCGCGCCGCTGATGGCGCCGACGAACCCGTGGCGCTTTTCGGCCACCGAGGTCACCGCGCTCGCCGATCTCCGGAATGGCGACCGCGCGGCCGCCCGCACGCTCTACAAGCAACTCGCCGACGATCTCTCGGCGCCCTCGGGGTTGCGCGCCCGCGCCGCCGAGATGAGCGCCGCGTTGGCCGATTGAGGTCTCCGATGAACCGTCGTATGCGCTCACTGCTGCTGCTTGCCCCGATGCTCGGCCTCATCGGCTGCTCATGGTTCGAGGTCGACAAGCCGAAACTGCCCGGCGAGCGGATCTCGGTCCTCAGCCTCGATACGCAGCTCAAGCCCGATCCGACGATCGCCGAACTCGAAGTCCAGCTGCCGCGACCGGCTGTCAATCCCGATTGGCCGCAGGCAGGCGGCTATGCCAACCATGCCATGCAGCACGTCGCGCTCGGCGACAAGCTCGGGACGGTTTGGCGGACCAGCGCGGGCGAAGGCTCGTCGCGCTATCGCCGCATCCTGGCACAGCCGGTCACGAGCGGCGATCGCATCTTCACGATGGATGCGAAATTCATCGTCGAGGCTTTCGATCGGAAGACTGGCAAGCGGCTCTGGCAGGTCGATGTCACGCCGAAGGGGGCTGGCCTTGCGATCGGCGGCGGGATTGCCGTCGCCGGCGATCGTCTTTACGTCTCCTCCGGTTACGCGCAGGTGCTGGCGCTCGATGCCGCCAGCGGCCTGGAGATCTGGCGGCAGACGACGCTGGCGCCGGTGCGCAGCTCCCCCACCGTGTCGGACGGTCGCGTCTTCGTCGTCACCGTCGACAACGAGCTCAACGCGCTGGCCGCCGACGACGGCCGCAAGCTGTGGACCCATACCGGCACTGCCGAGACCGCCGGTCTCGTCGGCGGCGCCAGCCCTGCAGTCGAGGGCGACGTCGTCGTAGTTCCCTATTCCTCGGGCGAAATCTACGCGCTGCGCGTCGAGAACGGACGCCAGCTGTGGTCGGAGAGCCTGACGACGGCGCGGCCGAGCGACGCCCTGGCGGGCCTCGCCGATATCCGGGGCCGCCCGGTCATCGATCGCGGCCGGGTCATCGCGATCAGCCATAGCGGCCGCATGGCGGCGGTCGATCTCCGCTCGGGAACGCGCATCTGGGAGCAGGATATCGGCGGTACCGAGACGCCCTGGGTCGCCGGCGATTTCATCTACGTCATCAGCAATGAGCAGAGCCTGATCTGCCTCACGCGCCGTGACGGCCGCGTCCGCTGGGTGCGCGACCTGCCGCGCTATGAGAACGTGGAGAAGAAAAAGAATCCGATGACCTGGTCGGGCCCGGTGCTCGGCGGCGATCGCCTCATCGTCGTCGCTTCGAACGGAGAGGCGATGTCCTACTCGCCCTACAACGGCGCTCCGCTTGGCCGTCTCGATCTCAAGGCGAGCACCTTCGTCACGCCGGTGATCGCCGACCAGACGCTCTACCTGCTGACGGACGATGCCGATCTCCTCGCGATGCGGTAGGATCGGTCCGAAACGCCGCTCACCTTCATGCGGACGCCCGTTGGCTGACCGCCGATAGCACTTATGCATTTCACCGCCGCCATCATCGGCCGACCCAATGTCGGCAAGTCGACGCTGTTCAACCGCCTGGTCGGGCAGCGGCTGGCGCTCGTCGACGATCTGCCCGGCGTCACCCGCGACCGCCGCGAGGGCGAGGCGCGCCTCTCGGACCTCGTGTTCCGCGTGATCGACACGGCAGGTCTCGACGACGTCCAGGACGACAGCCTCGAGGCGCGGATGCGCCAGCAGACCGAGCAGGCCGTCGCCGACGCGGACGTCGTGCTCTTCGTCATCGACGCGCGCGCCGGCATCACGCCGCTCGACAAGCATTTCGCCGCCTGGCTGCGGCGCGGCAAGACGCCGGTCGTCGTCGTCGCCAACAAGGCCGAGGGGCGGGGCGGCGCCGGCGGCATCTACGAGGCCTTCGAGCTCGGCCTCGGCGATCCCGTCGCGATCTCGGCCGAGCACGGCGAAGGCCTCGCCGATCTCTTCGCGGCGCTGATGCCCTACGGCGAGGCGCCGTCGAGCGAACCCGTTGATGAAGTGGACGACGCCGAGGTACCCGACGAGGAGCCGGCGGCGCACAAGATCCAGCTGGCGATCGTCGGCCGCCCGAACGTTGGGAAATCGACGCTGATCAACCGGCTGCTCGGCGAGGACCGCATGCTGACCGGTCCAGAGGCCGGCATCACGCGCGATGCCATCGGCGTCGACTGGCAGTGGCGCGACCACAGCTTCCGCATCATCGATACCGCCGGCATGCGCAAGAAGCCGAAGGTCGAGGGCAAGCTTGAGAAGCTTTCGGTCGGCGACACGCTGCGCACGATCCGCTTCGCCGAGGTCGTCGTCCTCGTACTCGACGGCGAGCAGCCGCTCGAGCGGCAGGATCTGACGATCGGCCGCATGGTCGAGGACGAGGGCCGGGCACTCGTCATCGCGCTCAGCAAATGGGACCTCGTCGCCGATAAGCAGGGGACCCTGAAGCGTCTCGCCGACCGCCTGTCGATCTCGCTGCCGCAGGTCCAGGGTATCACCTGCGTGCCGGTCTCCGGCAAGACCGGACAGGGACTCGACCGGCTGATGGAGGCGGTGATCGCGACGCATGCGGTGTGGAACCGCCGCATCCCGACGCCGCAGCTGAACCGCTGGCTCACCGCGGTGCAAGAGCACAACCCGCCGCCACTGGTCGACGGCAAGCGGCTGCGGCTGCGCTACATGACGCAGGCCAATATCCGACCGCCGACCTTCGCGCTCTTCGCGTCCAAGCCGGGCGATCTGCCGGATTCCTACCGCCGCTACCTCGTCAATCTGATGCGCGGCGACTTCGATCTTCCCGGCGTGCCGATCCGCATGATGCTGCGCAAGGGCAAGAATCCCTACGCCGACGACAAGCGATAGTCGTTACGCGAGCCGCACGAGCTCGCCGTTGCGGTCAGAGTCCGAGGACGCAAGATCGAGAAAACCGGCAGCGACATCCTCGGGCTGCCGGAGCTTGGCCGCGTCTTCGAGCGGGAACCCTGCGGCGCGCAGCTTGGTGGCGACGATCCCCGGGTCGAGCAGATTTACGCGGAGCTTGGTCTTCGTGACCTCGCCGGCGTAGGCGCGGACGAGCGTCTCGAGGCCCGCCTTGCTTGCGGCATAGGCGCCCCAATAGGGATGGACCGAGGCGGTGACGCCGCAGGTGACGAAGATCGCTCGGCCGGCGTCGGACAGGCGCAGCACGGGATCGAGCGTCCGCATCAGGCGAAAATTGGCGGTCAGGTTGACTGCCATGATGCGGTCCCAGTCCTTGGCGGTGATGTGGCCGACCGGCGACAGCGGCCCGATCGCCGCGGCGTTGCCGACGACGACGTCGAGCCGTCCGAAGCGCTGGTGGAGCGAGGGCCCGATGTGGTCGATCTGGTCGAGGTTGGCGAGATCGAGCGGCAGCAGCGTCGCACGGTCCCCGGTCGCCTGCAGGATCTCGTCGTCGACCTCCTCGAGGCCGCCAACGGTGCGGGCGGTCAGGACGACATGCGCCCCCGCCGCCGCGAAGCGCTTGGCGACGGCGGCGCCGATGCCGCGCGAGGCGCCGGTGACAAGTGCGATCCGCCCGGCGAGAGCTTGAGTCATGCGAGAGGCGCTCCGGCTCGAACCGATTGATCAGGCCGGCTCGGCGAGGAGCGAGAGCTGGGTCGAGACCTTGCCCGCCTGATGGTCGAGCAGCGGGATCGGATAGTCGCCGGTGAAGCAGGCATCGCAGAACCGGGGCGCCTTCGCGTCGCGTCCGCCGGGCGAGCCCATTGCGCGGTAGAGCCCGTCGATCGAGATGAAGGCGAGGCTGTCGGCGCCGATGAAGCGGGTCATGCCGGCGACGTCGAAGCGCGAGGCGAGCAGCGCGTCGCGCTCCGGTGTCGCGATGCCGTAGAAGCAGGAGTGATCGGTCGGCGGACTCGAGATGCGCATATGGACCTCGGTCGCGCCGGCGGCGCGTACCATCTCGACGATCTTGGTCGAGGTCGTGCCGCGGACGATCGAATCGTCGACCAGGATGACGCGCTTGCCGGCCAGCTTGGCGCGGTTGGCGTTGTGCTTGAGCTTGACGCCGAGATGGCGGATCTGGTCGGTCGGCTCGATGAACGTGCGGCCGACGTAATGGCTGCGGATGATACCGAGCTCGAAGGACACGCCCGATTCGGCAGCGTAGCCGAGCGCCGCCGGGACGCCGGAGTCGGGGACCGGGATGACGATGTCGGCATCGACGTGGCTCTCGCGCGCCAGCTCGGCGCCGATGCGCTTGCGGGCGTCGTAGACGCTGATGCCTTCCATGACGGTGTCGGGCCGGGCGAAATAGATGAACTCGAAGACGCAGGGGCGCGGCACGGCCCTGGCGAATGGCTTGACGCTATGCAGCCCCTCGCCGTCGATCGTGACGATTTCGCCGGGCTCGACCTCGCGCAGGAAATCGGCGCCGATGATGTCGAGCGCGCAGCTTTCCGAGGAGATGATCCACGCGTCGCCGAGCCGGCCGAGGACGAGCGGCCTGACGCCGAGCGGATCGCGGA
>JAQGID010000207.1 GCA_028291405.1 Rhodospirillales bacterium | reverse complement strand
ACGTAGCAGAACATCGCTGCGCCGGTCGTCTTCAGCGCGTACTGGACGTGCGCAGGGTTGGTGAAGGCGTCCGGGAGGAAGAAGCCGCCGCCTTCGGGCTTTGCCGCCGGCGGCGATCCATCCGGCGGGGGTGGCTCGGCAAAGGCGGACAACGCGGTGCGCAATTCCGCAAGCGCCGCCGCCGCGATCGGCGCCAGACCAGCCTCGTCCGCGCCGCTCTCAAGCTTGATTTCTACCGGATAGGCGCCCTTGCCGAGGATGACGGCCATGCCGCCAAGAGTCTCGGCGATGCGTCGGCGAATGGACTGAGGAAGCGATGGTTGGGGGCCATCGGTGAGGAAATCCACCATCGCCAGAATGACGTTCGTCGACCGTGCTGCCTGCTGAAGGGCGCCGATGTCCTTTGTGGGCGAGGTTCTCTCTGCCCCGGCCAGCTTTAGCCAGGCAGGGACCTCGCCGGGACCTTCGTGCAGGCATTCCTGGAACGCCTTCCGCGTTCCCATGTCCTGCGCGACGAGCACCGCAGCGGCGAGGCGAAGCCGATGCGCCAAGGCCCGTTCGGCGAGGCGCCGCGGGGCGGGCCCAAGGGCGAGGTTGACGAGGATGCATAGGCCGGCCGGTATGCCGACGAAGAGCCAGACATAGAGAAAACCGCGGGTCGCGAGCTCGCCCCCCGGCACGGAGCCGAGCAGGTCGAGCGCATAGGCCGTGATCAAGGCGATGGTGCCGGCGACCGGCTTGAGCTTGCTCGCCGAGGCCGCGAAGGTCAGGCAGAAGGACACCAGCGTCATCGCGGCGACGCGCCATAGCGGCTGCTCGATGACCTGCACGGTGAGCACTAGCACCAAGCCGACGATCAGCGATATCAGCACCAGCATGACGATGCTGGTGACGACGCTCTCCGCGCGGTCCGCCTTCATCACGAAGAACGCGACATAGGCCGTGAGCGCCGGGTCGGGCGTTTGATAGATCTCGGCGACGAGGGTCGTGAGGGCGCAGATCAGCGCCAGCCGGGCGGCAAACTCCAGCCGGCCGGGAAATGGCGCCAGAAGTGCTCCAATCCCCTCGAAGATGGGGCCGGGACGGTCATCTGCAGCCGGCGCCATGCTTAACCTCGATGACAGCAGTGGCGCCGAGCTTCACGAGATTCGGCGGAGGATCGACGAGGCGAACGCGGACGGGAAAGCGTTGCGCGACGATCACCCAGTTGAGCGAGCGCTCGACATAAGGAACGGAGCGCGGAAGATTGACGCGATCGGTGTCGAGCACGCCGGCGCCGAGGCCCTGCACGACACCCTTGATTGCCGCCGTGCGGTCGATCATCGAGTAGACCGTCGTGCAATCGCCGACGGCTATGGCGTGCAGATCGGTTTCGCGGAAGTTCCCGACCGCGAACCACTCTTCGTCGTTGACCAGCGTGAACAGGCTCTGCCCCGGCGCCACCATCTCGCCGCTCAGGACGGAGAGTCCGACGACCCGTCCCGCATGGGTCGCCCGGACGGTCGTGTCGTGAAGATGGCGCTCGGCGATCCCCAGTTCGGCCTGGCGGGCGCGCACCGTTGCGAGCGCAGCCTCATCCGTATCGATCGCCCGGACGGCCGCGACTTGCCGCTCCCGCGCCTGCGAGAGCGAGGTCGTGGCGTCGCGCTGGGTCGTCTGAGCCTGATCGAGTTGCTGGGTCGGCACATAGCCTTTGGCTGCGAGTGGGCGAAGCCGGTCGACGGTGCGCGTGGCGAGGTCGAGGTTGGTTTCGGCGCTCCGCACCTGATCAGCCGCGACGACCGCGGTCGATCGTTGGGTCGACAGGATGCGGCGCTGCGTCTCGAGAGCGGCCTGGGTGACCTCCAGATTGGCGCGCGCCTGGTCGACGGCGAGCTGATACGGCACCGGGTCGATCTGGAACAGGAGATCGCCCCTCGTGACATGGGAGTTCTCCTCGACGGGTATGTCGACGATCCGGCCGCCGACTTCCGCGGCGATATGGACGACGTCGGCATCGATGCTCGCGTCGTCGGTCGTCGGCATGATCGAGCTGCGGTGCAGCGCATAGAGCCCGAAGCCGATCGCTGCCGCGACGATCGCGAGGGAGACCAGGATGGTCCAAGGCGCACGGCGGTGCATACCTGCCGCCTTCATGGCTACTGCCCGAACCAAAGCAGCCACGCGAGCAGGCCGAAGCAGAGACCGATCGCCGAACAGACGAAAAGCTGAAATGGCAGGACGTTCGCGAGGCCCGACGCAACGAAGCCGATCCGGACGGCGATTGCCGCGATGATTCCAATCACCGCGCAGAACATCCACCCAGGGAAGTACGAGCCCGCGATTACGAAGGAGGGCGCTCCGCGCACCGTGCAGCCGCTGAGTGCCGCCGCGAGCAACGGCGTCAAGACCGCTGCCTTGAAGAAGTGGCGCCCCTTCATGATTTGGCTGTCAAGCGTGATCCTTCATGATTTGGCGGTCAAGCGTGATTTTGCCGGCTGCGCGATGGTCTGTCTCCGAGGATTGGCGATGAGTATCGGGCTGCATCCGGTTCGGAGTCTTGCTTGAAAAATAGCCCGCCTCTATCCCCCGTCCGGGGGAGTAAAGCGGGCTGTTGCGGGGTAGGCCACGGTCGCATTCTCGATCGTCGGTTCGCGGCGGCTGGCGGCGAGGGGGCGCGCGCTCGCCCGCGGGATGTCGGTGCAGGCGTCTACGAAGGTTGTCAGGATGCCGCGGCGCGGCGCCCCGGTTGCGGGCGGGGGATGAAGGCGACGGTGAACGTCCGCACGCCCTGGGCACCGTGGATCAGCACGCCCTCGATGTCGCCGGTGGCCGATGGACCGGTGTGAAACCCGGCATGAGGCCATCCCCCCCATACAGGGGATATCGCCAGCGTGTTTCATTGCAGAGGATAGAGGATATAGGCGAGTTGGGATCGAAGGAGCTGCCAATGATGTCTTTGAATCAATCTGTGCATCGTGTTGCGATCGTTGGTACCGGGGTGATCGGCGCAAGTTGGGCCGCGTACTACCTCTCTCGCGGATTGGACGTGGTTGCGACTGATCCCGGACCGCAGTCGGAAACGAACCTCCGCAAGTATGTCAATGATGCGTGGCCATTGCTTACGGAGGTCGGTCTTTCTCCGGATGCCTCGCGTGATCGGCTGACGTTCAGCCCCGATATGAGTCGCGCGCTCGCCGAGGCTGACTGGGTGCAGGAAAACGCACCGGAGCGGCCCGATTTCAAGATCAAGCTGTTCGCGGAGATGGACGAGGTGACGCCGCCGAATTCGATCATCGCATCGAGTTCCTCCGGAATCACGATGGATGTGATTCAGTCCGGCTGCAAACGACCGGAGCGTTGTGTGATCGGTCACCCGTTCAATCCGCCGCATATCGTTCCCCTGGTGGAGGTTGTGGGCGGAGCCAAGACCTCGGAAGCCACGATCGAGCGAGCGATGGCGTTCTACGCGGGTGTCGGCAAGAAACCGGTGCGTCTGCACAAGGCGCTTCCGGGCCACGTGGCTAACCGCTTCCAGGCGGCGCTCTACAAGGAAGTTCTCTACCTCGTGCAGCAGGGCGTCCTCAGCGTCGCGGATGCGGACATTGCCGTCTGCTACGGACCCGGCATTCGCTGGGGCGTGATGGGTCCCAGTCTCCAGTGGCACGTCGGCGGCGGGCAGGGCGGCATCCAGCATTTCATGGAACACCTGATGGACCCGCTCGCCGCAATGATGAAGACGCTCGGCACGCCCGAGATCACGCCGCAATTGAAGCAGACCGTCGTCGACGCCGTGCTGAAGGAGGCCGGAGGACGTTCGGTTGAGCAGCTTGCTCGCGAGGAGAACTCCGTTCTCGTCGGGTTGCTGAAGCAGCGCGCGGCGGTTGGCACATGAGCGGCGGCAAGCATCCGTGGAGGTCAAGGACATGAGCAAAACCTCGAACTCATCGGTCACTCGAAACAAGGGCGACGCCGTCGCGGCTCGAATCTTCATCCTCGACCTCGGAGCGGGGCGAGTCCTCTCCGCCAACCCCGACGGCTCGGACCTGCGGACGCTGGTGAGCGAGGGCAGAAAGCTGCCGGACGGGTTGGCGGTCGATGTCGCGGCCGGTCATCTCTACTGGACCAACATGGGCAATCCCAAGGCCGATGATGGCTCCATCTTCCGCTCGGATCTCGACGGACGGAACATGACGACGATCATTGCGCCGGGTGACACCTTCACGCCGAAGCAGCTGCAGATCGACAAGCCCAACGGCAAGCTCTACTGGTCAGACCGCGAAGGCATGCGCGTGATGCGTGCCAATCTCGACGGCTCGAGGATCGAGACGCTGGTCGATACGAGCCAGGGTGACCCTCGTCCCGGAGCCGATCCAGTCAAGTGGTGCGTGGGCGTAGCCATCGATGTGGATGCCGGCAGGATTTACTGGACCCAGAAGGGCGGTGATAACGCCGGCGTGGGCCGCATCCTGCGCGCGAACCTCGACATACCGACGGGGCAAACGCCGACGAACCGCAGCGACATCGAGCTGCTCTACGACAAGCTGCCCGAGCCGATCGACCTCGATTTGGATCTCGAGAGCCGGCTGCTCTACTGGACCGACCGAGGAGACCCGCCGCGCGGCAACACGGTGAATCGTGCACCTCTGGAGGCGGCGCGGGGCGGGCGTCCGCCGCCCGAGATCGTCTTTTCCAACTTGATGGAAGGGATCGGCCTGGCTTTGGATCCGAAGCACGGCCGCATGTTCATCACCGATTTCGGCGGCTCAGTCTACAGCGCCAACCTCGACGGGTCGGGTCAGAAAACCTTGCTCTTTGCGGAGGGCAACCTGACGGGGATTGCCTACGTCGAGTTGCCTGCGACCTAAGCCGCGCTCAGACCTGTTTAGCCGCCGGCCAAATACGCTTTTAGGAGAGCGCTGATGAGTTCTGCAACCATGCGATTCCCTGACACTCACCAAGCAGAGTCGTTGACCGACGTGCTTCAGAAGAAGCTGGGAAATCCCGAAACCTCACCCAAGTTCGACTTCCACAGTGCTGTGGATCAGCTGCTGGCGGATGTGGGTCTGACAGCCGCGGACAGCGGCGGCAAACTTACCTTCTACGGACAGGATCCGATCGTGCCAAGCAGCTTCAAGTTTGGCGCCCTGGCCGCGGTCGGCCTGGCGGCCAAGACCATAGCGTTGGCAGCGCTCTGGAAATCGCGAACTGGCGAAGGGCAGGACATTCATGTCGATGTCCGGAAAGCTCTCCGGCGGTTCTGTGGTTTCTTCGAAGGCAAATGGGAAACCATCAACGGGCGTGGCCCCCTGCTCTTGCCTCGAGACAATCCATTCTTCGAGTTGCCGCTTTTCCGGAAAACGCGCGATGGGCGTCACGTGGTTTCTCTCAATATTTACCCCGGGCTGCAATCGCGCGCTCTCAATTTCCTGAGGTGCAGTAACAGCACCGAATCCATTGGCAATGCCGTTCTGCAGTGGCGCGCTGAGGAGTTAGAGGCAGCCGCGGCGGAGGCTGGGCTTGTCTTTGCGATGGTGCGCACCAACGAGGAATTTCGCAACGAGCCTCAGTACACCGAAGTGCTCTCCGGAATGCCGCTGATCACTTTGGAAAAGATTGGAGAGAGCGAGCCGGTACCGTTTGAGCGCGATGCAAAGAGCCCACTGGACGGCATTCGCGCGCTCGGATTGGGACACGTGATTGCCGGAGCGGGTATCGGCAGAGACCTCGCCTACCACGGCGCCGACGTCCTGAACATCTGGAGGCAGAATGATGCGGAGATTGAGGCCTTTGCCTGGGACGTGCAGGTCGGGATGCGTTCCACGCTACTGGATGGCTCCAAAGAAGATCGCGCGAAGTTCGATCGCCTCCTGAAGGATGCCGACGTGTTCTTCTCGAATCGGCGTCCCGGTTATTTGGAGCGATATGGCCTCACCGCAGAGGAGCTCAGCGAAAAAAAGCCGGGATTGATTCACGCCAAAGTGGTCCTGCATGGCGAACGGGGTCCCTGGTCGAACCGGGTTGGCTTCGATGAGATCGGCGCGGCCGTGTCGGGCGTGTTTTCCATCGAGGGGACACCCACTCAGCCCAAGTCGCCGGCCATCATCCCGATTTGTGACAACGTGGTGGGCTGGCTCGGCACCGTCGGTGTTCTTGAAGCCCTGCGACGGCGCGCCATCGAAGGCGGTAGCTATCGCGTCGTCGTATCCCTGACCAGAACCGTGCTCTGGCTGCTCTCGATGGGCATATTCGACAAGGTCTACGCGCAGGAGATCGCCGACACTACGGACGAGCACAGGTATGTCGCTCCTGATCTGTTCACCGCCGAAACCCCATTGGGCACGTACCGAGGCATGACCGACCAGGTAATTTTGTCCCGGACGCCGGGCGCCTTCCGGACCGTGTTGGTCCCACGCGGCTCGAGCAAGCCCGAATGGCTCCCCTAAGGCGATTGGTCCGACGGCCCCTGATGTGCATCTGGTTCTCGACTTGTGGAACCATAGTTAAGCGGCGCACTGCGCGAAGGAGGCGTCCAAGTTATGAACAATGTCGTTGCATCGGTGGACGCACCACGACGCCCCGGCGCGGTTGATTCCAAGCCAGAGCAGGTTCCGAGGCAGTCCTCGATGGCGGAAAAGCGCAAGCCACGGGTCGTCATTGTCGGCGGAGGCTTCGCGGGCGTTGCTGCTGCGAAGTCACTGCGCGGCTGTGATGCCGATGTGACGCTGATAGATCGGCGCAACCACCACATCTTTCAGCCGCTGCTCTATCAGGTTGCGACCGCCCTGCTAGCTCCGTCAGACGTCGCCACTCCGATCCGGCAGCTCGCGATTCGCCAGAAGAATCTCTCCGTCCTCCTCGCCGAGGTGTCGGGTCTGGCGGAAGGGGAGCCCACCGTTCTCACGTGTTCACCAGGTGTCGCGTCTGGCCGGGTGGTCTTCGACTATCTAGTCCTCGCGCCAGGAATGCAGGCGAGCTACTTCGGCCACGACGAATTCGCCCGCCATGCCCCGAGCCTCAAGACATTAGCCGATGCCGAGCTGGTGCGCGCGAAAGTCCTGAGCGCGTTTGAGCTGGCCGAGGAAACCGAGGACCCGGCTGCACGCGGCCGCCTGCTGACATTCGTCTTGGTTGGCGCAGGTCCCACGGGTGTAGAGCTGGCGGCCTCCATCGCCGGGCTGGCGCGCGCCACCTTGCGCTCGAGCTTCCGGCGGATAGATACAGCCGACAGCCGGATCCTGTTGATCGAGGCGGGCAAAC
>JAQGID010000117.1 GCA_028291405.1 Rhodospirillales bacterium | reverse complement strand
TTGGGAAGACCGCATTCTCGAGCTGCGCGAGCAGGTCGGCGCGATGGAAGAAGGGCCGCTCTGGCCGGTTTAAGCCGATTTCCTTTGATAGCTGCGGCCGGCGCGCCTTCGCTCTTTTGATCGCCTCGGTGAGTGTCCCTGCCGATACATCCGCCTTTGGCGAAATGCCGCCGAACCGAGTCCCCAGAGTGCCGAGGTTGGCCGCTCCGTTGTTGCCGTATCGCGTCGAGGCTCCAGCGAAGAAGGCGAGGTCGCAGTCGCCGCTGGCGTCGACGAACGCTTTCGCCTCCAATTGGTGTTCCCCGGAATGGTCGGCGAAGCGAAGCCGTGCGACGGCGTTGTCTTCCCGATCGGCGCCGAAAACGAAGGCGTGTAGCAGAATGTCCACGCCGGCCGCGGCGCAGACCTCGTCCAGAGCGCGCTTGACGGCTTCCGGATCAAATATCACGAAGACGCCGCGGTGGCGCATAGGCGGCGTCACCGCGCCCCAGCGGCGGAGCTTAGCCATGATTTCGTCCGCAACGCCGCCGATGGCCTGACGCGGTTGCTCACCTAACGTGTAGAGTCCGCAATAGGTCAGCACGTTGCGCATCGTCCCGGCGCCACCTAGACATCCGGCGGCTTCAAGCAACCCAACGCGTGCGCCGGTCTTGGCCGCGCCAACTGCGGCCCCTACGCCTGCAGCGCCTCCACCGACAACCAGAACGTCATACCTGTCCTTCATAACCATTCCTTCTCACGCGACGGTTTTTCTGATGACCACGCGAAAGCGCTAAACACGATGCAATCTGCCGATTTCTTCCGTTGGCAACCGGTGAGCAGCCGCAGCCGCACAATCCCGATTTGGCTCCTCGATCGTCTGTTGCCTCCCAGACTGCACTGCGGGAAAAGTAATCACGCCTGTCCGACGGAAAAGGCGCTTGTTGGCAGTTCAGTTTTCGTGAATCGTGAAGAATGGATACGATCGCCTCGATGCGCGCCTTCGTTGCCGTCGCGAAAACGGGAAGCTTCAGTGCTGCTGCGGAAAGGCTCGATCTCGTGCCCTCGGTCGTCACCAAGCGCGTCATGCAGCTCGAGCGGATCGTAGGCACGACGCTGTTTCACCGGTCGACTCGCAAGGTTGTCTTAAGCGCCGACGGAGAGCACCATTTGGAGCGGATCATCGCTGCAATTGCTGCGCACGATCAGGCGTTGATCGAATTGCGCCAGGGAGTACGGCAATTGACCGGCTTGATCAGGATAAAGGTCCCTGCAACGCTCGGATTTCTCCACCTCAACGCACTCGCTCGAGAATTCGCCGAGCTTCACCCCGACGTCGATATCGAAGTCTTGCTACTCGACGGGCCGATGAATCCAGCCGCAGAAGGGATCGACATCGCCATCACGGCGTTTCCGGCGAGTTTTGACAATGTGGCCGACGAATTTCTATGGCCGCTGCGTCGAAGTCTCTTTGCGAGCAAGCAATATTTGTCGTCGCATCCCCGGCTCGACCACCCGCGCCAGCTCGAGGAGCACCGCTGCTTGGTCTACCAACCCACCGGCCCGAGTTGGCCATTCCTGAGCGGCAACGGCGTGATGACGGTCACCGTTCATCCTCGGATGTCCAGCAATGACATGACCGTGCTGCTTGAGGCCGCCAAGACGCATCTCGGCATTGCGCTTTTGAGCAACTACGTCGCGCTCCCGGAGATCCGCAGCGGCTCCCTGGTGGTGCCGCTGCCCGACTTTCCCGTCCCAGACCTCTGGATCAAGGCGATGGTACCGATCGACCGCTTGATGATGCCGCGCGTCAATGCATTGCTGCACTTCATCCGCAGCAAGGGAGGAGGCTCTGATTCCATCGACGAGCGATCCATTCGGTCGACCGCAAAGTCACGAAAAAATTGAACTCCCGGGGACGACCGACCTCCGTCGTCCCGCCATCACAGTTCAGATAGGCGCTCGCTTCCGGTGAGATTGGGTCGAGTAGCATCTACATACAGCTCAAGCGCCTTCAGAGGCAAACTCTAGGTATCGTCGTGCCGCTCTTTCTCCTCAGACCGATGCAGTCCTCCGTAGAAGAGCTCTGGCCATGAGAGGAGCTCTGGCCGTTATTGGCGCCCATCGAGACCTGCGGCATTTTACGCTGAAAACGATCGGCGAAGCCTATGAGGTAACCATGACCGGCACGGCAAATGGCAAGCCCATCGTCGATGTTGGCGGTTAAGTAGTTTAGGGAACCTCTGAAAGCGCGGCGCCTCTGATTTGCGGCGCTACCTGTTTTGGCAATTTCCTTGAGCGAACGTCTGCTTGTCGCCGTTTGACATTCCGGAGCTGCCAGTCCCTTTCGGCCGACCCCCGTCACGTCGAGTGTGCGCCCATGTACGAACCCGCTCCGCGGGAGGGGTGCCGTGGTTGAAGTAGCGCGTATTCGATGAGGTCTTGAGCGGGGCGTGGTTGTCTTTTGAGCATGGAGTTCCCTTCATCTTGAGAGGAACCTCCAATGCCTGTCTCATCAGTCGAACGCCCCGTCAGCGCGCTGCGGCAGCGCATGCTCGAAGACATGGCGATGCGCGGCCTGCGATCAGCGACGCAGCGCGATTATGTTCGCTTTGTGCAGAGCTTCGCAGCATTCCTGAGAAGGCCGCCGGATACGGCGACGGCCGAGGATATTCGCCGCTTTCAGGTTCACCAGCGCGAGAGCGGGGTCCAACCGCCGACGATCAACTGCTCGGTCTCGGCACTGCGTTTCTTCTTCACGGTGACGCTTGATCGGCCGGACCTGTCGCGGCGCCTGGTCTTGGCGCGCTCTCCGCGCAAGTTGCCGGATGTGCTGAATGTCGAGGAAGTCGGCCGGCTGCTCGAGGCGGCGCCGGGCATCAAGTACAAGGCCATCCTCGGCACCGCCTATGGCGCGGGCCTGCGCGTGTCGGAGGCGGCCAGCCTCAAGCTCGACGATATCCGGCTGTGATGACGAAGCAGAAAGGAACTCACGTGCTGCTTGTGGACGCGAACGGTCTCAACTGCTGCGGTCCGTGACCGGATCAGATTGCGCATTGCCTCGTGTGCTGGCTCCGGGACCCAGACCGCCGTCAGCTCACCGGCCCGCAGCAGGCGGGCAAGGGAGATCGCATCGCGCCGATTGGTCTTCACTCGGTCGCTCGGCTTGCGGGGAATGAGCGAGGGGGCGACGACAGTGCAAGGATGTCCAAGCTCTGTAATCAGCCGATGTAGTCCATATCCTGTCGGCCCGGCCTCGTAACAGAAGTGCAGGTGTTCATGCTTGGATGCCAACTTCTGGATCAGCCGCCTCATACTCTCCAGAGAAGCATCAACTTCCCCGAAGTACCCGATCTCGCCGTCTCGGCCCGCGGCCGCGATTGCCAGCGCGTTCCGCAGCTTCGCCACATCGATCCCGACGAAAGCTTCCCCGATCACCGCCATAGCCCATCCTCCTCTGAAGAGGACCGACTCCTATGCCGGATGCAGGCGTCGAGCTAACCCTCGCCAGTCCTCTCGAGACGGACATGCGGTCTTACTTTAGGGCTGTATTGCCGTGGCGAACAGCCCACGACCCTCTTGAAGGCTGCGTGAGCGAACCCGCACGCTGCGGGCCGGCGGCCGACGCAGGCGTGGGTGCTCCTCGATGTCGGACAGCCGAGCTATTTCAAGTCCTGAATAGACCAGATTATTCGGGAAAATTCCAAATACTCAGGGTCCCATCTCTTGTCCGTGTCCCTGCCCAGTAAAGCGCCGTGGATGGCCGATCCGAATGCGGACAAGCCAACGCTTACCGAGACGGGACAGAAGTCTCACCTATCGATGCCTCTTTCGCCGCGACGATACTTGCTCACTTATTCGTAAGCATGGGGCATCCGCCTTGTTCGATTGGACGAAAGGCCTCATTCGAGGGTACGGTGCGCACCAGCTTGTAATAGTCCCACGGAGCCTTCGATTCCGCGGGGTCCTTGACCTGGAACAAGTACATCGGGTGAATCGCTCGTCCGTCCGGCCGAACGGTCACATCATGGAACAGCAGATCCGTGAAGGGGGCTTTCTTCATTTCCGGCACAACGACGGCGGCATCGTCACTGCCGCTTGCAGCGACCGCTTTCAGGTACGCAAGGACAGAAGAATACACACCGGCTTGGTTAGCGCTTGGCATTACCCCGTTCATGCGCGCGGCGAAACGCTTGCTCCAGGCGCGAGTGTTGTCGTCGAGGTCCCAATAGAAGGCCTCCGTCAACAGCAGGCCCTTCGTCACCTCCAAGCCCAGAGCGTGGACATCGTTGGTGAACATCAGGAAGGTCACAAGCTTTTGTCCCGATTGCTGAAGCTGGAACTCATTCGCCTGCTTGATCGCATCCGCGGGACCGGGGTTTGCCAGGGCGACGACCTGCGCCTTCGACGCCTGCGCCTGAAGCAGGTATGACGAATAGTCGGGGGCGCCTAGCGGATGACGGCTGGAACCGAGAACGGTACCGCCCTTCGCAATGATGGCCGCCGTCGCGTCCTTTTCGAGCGACTGCCCAAAGGCGAAATCGGCAGTCAGGAAGTACCAGGACTTCCCGCCCCCCTCGACGACCGCCTTGCCGATCGTGTTGGCTAGGGCCCAGGTGTCGACCGTCCACTGAACGGTATTGGGAGAGCATTGCGCTCCGCTTAGTTCGGAGCTGGCGGTGCTGGATGCTAGGAAAGTTGCCCGGCTGCCTCGCATGAGGCTGTTCACGGCTAGACCGACGCCGGAATTCGGCATATCGGCGATGGCATCGACGTGGTCGACGTCAATCCATTGCCGGGCGATGCCAGCTCCTACATCGGGCTTGTTCAGGTGATCGCCGGAAAGGATCTCCACCTTGATCCCCTTGCCGCCGCCGGCGAAGTCTTCCGCCGCCATCTGCGCGGCGAGCACTGAGCCGGGGCCGTTGGTGTCACGGAAAATACCGGTGAGATCATTCATCACGCCAATCTTGACGACGTTGTCCGAAATTTCCGCTTGGGCGGCCGCTGCCAACAAACAAGATGCCGCTGTCGTTGCCAGTAGTAGCGCGGTAAGTGTCCTCATAAGTTTCCCCCTAGGTTTGGTTGGTTGAAAGGCGCTGATGATCGATTTGCGTCGAAAGCCGCTATCTCAGGCGACGGCCGCCTCCGCTTTGCGGCCGGGTTCGCGAGCATTCTCGGCCTCGACGAGTCCGGCGAGGATGCGGCGCGCGCGCACCGCCGCGCTATCTACAGGCAGTAGCACCGGCCGGAGCGACATCAAATCGGTCGTCCCCATCATCTTTTGGATCGCTTCGATCATTGGCTTGTCCTGACCGGCGAAGCCGCCCCGCTGCCAGGCGCGAATACGCTCGTCCATTTCGGGATCCTTGGTCCGAAAGTCCCTGGAGTTTGCGAAATGGTAATGCGTGCTTGTCTCCGTCTCCGGTGTCAGCAGATGTGCGCTCAAGGTACGTTTGCCGGCGTCTCGCGGTTGCCCTACAGGCGTCATACCGACTTCGAGAACCATGACTGAGGGCGGCATCCATCTGATGTCCCACCATTGATCGACATTGCCTGTCGCAAGGTCGCTGCCATAGGCCGCTTGGGGCGAGCCGTTCGGAACCCACTGATTGCTGTGAACGGTCGTACCCACTTGCAGTACCTCGTGTTTGCCATTCACGAAGTCGTTGGTCTGCATGAAGCTTGCATGTAAGAACTGGCCGTGGCTTAGGTCCATTAAATTATCAGTCAGCAGCTCGTAATTGGCCTCGATCGCGAGATAGCCGCCGACGGTGCCGCGGGTGTCGTCCGAGAGGAAACCGTAATCCGGAATTAGCGAAGCATCGGCCTTGGCGGCGTCACCCATCCAGATCCAGATCAGGGAATGTCTTTCGACCAAGGGGTAGCTCCGAAGCCGCGCCCCGGAAGGGATCTTACCGTCGCCATGCGGATTCAACACGCAGCTGCCGGCATCGTCGAAGCGGAGCCCATGATAGGGACATTCGATGGCATCGCCCTTTAACTGCCCCATATGCAGCGGGGCGAAACGATGTGGGCAGCGATCTGAGACGGCAACAGCGATGCCGTTCTCCTTACGGTACAATACGACCGGCTCATTGAGATAGACGCGGCCCGTCATCTCGCGGCCGACATCCTTCGCCCAAGCGGCGACATACCAAGTGTTTCGTAAGAACATCGGCGTTTCCTCCTTCGACATTACATGTCGCCCTGCGGACGGCGAGCGTGACGATGGCAGGGTGTCGAGCGGGCGTGAGCGAGCACCACCCCACCGTCGATGAAGCAGAGGCGGCTATCGTTGAAGGGGCAAATCTTCAAGCTACGCGCCACCCGGATGATCTTCCGCGCGTTCCGCGGCGATCATTTGCTCGATCGCGCGCCGAGCCCGTACGGAACCCACATCGATCTTTAGATTGACGAACGGACGATCTGGATGACGGACTGCCGCGCGTTGCTGCGCCTCGAGGATAATCTTGTCCTCGGTGAAGATGCGGATATTGGCTTCCTTCATCTCCGTGGAGAGTGCTCGATCATCGAGCCCATAGCAGCGTGCATACTGGAAGAAATAGTAACAGGTATCGGCGGTCTGGGGCGTCACCGTGTTCAGGACCCGACCGCTGATCCCCTTGGAACGGTCCCCTTCCCGTGCACCGCTGCCCGTCGGCGCCACGCCGACGTCGATAACGATCGTCGCGGGCGCTTCGAAATGAATGAGTTGCCACCGATCGACCTTGCCGGGCTCGGCCAAATCGTGTGCCTGGCAGAGCTGTGTCGCCAAGAAGGGCGGCGCTTCAACATCGATCATCCAGCGGCTGAGATCCACGGTGCGTCCTTCGTGATTGGCCTGCAGAGGCGTGCCGGCAACCGCGTCGTCGCCGATGCTGGTCGTATGTACGAACGTCTCATGGGTTAGATCCATGAGGTTGTCGAGAACGAGCCGGTAGTCGCATTTCAGATCGAAATAGCTGCCTTCGCCGGCCCATTCGGCGTCGTCGGCCCAGTGCATATCCGGGATCAGTGCTGGATCGGCGAGGGCGGAGTCTCCGGGCCAGATCCACACGAGACGATGCCGCTCGACGACTGGAAAAGCGCGGACGCAGGCGTTGGGAGAGATCCGATCTTCCGACGGCATTCGCACACAGCGGCCGTCCGAATTGAAGACGAGACCGTGATAGCCGCAGACGACCTCGTCGCCGCTGAGCCGGCCCATCGAGAGTGGCAGGAGCCGGTGCCAGCAAGCGTCCTCTAACGCAGCGATGCTACGATCAAAACGCCGGTATAAGACGATCGAAATACCGCAGATCGTTCGCGGCAAGAGGTCCCGCTTCACGTCTAAATCCCAACCGGCGGCGTACCAGGCGTTCATCGGGAATGCGGAATGGGCCATAAATGACTTCCCTCCCATGGCGCGATCGGATAAGGTTCGCATTTATGAACTGTTCATACTCATGAAATCACCGATGAACGACGCTGTCAAGTCCGCGGTTCGGACAATCGATATCCTGGAGTTCGTCGCGGGGGCAGCTCAGCGGCCCACCTTCTCCGAAATCGCCGCTGCGCTGAACATTCCGAAGAGCAGCCTATTCCATTTGCTCGCGACGCTTTCGGATCGAGGCTATTTGCGTCAGGTCGAGCAACGCGGAGGATATGAACTCGGCCACGCAGTCGACGCACTGGCGCAGCGAATTCCCAAGCAGTCTTTGATTGAAGATCGTGTCGTTCCAATTCTCAAAGAATTGAGCCAGTCGCTGAACGAGACTTGCGGCTACTACGAGCGGCGTGATGACGAGGTAGAGGTAGTCCGAGCCGAAAGCGGCCGGCAGGCCTTGGTGTATTTGCTCAGCGTCGGTGACCGCGTGCCGCTCTATGCCGTCTCGGCTGGAAAGGCGATCCTTTCGACGATGGACGACGAGGAGGTCAAACGCTACGTCGCTCGGACGCCGCTGCGAGTGTTTACCCCAAGGACGGTGGGGACTGCTGAAGGCCTCACACGGGAGCTTCTTGCGGCGCGGGGCAGCGGCTTTGCCTATTCGCGAGAGGAGTACGCGCTGGGGGTCGTTGGGATTGCAACCCCATTGCGTTTTGCCGGTGTCGTTGTCGGGGCGATAAGCACCGCGGTGCCAACCGTTCGCTACAATGAAGAGATCGACGGACAGATTCGTCGAGAACTTGCTGTGGCCGCCGCCAAACTCGAACGAGTTCCCGATCAGAAATCGAAAACTCCTTCGGCGCCTAGTAAGCAGCAGAGACAAAATCCCCCACGCGGAGCGGCGGAGTAGTCCCGTCGGATGCGAAGGTGGTGAAGATCATGGCGGCTAGCAGATACGTGAGCGCGAAGGTCCTGTGGATCACGTCCTTCAACGAAATCCGGTGTAGAGCGGGACTTCGAGGCTCATGGTAACTCGAAAGCTGGGCTCATTTGGACCGAGACGCAAAAGGGCCGCCGACTGAGAAGCGCTCGTTTCAAGCGTCTGCTGTGGGTCGAAGACAGTCACTACCGGGGCCAGCCGCCGGGAAAGGGTCGAGACGGCCTGCGGTCTCGTCCTCGACGGCGACGCCGCCCTTGTAGAGTCTTGGCTTGACCGCGTTTGGACTGATCTATTGCCGGCGGATTAACAGGCGCTCAGCGACGCAATGACAATGTCTCTTTGCGGCTACCCCCAATTTTTTTTATGGAATTTTGGCGGGTCCCGAAATCGTCGTCCGGCAATTCACGACGCAGCAGAGCACGGGGTGGAGGTAGTGGATGGGACCCGTCGAAATCGCTGCAGGGGGTGGTTGGGGGGCATCCGGGTGCCAGCGTCGCGGTGCTGATCGCGCATCTCTCAGCCGCCAGAATGCCTCCGGTGCATCTCAAAGTAGTCAGCCCGCGATTAGATCCCAGCCAAGCTGGGCTTAGGATGTGCGCAACTGCGCAACCGGGATCTTGTAGTTGAAATGGAAGCTACTCGTACTCGCGCAGATCGATCGATGTGGCTTCGCCCGACAGCTGATGTGGCTTCGCCCGACAGCTAATGTGTCGTTAGCTCAGCGGCGCCGCCATCATGACGCCGCGCCAATCGTTGCAGGCGTTCCATGTCGTGGATCGTGACGACGCGCCGCTCGATGTTCGCAATTTTCTCTTCGCGGAGCGAGCGCAGCGTCCGGCTCACGTGCACCACCGTGAGGCCGAGATGATCCGCGACCTGCTGCTGCGTCATTGGCAAATTGAAGCTACCGTGGGCAACCAGCTCGCGGTGGCGC
>JAQGID010000099.1 GCA_028291405.1 Rhodospirillales bacterium | reverse complement strand
CCGACGGTGTCGCCCTCGCCCTGCGACATGTTGAAGTATTTGCTGGCGAACTCCGGCTTGCCGGGAAGTTTGCCCGGCGGGAAATTCTCCTCGATCGAATAGAGCGCCTTCTCGAACTGCTTTTGATGAGCGATTTCACGCGTCATCAGGAAGCCGAGCGCATCCTTCACCCCGGGGTCGTCGGTCACGTTGATGAGTCGCTCGTATATGATTTTCGCGCGGGATTCCGCCGCGATGTTCGAGCGAAGATCAGCGGTCGGCTCGCCGATCGTATCGATGTAGCCGGCGGTCCACGGCGCGCCGCCGGAATTGATCAGCGCCGGGCCGCCGCCGTAGAGCAGCGAGAGGGTGTGACTCTCGCCGCCCACGGTGATGTCGGCGTAGAGATCCGCAGTCTCCATTCCTTCGGCCAGTTTCGCCTTGGTCCCCTTGGTCAGCATGCAGATGATCGTGCCGATCACTTCGAGGTGGCTCAGCTCCTCGGTGGCGATGTCCAGAAGCATGTCCTTGCGCCCCGGGTCGCTTTCGCCGATCGCCTGCGTAAAGTAACGCATCGCGGCGGCAAGCTCGCCTTGCGGACCGCCGAATTGTTCGAGCATCAGGCTCGCGAGTTTCGGGTCGTTGCCGCCGACCCGCACGGTGTACATCAGTCTCTTGTTATGCATGAACATTAGGCTTGCTCCATCTGGACAATTGAGTTGATTCCCACATTGGAATGCCTCCAAGCAGCAATGGAACACAGCGTTCGGATACGGCGATCTCAAGATCGCGCAAGGATGGATGGAGTGCGAGGGAGCGCGTAATAATGGAGGACGAGACCCACCCTTCCGAGCCGTTGAACTTTGGCGGTCCGGCCTCCTACGCGGTCGATCCACGGCGCCGCGGAGATGCGCGATGATGCGGCAGTTTCTCTATAATTGCGTCACCCTCGCCGTGATCGTCGATCCGGTCGGGACGTCGGCGATCTTCGCCGGGCTGGCCGCCGGCCATACGGCCGCATTCCGCCGCAGCATGGCGCTACGCGGCACCGCCGTCGCCTTCGGCCTGGCGCTGTTCTTCGCCTTCAGTGGCGAGTTCCTGCTGCGCGCGCTCGGCGTCACTCTGCCTGCATTCCAGGTCGCCGGCGGCGCGCTGCTCTTCCTGCTCGCGACCGACATGGTCTTCGCCCGTCATCACACCGGGCTGCGCGAAACCACCGATGCAGAGACGCGCGAGGCCGAGCAGAGCGCCGATATCTCTGTCTTTCCCCTCGCGGTCCCCCTGCTCGCCGGCCCCGGCTGCCTGACCTCGATCGTGCTGCTGATGCGTCAGGCCGAGGGTTCCGCCGCCGCCGAGGCGCTGGTCGTCCTGGCACTGGCGGTCGTCATGCTCGCGGCGCTCGTCTCGCTGCTCGTGGCCGGGCGCCTCGTCGCCGTACTCGGCGTCACCGGCATCAATGTCGTCAGCCGCGTCCTCGGGATCATCCTCACGGCGCTCGCCGCCGAGCTGCTGCTGAGCGGCATCCGCGCCGCACTCTTCGCGCCGCAGGGGTGAAATCGATCGAGCCGCGTTGGGGCGATGCCGAAAATTGCTTGCCGCGGCAGTTCCAACGCGCTACTCCAACGCGCTACAAAGTTCCTTTTTTGTTCTTACTCTCGTGAGCTGAAAAAGTACTTTTACCGGTAAAATCGGGACTCTCCGGTGACCTGTATTTTTCCTGCAAACGCAGGATCTCACCCATGTGGGTGGCGCACTACGACTAGCGGTCCCTGGCGAAATCGACCAGTAATTCACCTGCAAACGACGCCGCGGCATCAACATATTGTGTTCGGATCTAAGGCTTGGCTCGCTGCCGTCGCGTGCCATATCCTCGGCGCCTCTCGAGCGATGGAGACCATGGATGCCGAAACGCGAAGTCATTGCCGGGAAAGGAATCCCAAAGCATCACCATCCCTTCGCGACCGCCGTGAAGATGGGAAACATGGTGTTCTCCGGCGCCAACGGCGGGCAGGATCCCGATACCGGCATCTATCCGAAATCGATCGAGGAGCAGGTGCGGAACGCGTTTCAGAGCGTCCGCAACATCCTCGCGAAGGCCGGCGGCTCGCCGGACGACATCGCGACGATGAAGGTCTATCTGCGGAACCGCGACGACCGCAAATACGTCAATCCGGTGTGGCTCGAGATGTTTCCCGACGAGAACGATAGGCCGGTGCGCCATACCATCGCGGCCCCGCTCGAGGGCGACGTGATGATCCAGCTGGAATTCACCGCGGTCCTCTAGCCTTCCCGGTGCGGCACGACGGGACGCAGCGGAAGTTTAGGGATGCGTCACCGGGCCGCTTCTGCTAAGAGCGCGCCATGCCTTCCTCCCGTCTCGCCGTCGTCGCCATCGTTCTCGGCCTCGTCGGAACCGTCCCGACCGCCCCGGCGAAAGCCCATGCCATCATCGTCGATTCGTCCCCGGCCGTCGATGCGTCGGCCAAGGGTCCCGACGTGCCGATCACCCTGCGCTTCAACAGCCGGATCGATCGCGAGCGCTCGCGGCTTTCGCTGGTCGACGCCAAGGGCAATTCGAGCGCACTGCCGCTCGCCAAATCCGGCCCCCCCGACATTCTGACGGCGACGGCGAAAGGCCTTGCCGCCGGCGATTACAAGCTGCGCTGGCAAGTGCTGGCGATCGACGGCCATATCACGCGGGGCGACATACCGTTTCACGTCGCCGCGCCCTGATCCTCGGCCATGGCGCTGCTCCTCGACCTGTTCGGATTCCTCAGCGTCGTCCTGCGCGGGCTGACGATTACGGCGCAATCGCTCACGATCGGGGGCATCCTTTTCCTGTCGCTGGTCGCCTGGCCGTTTCGTAAGGCGCTCGGCGACGCCGGCGGCGAGATCCTGACGCGCTGCCGCCGCGTCGCCGGCTGGAGCGCCGTCGGTTTCGCGGTCATGGCCTTCCTCTCGGCGCTGATCGAGGCGGCGATCCTCGCCGACACCGTCGGCCTCAGCTTCGGCGAGACGATCGGCGCCGGCTTCGTCCGCGACGCCGCGACGATCATCCTGGCGGCGGCGGCGATCGCGGTCATCTGCCTGCGCCAGCCGCCGCGACGCTGGGAGGCCTGGGTCCTGCCGCTGCTCGCCGCGGTCGTGCTCGTCGCGCAGACGATGACCAGCCATGCCGCCTCGCGCCTCGACGACCGCATCCCACTCGCCGCCGCCGAGTTGCTGCATCAGGCCGCGGCGGCGGCATGGATCGGCGGCATCCCCTATCTCCTGATCGCCCAGGGACGCTGCCGCGAGCAGGCAAGCTGGCGCCGCGTCGGCAAGCGATTCTCGCATATCTCGCTGGTCAGCGTCGCCGTGCTCGTCACTGCCGGCCTCGTGATGGCGGTGGCCTATACCGGCTCGGTCGACGCGATCTACGGCACCGCCTACGGCGTCATGCTGTCGACCAAGGTGCTGCTGCTCGGTTTCCTGCTACTGCTCGGCGGCATGAACTACCTGATCATCGAGCATCTCGTGCAGGGGTCCACCGTGCCGATGCTGCGGATGCGGCGCTTCGGCGAGGTCGAGATCGGCATCGGCTTCACCCTCTTCTTCGCTGCCGCCTCGCTGACCTCGCTGCCGCCGGCCTCCGATCTCGTCAACGATCGCGTCTCGCTGCACGAGATCGCCGAGCGCATGACGCCGCACTGGCCGCGGCTCGAGAGCCCGAGCCATGCCGATCTCGCCATCCCGATGCTGCAGGAAAAGCTCGACGCCGAGGCGGCGTCCAGCACGCGTCACGCCGAGGCCTTCGTCCCCGGCGCCGGCGAAATTCCGCCACGCAACGCCGAGGACATCGCCTGGTCGGAATACAACCATCACTGGTCCGGTCTCGCGGTGCTGCTCATCGGCCTCCTGGCGCTCGCCGAGCGCAGCGGCATGGCGCCCTGGGCGCGCAACTGGCCGCTCGTCTTCCTCGCGCTCGCGCTCTTCCTTTTCCTGCGCTCGGATCCCGAGACCTGGCCGCTCGGCGACATCGGGCTGATCGAGAGCCTGCGCGATCCCGAGGTCGTGCAGCACCGCATCTTCGTCGCGCTGATCATCGGCTTCGGGATCTTCGAGTGGCGCGTGCGGACCAAACGCTCGAAATCGCCTCGCGCGGCGTTAGTCTTCCCGATGATCACTGCAGTCGGCGGCGCGCTACTCCTGACGCATTCGCATGCGCTCTCGAATCTCAAGGACCAGCTCCTGATCGAGATGACGCATGTACCGTTGGCGCTCTGCGGCATCCTGGCCGGCTGGGCGCGCTGGCTCGAGCTGCGGCTCGATCCGCCGGCGAGCCGCGTCGCCGCCTGGGTCTGGCCGATCTGCCTGACGCTGGTCGGCATCCTCCTCATCCTCTACCGCGAGGCGTGAGGCGATGCTCGCGCGCGCCGTCGTCGGCCTCGTCCGCCTCAGCCTGCGCGCACCTGCGGGCGTCCTCATTGCCTGCCTGATCGGCGCGACGCTGCTCGGCATCTACGCCGCGACGCATTTCAACATCGACGCCGACACCAACAAGCTGATCTCGCCCGAGCTGCCGTGGCGCCAGCGCGAGGCGCAGTTCGAGAAGGCCTTCCCGCAGAACGTCGACCTCATCGCCATCGTCATCGACGCCAAGGATGCGCCGGGCCAGGCCGAGGACGCCGCGGCGAAGCTGGCGGAATGGGCGGGCAGCCACCCCGAGCTGTTCAAGACTGTGCGTCGCCCCGACGGCGGCGAGTTCTTCAAGCGCAACGGGCTGATATTCCTGCCGACGAAGGAGGTGCAGCAGGTCGCCGACCAGCTGATCGCCTCGCAGCCGCTGCTCGGCCAGCTCGCCGCCGATCCCAGCCTGCGGGGCCTCTTCACCGCGATCGACCTGGCGCTCCAGGGCGTGACGCACGGCGACATCAAGCTGGCCGAGCTCGACGCGCCGCTCAACGAGATCGACGGGACGGTTGCCGCCGCCGTCGCCGGGCGGCCGCATCATCTGTCGTGGTCCGGCCTCTTCACCGGCCGCTCGCCGACGATCCAGGAGCTGCGCCGTTTCGTCCTCGTCCAGCCGATCCTCGACTACCAGGCGCTGGAACCCGGCGCCAAGGCGAGAGACGCGATCCATCAGTTCGCGGCGCAATCCGGTTTCACCCCGGACCAGGGCGTCACGGTGCGGCTAACCGGCCCCGTGGCGCTTTCGGACGAGGAGTTCGCCACCGTGACGCAGGGCGCCGGCAGCGCCACGCTGGTCTCGCTGGCCCTTGTCTGTCTGATCCTCTTCATGGCGCTGCACTCGTGGCGGATCATCGTCGCGATCGTGGTGACGCTGCTGACCGGCCTCATCGCGTCGGCGGCCTTCGCCTTCGCGGCGGTCGGGGCGCTCAACCTGATCTCGGTCGCCTTCGCAGTGCTGTTCATCGGCATCGCCGTCGACTTCGGGATCCAGTTCAGCGTCCGCTACCGCGACGAGCGCTACCGGGCCAAGGACCTCGACGAGGCGCTGCTGCGCACCGCCCGCGGCATCGGCGGCCCGCTGTTCCTGGCGTCGGCGACGACCGCGCTCGGCTTCTACTCCTTCGTGCCGACCGACTATTCCGGCGTCTCGGAGCTCGGGCTGATCGCCGGCACCAGCATGATCATCGCCCTGTTCCTCAACCTCACGATGCTGCCCGCGACGCTCAAGCTGCTGCGCCCGGCCGGCGAGCCCGAGCCGATCGGCTTCGCCTGGGCCGCCGGCATCGACGCCTTCCTTGTTCGACGTCGCGGCGTCGTGCTCGGCGTCACCGCTGCCGTCGCCGTCGCGGCGATGTTCGCGCTGCCGCATTGGCGCTTCGACTTCGACCCACTCAACCTCAAGGACCCGCATACCGAATCGGTGTCGACCTTGTTCGATCTGATGGCCGACCCGTCGACAACCCCCTATACGATCGACATCCTCGAGAAATCCGTCGCCGACGCGCAGGCCCTCGCCGATCGGATCGAGAAGCTGCCCGAGGTCGCCCAGGTCGTCAGCGTCGCCAGCTTCGTTCCGGAGGACCAGGACGACAAGCTGGCGATCCTGAACGACGCGCAGATGCTGCTCGGCCCGACCTTGTCGCCGCCGACGGTCAATCCGCCGCCCGACGATGCCGCAAACCTCGCAGCGCTCGGCAAGGCGGCAAAGGATCTCGCAGCGCTCGGGGCCGCCGCCCCCGACGGCCCGGCGGCCCGCCTCGCGCGCTCGCTCGATGCCGCCGTGCAACGCGGTCCGGAGATCCTGCCGGTGCTGAACGAGATGATCATCTCCGGCCTGCCGCGGCGGCTGGACGAGCTGCGGCTTTCGCTGATGCCGCAGCGTACGACCCTGGAGACGCTGCCGGAGGATCTCAAGCGGGCCTGGGTAACGCCGGACGGCCAGGCCAGGCTCGAGGTCTTCCCCAAGGGCAACGCGCGCGATCCCGAGGTGCTGCGGCATTTCGTCGCCGCCGTCCGGGCGATCGCGCCGGAAGCAACAGGGACGCCGGTGACGATCCAGGAATCCGGCGACACGGTGGTCGGGGCCTTCAGCCGCGCCGGCATGCTCGCCGTCGCCGCCATCACCGTGCTGCTCTTCATCGTGCTGCGGCGGATCCGGGACGTGCTACTGGTCTTGGGGCCGCTGGCGCTCGCCGGGCTGCTGACCGGCGCGACGGCGGTGCTCATCGGGCTGCCCCTCAACTACGCCAACATCATCACCCTGCCGTTGCTGCTCGGCATCGGCGTCGCCTTCGACATCTATTTCGTGATGCGCTGGCGCGCCGGGCTGGGCGGGCCGCTGCAATCGAGCACCGCGCGCGCCGTGCTGTTCAGCGCCCTGACGACGATGACGGCCTTCGGCAGCCTGGCGCTGTCGTCGCATCCCGGCACCTCCGAGATGGGGAAGCTCCTGACGATGGCGCTCGCCTACGTGCTGCTCTGCACGCTCTTCGTCTTGCCGGCGCTGCTCGGCCGGCTTAAGCCCTAACTCATCAAGCCGTAGCGAGCAGCCGCCGTCCTTCCCGCGCCTGCCAGGCGATGAGGGCGGGCAGGAAGACGAGGAGATCGCGGGCACGGCGGGCCAAGGCGAGCGCCAAGGCCAGCTCCGGCGTCAATCCCAGCAGCCCGCCGATCAGCACGAAGGCCCCCTCCTGGACGCCGATGGCGCCCGGCACGAAGAACACTGCGCTGCTCGCCGCATGGACGACGGCATCGATCAGCAGCGCATCGGCGAGGCTGATCGGATGGCCGAGGAAATACAGCGCGAGATAGAGCTCGCTGGAGGTAAGCACCCAGGCGGCGAACTGCCAGAAGAAGCAGGAGAGGAGACGCCGCGGCCGCCGATAAATCACCTTCACCGAGCGGTCGAGCGCCGCGGCGCCGCCGACGAGCCGCGCGAAACGGTCGCCGAACAGCCGGTGAATGATACCGGCGAGCAAGGTGAAGAGCCCGTAATGCTGGATCAGATAGAAGGCGAGGACGAAAGGAGCGAGCACGCCGAGGCCGAGCGCCAGCGTGCCGGTGAGTTGGAGATCGGCAGTGCGGTGGACCAACAGGGCCAGGCCGATCAGCGTATAGATCAGCTGCGAGGCGAGGCAGAGGGTCATGTCGACGACGATGCTGGCGACCGCCGACGCCGTCCGCACGCCATGCTGCATCAGCAGACGGACGGCGACGACCTCGCCGCCGATGCGCGCCACCGGCAGAAGGGCGTTGATCGATTCGCGCAGCCAGGTGATGAAGCCGAAATAGACGAAATTGGGTCGCCGCCCCTTGCCCAGCAGCACGTGCCAGGCGCGTGCGTTGCACGCCATCGGGACGACATGGAACAGGCTGGCCCAGACAAGGCCGAACCCGGCGACGGAGAGCGCCGTAAAGACGGTCGCGATCCCCTGATAGGCGACGAGCGCGGTCGCCAACGCGAGTCCGGCAATGCCGAACCCTATGGCAAAACGCATCACGACCGGGCGACGCCCAGATCGTGGTAGCTGATGAGCTCCATCCCGGTGGCGGCAATGCGCTCCTTGACGGCGCGGCTCACCAGGGCGGCGAGCTCGTCGACGTGGCGGTAATCGGGCATCGCACGCGCCAAGGCGCTGCTGCGCCGGCTCGCCGGGTGGAAATAGATCTCGCTGACGCCATCCGGCAGGACCGGCAGCAGCCGCAGCAGCCGCGCTTCGGTCATCCCTCCAGTCCAGGCGAGGCCGAAGAGATGGTCGTTGACGGCGAGACCGGCGT
>JAQGID010000097.1 GCA_028291405.1 Rhodospirillales bacterium | reverse complement strand
TATTCTGAACCCGTTCATTCGCCAAGGAAGACGATAGCGTCCATGTCAGCATCCTCGCGCCCTCGACCGGTCGTTCTCTGCATTCTCGACGGCTGGGGACATCGTAAGGAGCGCGCCGACAACGGCGTCCTCTTGGCGAAGACGCCGAACTGGCACCGTTTCATGGCGACGAGCCCGCACGCGTTGTTGCAGGCGAGCGAGCTGTTCGTCGGCCTGCCGAAAGGACAGATGGGGAATTCCGAGGTTGGGCACATGAACCTCGGCGCCGGCCGCGTCGTGCTGCAGGATTTGCCGCGGATCGACGCGGCGATCGCCGACGGCTCGCTGGCCAAGAACCCGCGACTCGGCGACTTCATCGGCAAGCTGAAGGCGAGCCGCGGCACAGCCCATCTCCTGGGGCTGGTATCGCCGGGCGGCGTCCATTCGCATCAGGATCAGGCCGCGGAGTTGGCCCGCATCATCGCCGATGCCGGGGTGCCGGTCGCGGTCCACGCGTTCCTCGACGGGCGCGACACGCCACCGCGCAGTGCCATCGGCTATCTCGAGACCTTCATCGCCGACATCAAGGATCATGCCGCGACGCGCATCGCGACGGTGAGCGGCCGCTATTATGCGATGGACCGCGACAAGCGGTGGGACCGCGTCGAGAAGGCCTATCTCGCGATGGTCGAGGGCCGTGGCGAAACGGCACCCGACCCGATCGCGGCCGTCGAGCAGAGCTACGCCGCCGGCAAGGACGACGAGTTCGTCCTGCCGACGGTGATCGGCGATTTTCACGGCATGCAGGATGGCGACGGCGTCATCGTCGCGAATTTCCGGGCCGATCGGGTCCGCGAGATCGCGACCGTGCTGCTCGATCCCGATTTCGACGGGTTCCGGCGCGGCCGCAAGGTGCATTTCGCGGCCGCCGCCGGCATGACGGAATATTCGGTTGAGCTCAACGCGCTGATGACGACGCTCTTCCCGCCGGAAGACCTGACCGAGACCTTCGGCGAGATCGTCTCGCGAGCCGGTCTGACGCAGCTGCGGATCGCAGAGACCGAAAAATACGCGCATGTGACGTTCTTCTTCAACGGCGGTCGCGAGGAGCAGTTCGCCGGCGAGGATCGGATTCTGGTTCCCTCGCCGAAGGTCGCGACCTACGACATGAAGCCCGAGATGTCAGCCTTCGAGCTGACCGACCGCCTGGTCGAGGCGATCGACGGCGGCAAGTACGACCTCGTGGTACTCAATTACGCCAATACCGACATGGTCGGCCACACCGGCGATCTCGCCGCGGCGATCACGGCCGTCGAAACCGTTGACACCTGTCTCGGGCGGCTTGCCGCAGCGGTGCAGCGCGCCGGCGGCACGATCCTGATTACTGCCGACCACGGCAATGTCGAATTGATGCGCGACGCCGCTACCGGCCATCCCTTCACGGCGCATACGACGAATCCCGTCCCGCTGGTGCTGGTCGATCCGCCGGCCGGGATCACCGGCCTAGCCGACGGACGCCTCGCCGATATCGCCCCGACGCTTCTCGCCATCCTCGGCCTGCCGCAGCCGGCGGCGATGACCGGTCGTAATTTGCTGCGATACGCAAACGCCGAGCGACGTGCGCAAGCCTGAGCCAGGATCGCTGATTCGTGCTGCGCGCGGTGCGCCAGCGGTTTTTTGTCTTTTCTGCCTTCTGTTCGCTCGGCCATCGAGCGCCGCCGAGCCGCCGCCGGACGACAAGCTGAAGTCGATCGAACGGGCGCTCGACGAAGGAAAGCAGGCGCAGGCGCGCTATGCCAAAGAGACGGCGGAACTCGCGAACCAGCTGGCCGCGCTCCGCAAATCCAGCGTGAAGGCGGCGGAAGCCGTGCACCAGCACGAGAGGGCGTTGTCCGAAATCGAGGGGCAGATTGCCGAGCTCGCCGCCGAGGAGAGCGTGAAATCGGCCGATTTGCAGCGACGCCGCCGGCAATACGAAGAGGTCTTGATGGCGCTGCAGACGCTGGCACGCCATCCGCCGGACGCCCTCGCGCTCTCGCCAGGCGAGCCGGTGGAAGCCCTGCGCAGCGCGTTTCTACTCGGCGCTGCGGTGCCGCAAATCGAGGCCAAGGCGCTCGCCCTCCGGGCCGAGCTCGCCTCGCTCGCCGAAATGCACGACCGCATCGCGCATAAACATGCGCTCCTTGCCGCCGAAAACGCCGGACTCGAAAAGCAACATGCCGAGGTCGAGGCGGCGATCGCCCGCAAGGCGAGCCTGCAGGAGCAGACGACCCGCGAATCGGCGGCGACCGGCGAACGGCTGCAGGCGCTGTCGAGCGAAGCCAAGGATCTCCGTGATCTCATGGACAAGGTCGAAGCCCAGCAGCGTCACGATAGCGAGCTGCTGTCGCGCGCGACCACGCGCCCGCCGCGCGACGGAGCCGAGGCAAGCGCCGCCCCGACCGTCGCATGGAACGCCGATCCCGCACGGCCGCGAGGACTTCGCCCCTTCTCGTCCGCCTACGGCACGATGGTCGCGCCGGTCTCAGGCAAGCTCACGCGCCGCTTCGGCGAGAACGATCAATTCGGTGCCGCGAGCAAGGGCATCGTTCTGTCGGCGCGATCCGGCGGTCAGGTCGTCGCGCCGTTCGACGGCCGGATCGAGTTTGCCGGACCGTTCCGCGGCTATGGGCAAATCTTGATAATCGAGCATGGGGACGGCTATCATTCGCTGCTCGCTGGATTGGAACGGATCGCAGGAGCGGTGGGTCAGTGGTTGGTTGCAGGCGAGCCGGTCGGCGTCATGCCGGCGGGCGATGCTTCCCTCTACTTGGAATTACGCCACCACGATCAACCCATCAACCCGTTGCCTTGGCTGGCAACTCGCGAAGATAAGGTAAGTGGATGAAACGTTTCGGTCTGGTCGCGGTAGCTGCCGCCACGGTCGCCCTCATCGGCCTTTCTGCGGCCGTTCCGCAGACCACGAAGTCGAACACCGATACCTATCGGCAACTCAATCTCTTCGCCGAGGTCTTCGAACGGGTCCGCTCGGACTATGTCGAGGAGGTCAAGGACGACCAGCTCGTCGAAGCGGCGATCAACGGCATGCTGACCTCGCTCGACCCGCATTCGAGCTATCTCAATGCCAAGAACTACCAGGACATGCAGGTCCAGACGCGCGGCGAGTTCGGCGGGCTCGGCATCGAGGTGACCCAGGAGAACGGCTTCGTCAAGGTCGTCTCGCCGATCGACGACACGCCGGCGGCGCGTGCCGGGCTCAAGCCGAACGATCTGATCACCCATCTCGATGGCGAGTCGATCGCCGGTCTGTCGCTGCCCGAGGCCGTCGAGAAGATGCGTGGCCCGGTGAATAGCCAGATCAAGCTCACCATCCGTCGCGAGGGGCGCGAGCCGTTCGACGTGAGCCTGACGCGGGCCGTCGTGAAGATCCAATCGGTCAAGTCGCATCTGGAAGGCGACAACGTCGGCTATATCCGGATCACCAGCTTCAACGAGCAGACCGACAGCGGCCTGCAGAATGCCGTCAAAACGCTCAAGCAGGAGGCCGGCAAGAAGCTGATCGGCTTCGTGCTCGACCTGCGCAACAATCCGGGCGGCTTGCTCGACCAGGCGATCGCGGTATCCGACGCCTTCATCGACCGCGGCGAGATCGTCTCGACCCGCGGACGGCGCAGCGAGGATGCCCAGCGCTGGAACGCCAAGGGCGGCGACATCGCCGGCGGGCTGCCGATCGTGGTCCTGATCAACGGCGGCTCGGCCTCGGCCTCCGAGATCGTCGCCGGCGCGTTGCAGGACCACCGGCGCGCCATCCTGCTCGGCACGAAATCCTTCGGCAAAGGCTCGGTCCAGACGATCATCCCGCTACCGGGTCACGGCGCCATGCGCCTGACGACCGCGCGCTACTACACCCCGTCCGGGCGCTCGATTCAGGCGAAAGGCATCGAGCCCGACATCGCCGTCGAGCCGGCGAAGATCGAGAAGCTCACCCAGGGCGTCATCCGCCACGAGGCCGATTTGCGGGGCGCCCTGAAGAACACCGACAAGCCGACGGCGGATCAGACCGGAGCCGCCGCCAACCCGCCCCCCAACGTGCCGCCCGGCACGACCCCGGCGGACAAGGGCGAAGCCGCCTCGGTCGATCCGTCGGTCCTCGGCACGGCGGAGGATTACCAGATGGCCCGAGCCCTCGACATGCTCCGCGGGGTCGCGTTGTTCAACGGCCGCGCGGTGAATTGACCATCGGGCATCGTGTTTCGTCCTCCTGATTCCGCGGTCGGTCCGGCGCGGCGGCCGATTAGCGGACTCTATTTCACAGCGATCGGTGCAGTCGTTCTGGTCCTGCTGGCCGGCTTCGTCGCCTGGCTTGCGAAACCGTCCACACCGAAACGGCAAGCTGGCGCGCGGATCGAGATTACGCTGCCGCCAGTGTCGCGCCGCAGTACCGCCGTCGCGAGCGCACCTCGGCTACCGGCCGATAAGGACTTCGAGCGTCTCATCGCCGGCGGCGATCCGACGCTGATCGAGCGTGGCCCGAGCGGTCCCTTGCCGATCGTCGCCGAGGACGGACGGCGCGCTTGGCAGGTCTATGCCGCGCCCTTCGACGCGGCTGACCGGCATCCGCGGATCGCCGTCATCATCGCCGGCCTCGGCCGCGCCGGTCTCGACACCCAGAGCGCGATCGACAAGCTGCCGCCCAGCGTGACCTTGGCCTTCGATCCTTACGCGCCCGACCTGCCGGATTGGATCGCCAAGGCCCGAGCGGCACATCACGAGGTGCTGATGTCGATCCCAATGGAACCGCTTGACTACCCGCGCGAGGATCCCGGGCCGCAGACGCTGTTGACCGCGCTACCGGTGCAACAGAACCTCGACCGGCTCGAATGGGCGCTGAGCCGCGCCGTCGGCTATGTCGGGATCACCAATATGATGGGTTCGCGCTTCACCGCCGCAGCCCCCGAGCTGCGGCCGGTCCTCGAAGTCGTCAACGGCCGCGGGTTGCTCTTCGTCGAGACGCGCGCCACCAACCCCGGTGCGGTGGCGACTCTGGCCGGAGAGTTCGCGTTGCCTTATGCGGTCACCGATCGCGATCTCGACGCCGATTTGTCGCGCACCGCGGTCGACCAGGCGTTGCTCGATTCCGAGCCGATCGCGCGCCGCAAGAACCGGGCGATCGTCGCGGGGTCGCTCTATCCCCTCACCGTCGAGCGCGTCGTCGCCTGGTCGAAGACCTTGCCCGACAAGGACCTCGTCCTTGCCCCGATCTCGGCGATGGTGACGATCCCGCCCGTCGCCAAACCGGCTGAGGCCACGGCGCCCGATGCGAAGCAGAGCGAGACGGCACCGGAGGCGAAACCGGAGCCGAAACCGGCCGCGGCGCAGGACGGTGCAGCGAAGTGAGCAAGAGAGCCGTCGGAACGGGCGAGGATGCCTATCGTGCGGCCGTCGGCATTATGCTGCTGAACGACGCCGGGCGCGTCTTCGTCGGCCAGCGGATCGACACCCCGGGGGCGTGGCAGATGCCGCAGGGCGGCATCGACGACGGCGAAGAGCCGCGGGCGGCCGCTCTGCGCGAGCTCACGGAGGAGACCGGCATCGACAAGGTCGAGGTTCTCGGCGAGACCGAAGGATGGCTGCGCTATGAGCTGCCGGTCGAGCTGCACGGCAAGGTATGGGGCGGCCGCTACCGCGGGCAGCGCCAGAAATGGTTCGCCATGCGCTTCACCGGCACCGATTCGGATGTCGATCTCGCAACCGAGCACCCGGAGTTCGATGCCTGGAAATGGGCCGCCCAGGACGAGCTTCCGGAGTTGATCGTGCCATTCAAGCGGCAGCTCTATGTCGACGTCCTCGCCGAGCTGGGAAAGCACTGCAGCCCAGCGCGTCGCTGACCGAAGCGTCAGGCGGCCGCACGCTCCAGCCGCGCGGCGCGCGCCCGCAGGAAGCGCCAGGCTCCGCCGGCGATGACACGGCTCAAGCGGCCGGTCGGCGAAAGCCCGATCGCCTTCATCACCATGCCGATCCCACGCTCGACGTGGTGCAACCGGTAAACGGCATAAGCGCGTCGCGCATAGGCCTGGGCATAGCGGCGGCGACGGTAGGGTGTCTGCCCCTCGTTGGCGGCATAATAGGCATAGGCGAGCTCGTCGTCGTCGGCCTCGATGATGCGCCCGAAGGCGATCTTGAGGCGCCGCCACAGGCTCAGCTTCTCGGTCGCGAGGAGCCGCTTCAGCGTCGTATAGAACAGCTTGTAGTGGCGGAACTCGTCGGCGGCGATGCGTCGGCAGATGTCGCGGAGCACCGGCTCGTCGACCGCCTCGGCCAGGGCCGAGTAATAGGAGCTCGTGCCGACCTCGACCATGCAGCGCGCCAGCATCTCGCCGGCCCGCGACCCGCGGATCGAGGTCTCCGCCGCGACGTCGACGCGGAAACCGGCGGTGAAGCGCTGCGACGCGGCGAGCGCATCATAACTCGGATCGGCAAGCTGCGCCCATCGCGCCAAGGCCTCGCCGTGCTGGATTTCCTCGGTGCCCCAGCGCAGGGCAATTACCTGGAAGTCGGGGTCGTCATGGAAGACGCGACAGAGGTACTGCGCGTAATCCGCGCCGTTGTGCTCGACGAGGCCAGCCGCCTTGACGATGCTGAGGATGTCGGGATCGACCTTGCTCTGGTCGAACCGATCCCAGGAAATGTCGTCCAGCGTCCACGCACCCATTTAACTTGCTATATCCTCTGAACTCGCAGTCGGCCTCGGAATAAACACCGGAAGGACAAAAAGCGTCCAACGTCTCGAGATTCTCAGGCCCGCAGCGCCTCGTCGATGAAGCGATTGGTATAAAGTCCAGTCGGATCCTTGATATCGACGATTGCGGCGGAGCGCAACGCCTCGACCCCTGACGCCCACAGGCTCGGGATGTTCCGGAGCAAGTTTTCCCGGCCCTGTGACAGCCAAGCCTCAGCGACGACGCGCCGCAGGTAAACGACCTGGGTGTCGAGATTCTGCAAGCCGGGAATATCGAAGTCCTTCGCCGCCCGCTCGAACAACGGCGCGGTCGGCTGCGTCATAAGCTCGTCGATCGACGCCTTGAGGGCGTGCAGACAGTGGACGACGAGGTCAGGCCTGGCGACGACGACCTCGGGCGTCGTCATATAGATGTTGCCGGGCATCGGCGCGTAACGATCGGTGCTCCAATAGACGATTTTCTCGCCCGCCTGCTCAAGCGCGACGACGACGCTCAGCGACGAGATGAAGCAATCGACGCGGCCCTTCTTGAGATACTCGATCGCGCCGGCCGTTCCGCCGGTGGCTTGGCGCTCGGCGTCGGATTTGTTCAGCCCGACCTTGGCCAGCATCAGGTCGAGAAAAATCTCGGTCGGCGACCCGTTGGAGATGATGCCGACCGTCTTGCCCTTGAAGTCCTCGGCCTTCTGCACCGGGCGATCCTGCAGGCTGATGATCCGAAAGCTCGAGCCCTGATTGATCGTCGCGATGCCGATGGGCGGCGACTTCTGCGCGGCGGCCCGGATTTCGTCGAGCGCCGAGCCGCGGCCGAATTGCGCCTGACCTGTCACCAAAAGCTGCATGCCCTGGGCGCCGCTGGTCGCCCCGATGAGCTTTGCGTCGATCCCCTGGCGCGCGAAATGACCGCCGGAATAGGCGTTCATTACGTCGATGAAATCGGGAACGAAGCTGAGCGGGAGGACAAAGACCATCGGCTCCGCGGCTCGGCTGGCGCCGATCAGGAACGGCGTCCCAGTCGCGGCGGCACCGACAACGGCCGCACCGGCGAGAAACTCGCGTCTCGTCGTCACCCTGCTCCTCCCCGCACGCGAACTTTTCTGCGCATCGGCATTGTTGGCCGATTGCGGGATATCGTTGCAAGTCTTTCGCTGCAGCCGGCCGTTCGGCCGGACCGCGTCAATGCGCGGTCGTGGTGCGGAGCGCCGCTAGCTTCGCCTGGCCGACATCGAGCTTGCTCTCCGTGGCGCGCAGCTCGGTGAGCACAGCCTCGCGCTCGTCGCCCGACAGACGGCCGGAGCGTTCGCGAAGATTCGCGAGGGCGGCCTCGAGGTTGCGCATCTCGGCCTCGACCGTGGCGGAATCGAGGGCCGACAGCGGCATCGCCTCGTCGGCAAGGACCGTGCAGCGCTCCGGCGTCACCTCGGCGAAGCCGCCGGAGACGAAGATCTGCTCGCTGATCTGATTTCCCTCATAGACGTCGATCACGCCCGGACGGACCGTCGAGATCAGCAGGGAATGGCCGGGAAGCACGCCGAAATTGCCATCGGCCCCGGGGACGACGACCATGTCGACCGCCTCGGAGAGCAGCAGCTTTTCCGGCGAGACCAGCTCGAATTGGACCTTGTCGGCCATGACGATCGATCCCTTGTCGAACTAGGCCGCTTCGGTCGCCATCTTGCGCGCCTTCGCCAGCACTTCCTCGATCGTCCCGACCATGTAGAAGGCCGCCTCCGGGATGTCGTCGTACTCGCCGGCGACGATACCCTTGAAGCCCTTGATCGTATCCTCGAGCGAGACCAGCACGCCGGGCGTGCCGGTGAAGATCTCGGCGACGTGGAAAGGCTGCGACAGGAAGCGCTGGATCTTGCGGGCGCGGGAGACGACCAGCTTGTCGTCCTCGGAGAGCTCGTCCATGCCGAGAATGGCGATGATGTCCTGCAGCGACTTGTAGGTCTGCAGCACGCGCTGAACGTCGCGCGCCACTTGGTAATGCTCCTCGCCGACGACCCGCGGGTCGAGCATGCGCGAGGTCGAGTCGAGCGGATCGACCGCCGGGTAGATGCCGAGCTCGGCAATCTGGCGCGATAGCACGGTCGTCGCATCGAGATGGGCGAAGGAGGCGGCCGGCGCCGGATCGGTCAGATCGTCGGCGGGCACGTAGATCGCCTGCACCGAGGTGATCGAGCCCTTCTTGGTCGTCGTGATGCGCTCCTGCAGCGTACCCATGTCGGTCGCCAGAGTCGGCTGATAGCCCACCGCCGACGGGATGCGACCGAGCAGCGCAGACACTTCCGAGCCCGCCTGGGTGAAACGGAAGATATTGTCGACGAAGAACAGCACGTCCTGGCCTTCCTCGTCGCGGAAGTATTCCGCGAGTGTCAGGCCGGTCAGCGCGACGCGGGCGCGGGCGCCCGGCGGCTCGTTCATCTGGCCATAGACGAGCGCCGCCTTGGAGCCCGGGCCGTCGGGGATGATGACGTTGGATTCGATCATCTCGTGATAGAGATCGTTGCCCTCGCGGGTGCGCTCGCCGACGCCGGCGAAGACGGAGTAGCCGCCGTGCGCCTTCGCGACGTTGTTGATCAGCTCCATGATCAGCACGGTCTTGCCGACGCCGGCGCCGCCGAACAGCCCGACCTTGCCGCCCTTGGCGTAGGGCGCCAGCATGTCGACGACCTTGATGCCCGTGACGAGGATCTCGGTCTCGGTCGACTGATCGACGAACTCGGGCGCGGCGCGGTGGATCGGTGAAAAGCGGGTGGCGCCCACGGGCCCACGCTCGTCGACCGGCTCGCCGATGACGTTGATGATGCGGCCCAATGTCTCGGGACCGACCGGAACCGTGATCGGAGCGCCGGTGTCGATCGCCTCGTAGCCGCGGACGAGACCGTCGGTCGAGTCCATCGCGATGGTGCGGACGGTGTTCTCGCCGAGATGCTGAGCAACCTCGAGGACGAGCTTCTTGCCGCCGTTGTCGACGTTCAGTGCACTGAGGATGAACGGCAGGTCACCGTCGAACTTGACGTCGACGACGGCGCCGATGACCTGGGTGATGGTTCCAACGTTGTTCTTTGCCATGACTTCTGTCCCTTAACTCCTCGGCGCCGACCCGTTCAGAGGGCTTCGGCGCCGGAAATGATCTCGATCAATTCCTTGGTGATGACGGCCTGGCGCGTCCGGTTGTAATTGATCGTCAGACGATCGATCATCTCGCCGGCATTGCGCGTCGCATTGTCCATCGCCGTCATGCGGGCGCCCTGCTCGCTGGCGCCGTTCTCGAGCAGCGCGGTGAAGATCTGCACCGCGAGATTGCTCGGCAGCAGCGCGGTCAGGATCTCCTCCTCCGACGGCTCGAACTCGTAGACCCCGGTGCCGGCCGCGGTCTCCGGCGTCGATGCCGGCGGTGCGAAGGGGATAAGCTGCTGCAGCGTCACGATCTGGCTGATCGCCGACTTGAACCGGTTGTAGACGATCGTGCAGACGTCGAAGCTGCCGGCCTGGTACATCGCCAGAATCTTGTCGGCGATCTCCTTGGCCTCGACGAAGGCGAGCCGCTTGCGGCCGACCTCGGTCAGGCTGTCGCCGATCAGCTTGGCGTAGTCGCGCCGCAGGCTGTCGCGGCCCTTGCGCCCGATCGTCAGGATTTTGACGGTCTTGCCGGCGGCCTGCAGCTCGCGGATGTTGCGTCGCGCCTCGCGCAGGATGGTGCCGTTGAAGCCGCCGGCGAGGCCGCGATCCGAGGTCGCGACGACCAGCAGGTGCACGGTGTCCTTGCCGGTCCCGGCGAGCAGCGGCGGCGCCCCCGGCATGCCGGCGAGCTTGCCGGCGAGCGAGGACAGCATGCGGTCCATCCGCTGCGCATAGGGACGCGCGGCCTCGGCCTGCTCCTGCGCGCGGCGCAGGCGCGACGCCGCGACCATCTTCATGGCCGCGGTGATCTTCTGCGTCGACTTGACGCTGCGGATGCGGACGCGGAGGTCCTTGAGGCTGGGCATCTCTCGAGCGCTTCCTGCCGGCTAGACGAAGGTTCTCGCGAAGTTCTCGACGAAGATCTTGAGCTTCTCCTCGGTCTCGACCGTGAGCTCCCGCTTCTCGCGGATCGACGCCAGGATGTCCGGCGCTTTCGAATGCAGCTCGGCAAGCAACGAGGCCTCGAACCGGCCGATCGCGCCGACCTCGATCTTGTCGAGATAGCCGCGGACGCCGGCGAAGATCGAGACGACCTGCTCCTCGACCGCGAGCGGCGAGAACTGCGCCTGCTTCAGGAGCTCGGTCAGCCGCGAGCCGCGCGCCAGCAGGCGCTGGGTCGAGGCGTCGAGGTCGGAGGCGAACTGCGCGAAGGAGGCCATCTCGCGATATTGCGCGAGCTCGAGCTTGATGCGGCCGGCGACCTGCTTCATCGCCTTGATCTGCGCCGCGGAACCGACGCGGCTGACTGAGAGGCCGACGTTGATGGCAGGGCGGATGCCGCGATAGAACAGCTCGGTCTCGAGGAAGATCTGGCCGTCGGTGATCGAGATGACGTTGGTCGGGATATAGGCCGAGACGTCGCCGGCCTGGGTCTCGATGATCGGCAGCGCCGTCAGCGAGCCCGAGCCGTGCGCCTCATTGAGCTTGGCGGCGCGCTCGAGCAGGCGCGAATGCAGGTAGAACACGTCGCCGGGATAGGCTTCGCGGCCCGGCGGGCGGCGCAGCAGCAGCGACATCTGGCGGTATGCGACGGCCTGTTTCGACAGATCGTCGTAGATCATCAAGGCGTGCATGCCGTTGTCGCGGAAGTACTCGCCCATCGCGCAGCCGGTATAGGGCGCGAGGAACTGCAGCGGCGCCGGCTCGGACGCGGTCGCAGCGACGACGATGGAATACTGCATCGCGCCGTAGTCCTGCAGCGTCTTGACGATCTGCGCGACGGTCGAGCGCTTCTGGCCGATCGCGACGTAGACGCAATAGAGCTTCTTCGACTCGTCGTCGCCGGCGTTGACGCCCTTCTGGTTGAGGATGGTATCGATCGCAACGGCGGTCTTGCCGGTCTGGCGATCGCCGATGATCAGCTCGCGCTGGCCGCGGCCGACCGGGACCAGCGCGTCGATCGCCTTGAGGCCGGTCTGCACCGGCTCGTGCACCGACTTGCGCGGGATGATGCCGGGCGCCTTGACCTCGACGCGGGTCTGCTTGACGTCGACCAGCGGACCCTTGCCGTCGATGGGGTTGCCGAGACCGTCGACGACGCGGCCGAGCAGCCCCTTGCCGACCGGCACCTCGACGATCGCGCCGGTACGCTTGACGGTATCGCCCTCACGGATGCCGCTGTCGTCGCCGAACACCACGACGCCGACGTTGTCGGTCTCGAGGTTGAGGGCCATGCCCTTCATGCCGTTGGCGAACTCGACCATCTCGCCGGCCTGGACTTTGTCGAGGCCGTAGATACGCGCGATGCCGTCGCCGATCGAGAGCACCTGCCCGACCTCGGCGACATCTGCCTCGGCGCCGAAATTGGCGATCTGCTGCTTGAGAATTGCGGAGATTTCCGCCGCCCGGATTTCCATCGACTAAGCCCCTTTCATCGCGAGCTGCAACCGGTGCAGCTTGCTGCGCAACGATGCATCGACCATGCGCGACCCGATTTTGACGACGAGGCCGCCGAGCAGGCTGGGATCGACCCGAACCTCGACGGCAACCTTGCTACCCATAGCCTTCTTGAGCTGATCGTTTACAGCACCGAGCTGCGCCGGCGTCAGCTCCTGCGCGGCGACGACCTCGGCGGTGACCTCGCCGCGGCGCGCCGCAAGCCGCGCCAAGAAGGCGTTGATCATGCCCGGAACCGCGAAGAGCCGGCGGTTCTGGGCGACAAGCCCGAGAAAATTGCAGGTCAGCGGCGAAAGCCCGGCACGCTGGGCGACGGCGGCGATCGCCTTCGCCTGCTCGCCGCGCGACAGGATCGGGCTGCGCACGAGACGGCGCAGATCGTCGCTCTCGGCGAGCAGCGCCCGCAGCTGGCGGAGATCCTCCGCCACCTGGTCGAGCGCCTTGCGCTCGTCGGCGAGGTCGAACAACGCCGCGGCATAGCGATCGGCGAGCCCGGAAACGCCTGTACCTTCAGATGCCACTGCCAGGAAAACCCTCGAAATCCCCGCGGCAACGGATGCCGCACGGCGTGAATTCTTATGCTTGGATTTCGACAACGGAAACCCAACGGGCGGGAGCCGCCCGAAGCGCGCGGTTGGTAACACACTTCAAAATCCCGTGCAACAGATCGGGCCGCGCCGATTTGTCGCGATAGCGCGCCTGTTCGCGTTTAAGGATAGAATCGGTGCGCCGCGGGATTCGGGGCTTTCCGGCATCCGCCTTCGACCGACACACCTGGGAATTGAGCTTCACGACATGGCCGATATCGGACCGCCTCTCGACACCCTTCCGGATCTCCTGCGCGACGGGCTCGACATCGTTTTCGTCGGCATCAATCCGGGGCTGTATTCGGCGCAACGCGGGCATTATTTCGCGCGGCGGACGAACCGCTTCTGGCCGGCGTTGAGCCGCTCGGCCCTGAGCGAGCCGGCGCGCCGTGCACTTGGAGTGACCGAGCTGCTGCCGGAGCACGACCGTCGGATGCCGGAATTCGGGATCGGCTTCACCGATGTCGTCAAGCGGCCGACGGGCAATGCCGCGGAACTCGCGAAATCCGAATTCGCCGCCGGTGTCCCGCTTCTCCTTGCCAAGCTTGTCGCGCATCGGCCGCTCGTCGCCTGTTTTCACGGCGTCACCGGTTACCGGCCGTTCGAACGGATCGCACTGGGGGTGCAACGCGACGACATCGCGCTGGGACTGCAACCGAGCACGCTCGGCAGCACGCGCATCTTCCTAATCCCGAACCCGAGCCCGGCCAACGCCCATTTCACGCCCGTCCAGCAAGCCGGCTGGTACGACGCGCTGGCAGGCTGCCTTGCCGAGCTTCGCCAGGCGCCATCGGATCACAGAAAACTGTAGGGATCGATATCGACCTGGAGCCGGACGCTCGACGGCACCCTGACGCGGGTGAGCCAGTCGCGCATGACCGCCTGGATACCGACATCGCGGCGCGCCTTGACGAGGAACCGGCGGCGATGCCGCGTCCGCAAGACGGCGAGCGGCGCTGGCGCCGGTCCGAGCACCTCGACTCCCGGCATGTGCGGCCCGGCGCGCGCGAAGGATGCGGCGACGAAATCGGCGGTCTCCGCATCCGGGGCCGCGATGATGAGAGCGGCGAGGCGACCGAACGGCGGCATCAGGTGCTGACGCCTGGCCGCCGCCTCGGCCGCCAGGAAGCGGTCGCGCTCACCACTGACCAGCGCCTCGATGACGGGGTTCTCCGGCATGAAGCTCTGCAGCAGGACGAGCCCCGGCCGGTCGGCGCGGCCGGCCCGTCCGGCGACCTGATGCAGCAGCTGGTAGGTGCGCTCGGCAGCCCGCAGATCGCCGCCGGCGAGGCCGAGGTCGGCATCGACGACGCCGACCAGCGTCAGCATGGGAAAATGATGGCCCTTGGCGACGATCTGGGTCCCAATCAGGATGTCGATGCGATGCCCCTGCA
Organism: Rhodospirillales bacterium; assembly: GCA_028291405.1. Classification (GTDB taxonomy): domain Bacteria; phylum Pseudomonadota; class Alphaproteobacteria; order ATCC43930; family CGMCC-115725; genus URHD0088. The sequence continues at coordinate 26,160 of JAQGID010000097.1, read as the reverse complement.
CCGCATCGATGACCTCCGCCGCCATGCGCGGTCCGGTCAGCGTATCGCTCGCCATCACCGCCATGCGTGCTTCGGGAAAGCGGGCAGCGACCTCCTCGGCGAGGCGTTCGACGCCCGGGCCGCAGGCGGCGAGCGCGCCGGGGGCCGCGCAATTCGGGCAATAGCTCGGCAGGCTCTCGCGATGCCCGCAGTGATGGCATTGCAGCTGTCCGAGGAAGCGATGCTCGACCAGCCACGCCGTGCAGTTCGGGCACTGCATGCGATGGCCGCAGGTATGGCACAGGGTCAGGGGCGCGTAGCCCCGGCGATTGAGGAAGAGCAGCGTCTGCTCGCCGGCGGCAAGAGTCTCGCCGATCGCCGCGACGAGCGGCGGCGCGAGAAAGCGCTGGCGTTCCGGCTTGTCGCGCCTGAGGTCGATCGTCCGGATCGTCGGCAGCATCGCATTGGCATGGCGGCTCGCTAGGTGAACGCAGCGATAGCGTTGGCGCTCGACGTTGACGACCGTCTCGAGCGACGGCGTCGCCGATACCAGGACGATCGGAATGGCGCCGAGCGAGCCGCGCACCACCGCCATGTCGCGCGCCTGGTAGATGACGCCTTCATCCTGCTTGTACGAGGCGTCGTGTTCCTCGTCGACGACGATCAGCCCGAGATCGCCGAAGGGAAGAAAGAGCGCCGAACGCGCGCCGACGACGACCCGGGCGCGCCCCTCGGCGATGTCGCGCCACGCGGCGCGCCGTTCGCCGTGGCTGAGGTCGGAATGCCACCCGGTCGGGGCGGTCCCGAAGCGTTCGGCGAAGCGCGCGAGGAATTGCGTGCTGAGCGCGATCTCCGGCAGCAGGACGAGCACTTGGCGTCCGGCGTCGAGCGCTGCGGCGATCGCCGCGAAATAGACCTCGGTCTTGCCCGAGCCGGTGACGCCGTCGAGCAGCGTCACGGCGAATTGCGCTTGCCGCACCACCGCGACAAGCGCCTCGGCGGCGGCCGCCTGATCGGAGGAGAAGGCAGGTCCGCCATGCCAGTCCGGCACCCCGCGCGGTACACGCGCCGGCCGCATCTCAATGCGCAGCAGCCCGAGATCGACGAGGCCGCGCACGACGCTGGCGCCGCAGCCGGCGGCACGGGCGATCTCGACGATCGGCAAGGAAGGCCCATCGGCCAGCACGGCGAGGACGCGCCGCCGCGCCGGTGTCATGCGGCCGCCGCTCGCCGTGTCCGCGAGGGCGGCGCTACCAGTCTCCGTCAGCGCACAGACGGCAGTTGGGCGCGGCGGCACGAGGGCGTCGGTGACGCTCATCGTCATGCGCAGGACGGCGCCGGGCGGCGTCACCGTATAAGATGCGACCCAATCGACGAAGCGGCGCAGCATCTCGGTCATCGGCGGAACGTCGAACACCGATTCGATCGGCTTCAGACGCTCCGCTGCAACGCCCGTCTCGTCGCCCTCGCCCCAGACGACGCCGGCAACCATCCTGCCGCCGAGCGGCACGGCAACGAAGCTTCCGGCTGCAATGCCGAGATCGGCACGCGCCCAGTAGTCGTAAGCGCCGGCCAGCGGCAACGGCAGCAGCACTCGCCAGCGCCGGCCATCCGGTTCGGCCAGTCCGTGGTCGCGCGGCTCTGCGGCGGCGAAACTGGCGTGGCGATCGGGCATGGGCTACACTCATAGAGCAAAGTGCTATCGCGTCCAAGCGAGGCGCGACCCCAATCACGACGACCGCCACCGCTCCCGAGGCACGATTTATGAAGTTCTTCATCGACACTGCGGACCTCGCCGAAATCAAGGATCTCGTCGCCACCGGCCTGGTCGACGGCGTCACGACGAATCCGTCGCTGATCGCCAAGAGCGGGCGCAATTTCCTCGAGGTGGTGCGCGAGATCTGTGCGGTCGTTCCCGGGCCGGTCAGCGCCGAGGTCGCCGCGGTCGATCTCGCGACGATGCTCGCCGAGGGGCGAAAGCTGGCGAAGATCGCGCCGAACGTCACCGTCAAGGTGCCGTTGACGCCGGATGGGCTGAAGGCCTGCCGCGCCCTCGCCGGCGAAGGCACGATGGTCAACGTGACGTTGTGCTTCTCCGCCGCGCAGGCGCTGCTCGCCGCCAAGGCCGGCGCCAGCTTCATCTCGCCCTTCGTCGGCAGGCTCGACGACATCGGCGCACCCGGCATGGAGCTGATTCGCGAGATCGTCACGATCTATCGGCAATATCCGTCCCTGAAGACGGAGGTCCTGGTCGCGTCTGTGCGAAGTCCGCTGCATGTCATCGAGGCGGCGAAGATGGGAGCGCACGTCGCGACGATCCCACCGGCGGTGCTGCGGCAGATGTTCGCCCACCCGCTGACCGACAAAGGGCTCACGGCGTTCCTAGCCGACTGGGCAAAGACCGGGCAATCGATTCTCGATCCCGATGGCGCAGAGCGAAAGGCCGCGGAGTAGCAAGTTGGATCGTAGCAAGGATCAGAAGACCGTGACCGGCGGCCGCCTCGATGCGGCAAGCGCCGGCGCCGAAAGCGGCAAGATCGCCGCCGACGAGGTGGCGGCTTATCTGCGCAAGCACCCCGACTTTCTCAACGAGCGGCCCGAGCTGATCGCGGCGCTGACGCCGCCTACCGAGCATCGCGGCGAAGGCGTCGTCGACATGCAGCACTTCATGCTGCAGCGGTTACGCGGCGAGGTGAAGCTGCTGAAGTCGCAACAGCGCGCGCTGCTTGCGACCAGCCGGTCCAACATGGCGAGCCAGAACCGCGTCCACGCCGCCGTGCTGGCGATCGTCGCCGCCAAGAGCTTCGAGCAGTTGATCCAGGTCGTGACGACCGACCTCGCGATCATGCTCGACGTCGACGTCGTGACGATCGGCGTCGAATCCGCGGCCGCCTCGCAGCCGCGGCTGCCAATGCACGGTGTGCAGATCCTGCGGCGCGGCACGGTCGAGCATATCCTCGGCGGCGAACGGATGACGTTGCTGTGCGACGAGACGGCCGGCGATCCGGCGCTCTTCGGCTCCGCGGCAGGGCTCGTCCGATCGCAGGCGCTGCTCCGGGTGCACGTCAGCGATCATGCGCCGGTCGGGCTTCTCTGCATCGGGACGCGTCGCGCCGACCGGTTCCATCCCGGCCAGGGCACCGAGCTCCTCAGCTTTCTGGCGCGCAGCCTCGAGCTGACGATTGCCGCCTGGCTCGACATCGCGGCCTAGTCGCATCGCGGCAGCGCCTGCCCCAGTCCCGCTCGCGCGATTTTGCGCCGCCGGCGAGTGCCTGTCGGCGATCACCGAATGGCAGGCTTGGCTCGGCAGCGAGAAACGTGCGTCGCCGCACACCATCGCCGCCTACGGCGGCGACCTCGCGCGATTCTTCGATTTCCTCGTCGAGCATCTCGGGACGGCGCCTGGTTTCGCCGAGCTCGCGGCGCTACGCGCGGCCGATTTCCGCGCCTTTCTCGCGCAGCGTGCCGGCGATGGCAAGGCGCGCAGCTCGACGGCGCGCGCGATGTCGGTCGTGCGAGGCTTCTATCGTTTCCTCGACCGCCGCGGCCTCGTCCACAACCCGGCCTTGGCGACGGTGCGCAGCCCCAAGCTGCCGATTTCAGTGCCGAAGCCGCTGACCGTGACGGAAGCCGCCGACACGCTCGACAGCGTCGAGGAATTCGCCAGCGAGCCATGGATCGCGTCCCGCGACCTCGCGATCCTGACACTGCTCTACGGCTGCGGTCTTCGACTGGGGGAGGCGCTGGGTGTGACGCGGCGCGAGGCGCCGGTCACCGCAGGGATCATGCGGATCACCGGCAAGGGCAACAAGGAACGCGTCGTGCCGATCCTGCCGGTCGTCGCCGCGGCGGTCGCCGATTACGTCGCGCTTTGTCCCTTCGCGGAAGGTCCGGACTCGCCGTTGTTCCTCGGCGCCCGCGGCGGCACACTGAACCCGCGGATCGTGCAGCGCCGCGTCGTTCAGCTGCGCCAGCTTCTCGGCCTGCCCGGTGCGGCAACGCCGCACGCGCTACGTCATAGCTTCGCGACGCATCTTCTCGCCGGCGGCGGCGATCTCCGGGCGATTCAGGAGCTGCTGGGCCATTCCAGCCTGTCGACGACGCAGCGCTACACCGCCGTCGATTCGAAGCGCCTGCTGGCGGTCTACGACGAGGCACATCCGCGCGCGAAGGCGCCGCGGTAGCTCGTCAGATGTGAAGCGGGTGGCCCTCGACGGCGAGGGCGGCCTCTTTCATGGATTCGTTCAGCGTCGGATGCGCATGCGTCGTGCGCGCGATGTCCTCGGCGGAAGCCCCGTACTCCATCGCCATCGTCGCCTCGGCGATCATCGTGCCGGCGTCGGGTCCGATGATATGCACGCCGAGCACCCGGTCCGTCGTCGCATCGGCGAGGATCTTGACGAAGCCCTCGGTGTCGCCGTTGGCGCGCGCCCTGTCGTTCGCGGTGAAGGGGAACTTGCCGGCCTTGTAGGCGATGCCGGCGGTCTTCAGCTCTTCCTCGGTCTTGCCGACCGAGGCAACTTCCGGCCACGTGTAAATCACTGCCGGAATCGCGTCGTAGTTCACGTGCGGCTTCTGCCCGGCGAGGATCTCGGCGAGCACCGCCCCCTCGTCCTCGGCCTTGTGCGCCAGCATCGGACCCGGAATGACGTCGCCGATGGCGTAGATGCCGGGAATGTTGGTTTGATAACCGCTGTCGACCACGACGCGCTGCCGATTGTCCAGCGCGACGCCAATCTCCTGCAGGCCGAGCCCGTCGGTGTAGGGACGGCGCCCGATCGCGACGAGGACGACGTCGGCCGTCAGCTCGCTGCGCTCGCCGCCGGTAGCCGGCTCGAGTTGCAGGGTCACGCCCTTCTTGTTCTTCGTCGCTCCGACGACCTTCGTGCCGAGCTTGAATTCGAAGCCGGACTTGGTCAGCACGCGCTGCAGTTGCTTGCCGGTCTCGCCGTCCATGCCGGGGGTGATGCGGTCGAGAAACTCGACGACCGTCACCTTCGAACCGAGCCGGCGCCAGACCGAGCCCATCTCGAGCCCGATATAGCCGCCGCCGATCACCACGAAATGCTCGGGCACCTTGGCGAGCGACAGCGCGCCGGTCGAGGAGACGATCTGCTTCTCGTCGATCTCGACGCCGGGCAAGGGGACGATGTCGGAGCCGGTGGCGACAATGATCGAAGTCGCCTCGACGTCCTGGCTGCCGCCGTCGGTGAGGGCGACCGCGATCTTGCCGGGCGCCGTGATGCGCGCCTTGCCCTTGATCCAGGTCACCTTGTTCTTGCGGAAGAGGAACTCGACGCCCTTGGTCAGGTCGGTGACGACCTTGTCCTTGCGCGCCATCATCGTCGGAAGATCGAGGCCGATCCCGTTCAGCTTGATGCCGTGCGCGGCGAAGGAATGCGATGCTTCTTCGTATTTCTCGGAGGATTGCAGCAGCGCCTTCGACGGGATGCAGCCGATGTTGAGGCAGACGCCGCCGAGACTGCCGCGGCTCTCGATGCAGGCGGTCTTCAGGCCGAGCTGCCCGGCGCGGATCGCCGCGACATAGCCGCCGGGACCGCCACCAATGATGACGACGTCGAACTTCTCGCTCATCGCTGATCCTTCGCTTCGCCGCGTTTGCGGCAGCTACATGTCGAGGAGGATCCGTTGCGGATCCTCGATGCATTCCTTGACGCGCACGAGGAACGTCACCGCCTCGCGACCATCGACGATGCGGTGATCGTAGCTGAGCGCGAGATACATCATCGGCCGGATCTCGATCTTGTCGTCGATCACGACCGCGCGCTTCTGGATCTTGTGCATGCCGAGGATCGCCGACTGCGGCGGATTGAGGATCGGCGTCGACATCAGCGAGCCGTAGATGCCGCCGTTAGTGATCGTGAAGGTGCCGCCGGACAGCTCGTCGAGCGACAGCTTGCCGTCGCGTGCCCGCTTGCCGAGGTCGCCGACCGACTTCTCGATCTCGCCGAAGCTCATCGCATCGGCGTCGCGCAGGACGGGAACGACGAGCCCCTGCGGCGTACCGACCGCGACGCCGATGTCATAGTAGTTCTTGTAGACGAGATCATCGCCGTCGATCTCGCCGTTGACCGCCGGTAGCTCCTTGAGCGCGACGATGCAGGCCTTGACGAAGAGCGACATGAAGCCGAGGCGGACGCCGTGCTTCTTCTCGAAAGTGTCGCGATAGCGCTCGCGCAGCGCCATCACCTCGGTCATGTCCACCTCGTTGAAGGTGGTCAGCATGGCGGCGGTGTTCTGCGCTTCCTTGAGCCGCTCGGCGATGCGCTTGCGTAGCCGCGTCATCCGGACGCGTTGCTCGCGCATGTCCGGCGTCCGCGGCGCCCTCGCGACCGGTGCAGGAGCTGGCGCGCTTGCCGGCTTGCGCTGGAGCTCTGCGAGGACGTCGCCCTTGGTGAGGCGGCCATCCCTGCCGGTGGCAGCGATCGCTGCGGGATCGATCTGGTTCTCGGCGACGAGGCGCTGCACGGCCGGGCCGGAGCGCTCGACGACGGCGGCGCTGGCGGCATTCACCGCCGCCGCCGGTTTCGCGGCAGGTGCCGGGGCGCGCTTTTCGACAGGCTTTTCTGCAACGGCCGCCTTGGCCGGCGCAGGCTTCGCCGCCGCTTTGCCGCTCGCCTCGCCGATGACGCCGAGGACGCCGCCGACCGCAACGTTGCCGCCTTCGGCGACGGTGATCTCGGCCAGCGAGCCGTCCGCGGTGGCGTTCACCTCGAGCGTCACCTTATCGGTCTCGAGCTCGACGAGCGGGTCGTCGACCTTGACCGCATCGCCGATCTTCTTCAGCCATTTGGCGACGGTCGCCTCCGTCACCGACTCGCCCAACGCGGGCACTTTTATTTCGGTTGGCATTTTCACCTCGGTGGCTCGGCGCGTTGGGAACGCCCCTGCTTATTTTCAGCTTATTTCAGCGTGAGGGCCGCGTCGACCAGCTTGGCCTGTTCCTTGTTGTGGCGCTTCAGGAGACCCGTCGCCGTCGCAGCCGCCTCGGGCCGCCCGATGTATATGGGACGCTTCACCTTGGTCGGGAGGCCGATCAGCACCTGCTCGATGCGGCGATCGACGAAGCTCCAGGCGCCGGCGTTCTGCGGCTCTTCCTGGCACCACACGAAATCCGCGTTGTTGTAGCGGCCGATCAGCTTGCCCAGCGCGGTGAACGGGAACGGGTGGAGCTGCTCGATGCGGATCAGCGCGATGTCGTCGATCTTGCGCTCGCGACGCTCCTTGAGGAGGTCGAAATAGACCTTCCCGGAGCAGAGCACGACGCGCCGCACCTTCTCGTCGGCGACCAGCGTGTCGACTTCGCCGAGGACGCGATGAAACGCCGTCCCCGGCGCCATCTCGTCGAGGTTCGACATGAACTCGCGAGCGCGCAGCATCGACTTCGGCGTCATGATGACGAGCGGCTTGCGGAAGTTGCGATGAACCTGACGCCGCAAGGCGTGGAAATAATTCGCGGCGCTGGTCAGATTGCAGACCTGGATATTGTCCTCGCCGCAGAGCTGCAGGTAGCGCTCGAGACGGGCCGACGAATGCTCGGGCCCCTGCCCTTCATAGCCATGCGGCAGCAGCATCACGAGACCCGACATGCGGAGCCATTTCGCCTCGCCCGAGGCGATGAACTGATCGATGAGTCCTTGCGCCGTATTGGCGAAATCGCCGAACTGCGCTTCCCAGAGGATCAAGGCATGCGGCTCGGCGAGGCTGTAGCCGTACTCGAAGCCCAGGACCGCCGCCTCGGAAAGCGGACTGTCGAGCACCTCAAAGGTCGCCTGACCGGGACGGACGTTGTTGATGGGGACAAATTTTTCCTCGGTCTGCTGGTCGACGAGAACGGCATGACGCTGCGAGAAGGTCCCACGGCCGCTGTCCTGGCCGCTAAGGCGAACGAAGGTTCCCTCGGCGCAGAGCGTGCCGAAGGCAAGCGCCTCGGCGGTCGCCCAGTCGACGCCCTCACCGGTCTCGATCGCCTGACGCTTGGCTTCGAGCTGGCGGGCGATCTTGCGATTGAGATTGAACCCGTCCGGCACCCGCGACAGCGCGAACCCGACCTCTTTCAGAAGCTCGTGCGAGACGCCGGTATCGCCGCGGCGATCCTCGCCCGAGGCGACCTCGAGCCCGGTCCACGCGCCCTCCAACCAGTCGGCCTTGTTCGGACGGTAGCTCTTCGCGCTCTCGAATTGCGCATCGAGGACGGCGAGGAAGCTCGACACCATCTCGTCGGCTTCGGCTTCGGTGAGGACGCCTTCCTCGATCAGCCGTTGCGCGTAGATCTGCCGCGTCGTCGGATGGTCGGCGATCGTCCGGTACATGATCGGCTGGGTGAATGCCGGCTCGTCGGCCTCGTTATGGCCGTGGCGGCGATAGCAGACAATGTCGACGACGATATCTTTCTTGAAGCGATGCCGGAACTCGGTCGCGATGCGCGAGACGTGGACCACCGCCTCCGGGTCGTCGCCATTGACGTGGAAGATCGGCGCCTGGACGATCTTCGCGACGTCCGAGGGGTACGGACCCGAGCGGGCATAGGACGGCGTCGTCGTGAAACCGATCTGGTTATTCACGATGAAATGGATCGTACCGCCGGTGCGGTAGCCCTTGAGCTCGGAGAGCTGAAACGATTCGGCGACGAGGCCCTGGCCGATGAAGGCGGCGTCGCCGTGCATCAGCAGGCCGACGACCTCGTCGCGATTGTTGTCGGCGCGCTGCCGCTGCTTGGCGCGGACCTTGCCGAGAACGACCGGATTGACCGCCTCGAGATGCGACGGATTGGCCTGCAAGGACAGATGCACGACGTTGCCGTCGAACTCGCGATCCTGCGACGTGCCGAGATGATATTTGACGTCGCCCGAGCCCTGGACGTCCTCCGGATTGGCGGGATTCCCCTGGAACTCCGAGAAGATGGCAGCAAACGGCTTGCCCATGAAATTGGCCAGCACGTTGAGCCGGCCGCGATGCGGCATGCCGATCAGCAGCTCCTTCATCCCGAGCTGGCCGCCGCGCTTGACGACCTGCTCCAGGGCCGGAAGCAGCGATTCACCGCCGTCAAGACCGAAGCGCTTGGTGCCGGTGTAGCGGCGATCGCAGAATCGCTCGAAGGTCTCGGCGACGACCAGCCGCTCCAGGATGGCGCGCTTGCCCTTCACCGAGAAGTCGGTGTGGTTACGCGGACCCTCGATCCGCTCCTGGATCCAAGCGCGCTCTGCGGGCTCTTGGATATGCATGTACTCGACACCGATCGTGCCGCAATAGGTGGCGCGCAGGACCGGCATCAGCTCGTTCAGCGTCGTCGTCTCGAAGCCGAAGGCCTTGTTCACGAAAATCGGGCGATTGTAATCCTCGGCGGTAAAGCCGTAGGTGGCGGGATCGAGTTCGGGATGCTGGTGGCGGACCATCAGGCCCAGCGGGTCGAGCTGGGCTTCGAGATGGCCGCGCACGCGATAGGCGCGGATGAGATTGATCGCACGCAGCGAGTCGAGCGTCGCCTGGCGGACATCGAACCCCGTCGATGGCATCGCGGCGACGGGCACCGCATGGCCGTTGGCGTGGCCGTTGCCGATGACCTGGGTCTGGTTCGGCGCCCAATCCGGCCCGCGCAGCTCGGCAAGGACAGAAGCCTGATCGTCCTGCAGCTCTGCAAAGAAGCGGCGCCAGCTCTCCTCGACGCTTGCCGGATCGGCGACATAGCGCGCGTAAAGCTCGGCGATGAAGGTTGCGTTGGAGCCGTACAGGAAGGAATTCTGATCGATTTGGGACATCTTGGTTCTATTCGGTCGGTTCAATTCAAGTCTGGTTCAGGACCATTCGCAGACCATCCGCGACGGGAACCGGGCAATATCCTACTTGTAGATGATTAAGATCTCATACTCGGTCGAACCAGACCGGGGTGCTGTGGGAGGCACGGATTCGGTCCCGAGCCCCCCTGCCAGCTCCGACGGCGTTAGTTACATCGTCGCGTTCGCACGGAATTGGAAGGGCAGAGTTCGCAAATCCGTCCTGCGCGAGACGCAAGACTCCGCTCAGGTTTTCGCCGCCTGCAACTTCTTGACGACGTCGACGAGCTGCCGAACGGCATCGACGGACTTGTCGAACGCAGCCTTCTCCGCCTGATCCAGGGAGATTTCGACGATCCGCTCGACGCCGTTCGCCCCGATCACGACGGGAACGCCGACGTAGACGTCCTTGACGCCATACTGGCCGCTCAGCATCGCCGCGCAAGGCAGCACGCGCTTCTTGTCCTTCAGGAACGATTCGGCCATCTGGATCGCCGCTGCGGCCGGCGCATAGAAGGCCGAGCCGGTCTTGAGAAGACCGACAATCTCGGCACCGCCGTCGCGCGTCCGCTGCACGATCTTGTCGAGCCGCTCTTGCGTCGTCCATCCCATGCGGACGAGATCGGGGAGCGGGATGCCAGCGACGGTCGAGTAGCGGACCAGCGGCACCATCGTGTCGCCGTGGCCGCCCAGGACGAAGCAATTGACGTCCTCGACCGAGACGTTGAACTCCTCGGCGACGAAATAGCGGAAGCGCGCGCTGTCGAGGACACCGGCCATCCCGACGACACGCTCCGCCGGCAGGCCGGAAACCTCCTTCATCACCCAGACCATGACGTCGAGCGGGTTGGTGATGACGATGACGAAAGCGTCGGGGCAATGCTTCTTGATGTTTTCGCCGACCGAGGTCACGACCTTCTGATTGACGTCGATCAGATCATCGCGGCTCATGCCCGGCTTGCGCGGCACGCCGGCCGTGACGATGACGACGTCCGCCCCGGCGAGGTCGGCGTAATTGTTGGTGCCGGTCAGCTTGACGTCGAAGTCCTCGATGGGCGACGCCTGGGCGAGATCGAGCGCCTTGCCCTGCGGGACGCCTTCGACGACGTCGAACAGCACGACATCACCGAGTTCCTTCAATCCGGCGAGCAGCGCAAGCGTGCCGCCGATCTGTCCGGAGCCGATCAATGCAATCTTATTGCGTGCCATGGTTTTCACTGGCCCCTTTTGTAAGGATCTGATGCCTTAACGGCGCGTCGCGAAGGCTCACGGACGGAAATCCGGCGCCATGGGAACGGCGCGGGTATTACCGCGAAAACCGAGCAGGAGCAAGGGCAGGGTTGAGCGGATGCTCGATTCGACGACCGAAGGTCTCGGCGTGACGCGCTAGCCGTGACCGCCGATGTACTCCGCCGACTGCATCTCCATCAGACGGGAAACGGTGCGTTGGAATTCGAAGCCGCCTTCCCCTGCCGGATACAGCCGGTCGGGGGGGACTTCGGCCGAGGCGACGAGGTTCACGCGTCCCTCGTAGAGCGCATCGATGAGCGTGTTGAAGCGCTTCGCCGCGTTGTAACGCTCAGGCCCAAGGGCCGGAATCCCGGCGAGAATGACCGTGTGGAACCGCTCCGCGATGGCGATGTAATCGGCCGAGCCAAGCGGGCGCTCGCACAGCTCATCGAATGTGAACCAAGCAACGTTCTTCGCCGCCCGCGACACCTTAACCTGACGGCCCTGCACCGGCAGTATGAGCGCCTCCCCGGACGCGCCGTCGGTCAGGGCGGCAAAGGTTTCCTCGATCGCGCGCTCGGCACTGCGATCGAGCGGCGAATAATAGACCGGTCTCCCGCTAAGGCGTGCAAGGCGATAGTCACGCCCGCCGTCGAGCTCATGGACGTCGAGCTTCTCCTTGAGCAGCGCGATGAACGGCAGGAATCGTTCGCGTTGCAACCCATCCTGGTAGAGGTCGTCGGGCGGCCGGTTCGAGGTGGCAACCACCACGACACCGCGCTCGAACAGCTTCCTGAACAATCGCCCCAGGATCATTGCATCCGCAATGTCGGTGACCTGAAACTCGTCGAAGCAGAGCAGCGTCGTTTCGGTGGCGATCGCCTTCGCGACCGGGGCGATCGAGTCGCCTTCCTGCTGCCTGCCCTGGCGGAAGATCCGATCGTGCACCTCGAGCATGAAGGCGTGGAAATGCACCCGTCGCTTCTTCTCGATCGGCGTCGCGGCAAAGAAGAGATCCATAAGCATCGACTTGCCGCGACCGACGGCGCCGTAGAGGTAGAGGCCTTGCGGCGGCACCTCCGCGCTCCGCGCCAATCCGAGACGGGCGCGCCAGCCGCCCGTGCCGTTCCCCGGATGGTAGTGGAGCAGCGCGCGAGAAAGCCCTTGGAGCTTTTCGACGGCGAGCGCCTGATTCGAATCCCGGATCAGCTCGCCGTGCTGCACCAGCGCACGGTAGGCCGCTTGGGGACCTTCGGCTTCGGCGATGCGGAGGAAATCGATGGAATAAGGCGGGGACATATGCCGGCAGTCTTACCCAAAATGGAGGACGGCGGCAAAAGCTAATCAGCGGGCCGGGACGATGACGGCGCGATTACGCCGGTTCGTCGAGCGGCATGGCCCGGTAGATGGCCCGGTGACAGGCCGCGCAGACGATCTCCCCCGCCGCATGCTTCTCATCCCGGTGATCCGGCGCGGCATGCGCAGCGCCGTGATCATGACCGCAGCCGCAGCCGCCGTTCATGCCGGCGTCGAAAATATCCAGCATCTCGTCGGTCCAGGGCGCGTTGCAGAAGGGACAACGCGGCTTTTTGCCGATGTCGGTCATCTAGCGACGGACGACCATCAGCTGCTTAATCTCGGAGATCGCCTTGGCCGGGTTCAGGCCCTTCGGGCAGGTCCGGGTACAATTCATGATCGTATGACAGCGATAGAGGCGGAACGGATCCTCGAGATCATCGAGGCGCTCGCCCGTATTCTCGTCGCGGCTATCGGCGATCCAGCGATAGGCTTGCAGCAGGATCGCGGGCCCGAGATAGCGATCGCCGTTCCACCAATAGCTCGGGCAGGCGGTCGAGCAGCAGAAGCAGAGAATGCATTCCCAGAGCCCGTCGAGCTTCTCCCGCTCCGGGACCGACTGCGCCTGCTCGCGGTCCGGCGGCAGCGGCGAGACCGTCTGGAGCCAAGGCTTGATGGAGCGGTATTGCGCGTAGATATGCGTCAGGTCGGGAACCAGGTCCTTCACCACCGGCATGTGCGGCAGCGGGTAGATCCGGACGCTGCCCGAGACGTCGTCGATCGGCTTGAGGCAGGCAAGCGTATTGGTACCGTCGATGTTCATTGCGCACGAGCCGCAGATCCCCTCGCGGCAGGAGCGCCGGAAGGTCAGCGTCGTATCGACCTCGTTCTTGATCTTGATCAGCGCGTCGAGAACCATCGGTCCGCACGCGTCGAGATCGACCGAATAGGTATCGAGCCGCGGATTTTGCCCGGTGTCGGGATCCCAGCGATAGATCTTGAAGTCGCGGGTTCGCTTCGCCCCGGCCGGCGCCGGAAAGCTTTTGCCAGGACCAACCTTGGAGTTGGCGGGAAGGGTGAATTCAGCCATGCCGATCTCGTTCAGTAAACGCGGGCTTTGGGCGGGAAGACCTCGACCTCATCCGAAAGCGTGTAGAGGTGCACCGGGCGGTAATCGATACGCACCTTGTCCGGTCCATCCAGCCAAGCCACCGTATGCTTCATCCAATCGGTGTCGTCCCGATTGGGATAATCCTCGCGTGCGTGGGCGCCGCGGCTCTCCTTGCGGTTTGCCGCGGAATGCATCGTGACGACCGCCTGGGACAGCAGATTCTCCAGCTCGAGCGCCTCGACAAGGTCGGTGTTCCAGATCAGCGAGCGATCGGTGATTGAAAGATCCGCGATCGAGCGCGCGACGGCATCGATCTTCTGAACGCCTTCGTCGAGCACCGCTGCGGTGCGGAAAACCGCGCAATTATCCTGCATGATGCGCTGCATCGCGAGGCGAATCTCGCTGGTCCGCGAGTTGCCCTTGGCCTGGCGGATGCGGTCGAAGCGTGCCACCGATTCCTCGCTCGCCGATGCCGCGAGCGTCCTGTGCGTCGTATTGGGGCGCACCAGCTCGACAGCCCGGTGCGCCGCCGCGCGGCCGAAGACGACGAGATCGAGGAGCGAGTTGGTGCCGAGTCGATTGGCCCCGTGCACTGACACGCAGGCTGCCTCGCCGATCGCCATCAGGCCGGGCGCGACGCGCTCGGGATCGCCGGGCCGCGGCCCGATCACCTCGGCATGATAGTTCGTCGGAATGCCGCCCATGTTGTAATGGACGGTCGGCAGCACGGGGATCGGCTCTTTCGTCACGTCGACGCCGGAGAAGATCTTCGCGGTCTCCGAGATGCCCGGCAGCCGCTCGTGCAGAACCTTCGGATCGAGATGCTCGAGATGGAGCAGGATGTAGTCCTTGTCGGGACCGCAGCCGCGGCCTTCACGGATCTCGATGGTCATCGAACGGCTCACCACGTCGCGTGAGGCGAGATCCTTGGCCGACGGCGCATAGCGCTCCATGAAGCGCTCGCCTTCCGAATTGGTCAGATACCCGCCTTCGCCGCGCGCACCTTCGGTAATGAGGCAGCCGGCGCCGTAAATTCCGGTCGGATGAAACTGGACGAACTCCATGTCCTGCAATGGCAGGCCGGCACGCAACAGCATCGCATTGCCGTCGCCAGTACAGGTGTGGGCGGAGGTGGCGGAGAAATACGCCCGTCCATAGCCCCCCGTGGCGAGCACCACGAGATGCGCGCGGAACCGATGCAACGTGCCGTCTTCGAGGTTCCACGCGGTGACGCCGCGGCAGACCCCTTCCTCGTCCATGATCAGATCAAGCGCGAAATACTCGATGAAGAATTCGGCATCGTGCTTGAGGCACTGCTGGTAGAGGGTATGGAGGATGGCATGGCCGGTCCGGTCGGCGGCGGCACAGGCGCGCTTGGCCATCTGCTTGCCGTAATCAACGGTGTGGCCACCGAACGGACGCTGATAAATCCTGCCGTCTTCGGTGCGCGAGAACGGGACGCCGTAATGCTCCAGCTCGATAACTGCCGGGATGGCATTGCGGCACATGTATTCGATGGCGTCCTGGTCTCCGAGCCAGTCCGATCCCTTCACGGTGTCGTACATGTGCCAGCGCCAATCGTCCTCGCCCATGTTGCCCAGCGCGGCGCCAATGCCACCCTGCGCCGCGACGGTATGGCTTCGAGTGGGAAAGACCTTGCTGATGCAGGCGGTTTTCAGGCCGGCTGCCGTCATGCCGAGGGTCGCGCGAAGCCCCGCTCCGCCGGCGCCCACGACGATGACGTCATGCGTATGGTCGATGATCTTATATGCCTGAGGCATCGGGCTACCTTAGAAACGCCATTCGGAGGATCGCGAAGATTCCCACGACACCGAGGAAAAAACAGGCAAAGCGCGTTGCGATCAGCAACGTGAGCTTGCACCACTCGCGATGGACGTAATCCTCGACGACGACCTGAATTCCGAGGGCGGCGTGATAGAACGCCACACCGATCATCAGGATCATCAGGATCGCCGGGATCGGCGAGCCGAGCCACGCGACCGCCGCGCGTTGGTCGACGCCGAGATGCGCGATGAGCGCGATCACGAACCACAGGACGAGCGGCACCAGCGCCACCGCCGTCATGCGTTGCCGCCACCAATGCTCGACGCCCTCTTTGGCGGAACCGAGGCCGATAGCGCGACCGAGCGGCGAGCGCATTTCGGAGCCGTTCATCATCGCTATTCCGCTCCCACCGGGCTCAACCGTTCGACCATTGCGCCAAGCCGGCGATAATCGCCACCAGGGCCAGAACAACGCTGCCGACGACGACTGTCCACCCGCTCGCGTAGGTGGACGGAAGATCAAGGCCGTGACCGGTGTCCCAGACGAGATGACGGATGCCGTTGCACAGGTGGAAGAACAATGAGAATGCCCAGCCGATGAGCAACAAGATGCCTAACCAGGAGCCTAGAAACGCTTGCGCCTGCGCGTAGGCGCCGGGCCCGATCGCCGCCGCCAAGACCCACCACACGAGGGCCAAGGTGCCAACCGACAGAGCGATCCCGGTTGCACGATGCGAAATGGAAAGTGTGGAGGTGAGCTGTGGCTTGTAGATCTGCAGATGCGGCGACAGCGGCCGGGCAACTGGTGGCATGTGAACCCTCGGTTCGAGGTGCGGCGGACGCCCGATGGGCAACCCGGGATGGTTTCCTGATGATTAGCGTGCATAGTCGAATGAAGTCAACGATCGCCGCCCTGTCGCGATCGGTCGGCTGGCATGCGGATACGCGGAGTCATTGGCTCGCTTGGCTGTAGGACACGGGAGCGTCGCGAACGGTATAAAATACACTCAATTACTGTTAATTTTGGGCAAAAAAAATCATCCATCCGGCGTTTCGCGCTGTGCGATCGCCTCGGCGAGATCGACGACTCGCCGGGCACTCTCGACGTGCAGCTGCTCGATTAGCTTTCCGTCCAAGACAGCTACCCCCTCACCCTTCGCGACCGCCTCGCGATGCGCCGCGATGACGCGTCTCGACCAATCAACGTCGTCCGGAGACGGACCGAAAATCTCATTCGCCGCGATGATGGTTTTCGGATGGATCAATGTCTTACCGTCGAAGCCAAGCTCCGCGCCTTGACGGCAAGCTGCGACGAATCCCGCCTCGTCGGAGAGGTCGAGATGCACCCCATCGAGAATCGCCCGCCCGTAAGCACGCGCCGCCAGTAGACACAGTCCAAGTGAAACCATCATCGGAGCGCGGTCCTGTGTCTGGCGGGCGTTGAGATCCTTTGCGAGGTCCGAGGTCCCCATCACCAGCCCGCCGAGCCGTTCACCTGCACCGGCGATCTCCGTCACCCGAATGACGCCGAGGGGCGTCTCGATCATGCACCAGAGCGCCAGATCCGCCCGAGCATTATTCGCGGCAAGCACCGCCTCGGCCTGACGGATCGTATCGACGCTTTCGACCTTCGGGAGCAGCACGCCGTCGATCGCCATTCCCGCCGCCGCCACGAGGTCGTCCTGTCCCCACGGCGTCTCGAGCGCATTCACCCTGAGCAGCACCTCGCGCCTGCCATAGCCGCCCGCCGCGACCGCCGTCGCCACCGCGGCGCGGGCGCGCTCCTTCGCGTCAGGCGCGACTGCGTCTTCAAGGTCGAGAATGAGACCGTCCGCGGCGAGGCCACGCGCCTTTTCGAGAGCGCGTGCGTTCGAGCCGGGCACATAGAGCACCGACCGGCGAGGACGATTCGTCCTCGTCATTTGAGGCGCTCGTTCATGAGCCTCTCGCCTCGGGCGTGTTCCGGCGGATCTAGCCCGCCTTCCGCTTGGCGCCGTTCGTCTTCGGCTCGAGGTAGCGTTCGGCCAGAACTTCGGCGATCTGAACGGCGTTGAGAGCGGCGCCCTTACGCAGATTGTCCGAGACGCACCAGAAGCTGAGGCCGTGCTTTACCGTCGGATCGCGGCGGATGCGGCTGACGAAGACGGCATCCTCGCCGGCGGCTTCGACAGGGGTGACGTAACCCTCCTCCACCCGGTGATCGACGACAATCACGCCCGGCGCGTCGCGCAGCGCCTCGCGGGCCTGGGCCGCGTCGATCGGCCGCTCGAACTCGACATTGACTGCTTCGGAATGAGCGATGAACACCGGAACGCGCACGCAGGTCGCGGTCACCGCGATGTCAGGATCGAGAATCTTGCGAGTCTCGACGGACATCTTCCACTCTTCCTTGGTCAAGCCGTCATCCATGAAGATGTCGATCTGCGGAATGCAGTTGAACGCGATCTGCTTCGGGAACCGTTCCTTCTTGATCGGGTCGTTGACATAGATGCCGCGCGTCTGAGTGAAGAGCTCGTCCATTGCCTCGCGGCCGGCGCCGGACACCGATTGATACGTGGCGACGACGACGCGCTTGATCCCGGCGAGATCGTGCAGCGGCTTCAGCGCGACTACCAATTGGATCGTCGAGCAATTCGGGTTCGCGATGATGCCCCGCTTGGTATGCCCAGCGATCGCTTCCGGGTTCACCTCTGGAACGACGAGCGGAACGTCGGCATCCATCCGGAAGTGCGAGGTGTTGTCGATGACGACGGCGCCTGCCTTGGCGGCGCGCGGCGACTGGACTGCCGATACCTTCCCGCCCGGCGATGATAGGACGATGTCAGTGTGGCGAAAATCAAACGTCTCGAGGTCTTGCACCTTGAGGATGTCGTCCTCGCCGAACGAGACCTCCTTGCCGACCGATCGCGACGAGGCGAGGGCCACGACCTCGTCGACGGGGAATTTCCGCTCCGCCAGGATCGCGAGGATTTCCCGGCCGACGTTTCCGGTCGCCCCTGCCACTGCCACACGGTACCCCATCGCATCGCTCCATCTCGGTGTGCCATACCTGTTGCGGCACCGCCGCAACACGACGCGTCCGCAATCAGGAGAGCTGATTGCGGACCAACCCAGTCCTGGAAAATAGTGCTGCCGCTCAGGATTGAACTGAGGACCTCTCCCTTACCAAGGAAGACGTGACCCTAGCAAATCTGCGGCTTGCAGCCCGTTTCCCCGACTTGGTCCCCGGCTTCGCAATCAGCGCGCGTCTCTCTAACACCTCGTGAGCCGGCTTTGCAATGCAAGGGGTGCGTCGGCAGTCGGTCACTTTGAATGAGCGCCCCGCTGAGAGATGACCAAGGCCGCTGGGTCCGTATCAACATCCGGCAAGCGTTGAACATGAGCCACGCGTCCTTGATACGGCCCGCGCAAACGCTCACTTGTTTGTTAGGGCCCAAGTGTGGTCCCCCGGCGTCCTGGCATGGCGTGCACAACCTCCGACATCAGCGTCCAAAACGGGGAGATCGTGGTCGACGCTGAATTCCTGGCGGCAAAGCTCGGCCTGTCGACCGATTCGCTCAGGGCCGAAATGCGTCGGGGTCTCGTCTATAGCGTGACGGAGCGCGGCATCGACGAGGATGAGGGGCACACGCGCCTCACCTTCCGCTACCGCGCGCGCTCCTGGACAGTGGTGGTGAACCCGGATGGGAGCCTCAACGACGCCCGGCGTTGGCGAGCTCGGACAATCCTAACTGATCGATAGCGAGAACGAACCTGGTGACCGTTGCGCCGCGGACGGTCTAGGTCCCCCAACATTCACAACGGCCTGAGTCGGTGTCCGGCAGCGCCTATCCGAAGTTCAGAAACGACCACGGCGTCCCGGAAATCTCGATCGGGGTGAGGGAATTCAAGTGCATTGGCATGTCGCCGCCGCAGGACCACCCGCACGTCTACATCAATATGGGCGAGGCGGACACGATCCTCTGTCCCTACTGCGCGACGCGGTTCCGCTTCGATCCTCGATTGACCCCGCTCGATGCCGACCCGCCGGACAGCTTCTTTGCTGTCGACGCGAATCCCGGGCAATGACAACTGCCTGGTATTAGGTAGCAATCACACCTTGCCGGGTTTGCAGGAATTTGACAAAGGTCAAAGCGGCGTCGATCCCGTTGCCGTATTTTTGGGCATGGGCGATGCAGAGTTAATGCTCGTCACGGCAGTGGGATTCTTGGAGTGCATGGGGGATGATGCCCTTCGCTTCCTAGAGGAGCATGCCGAGATTGCGGCGCGGACGGGCGATCGATTTTCCGAAGAGGCATGGCGCGATATTGCAGCGGTCGCGGCCCGGTTGTTGCGCGGTGAACTCGACCTGATGTACCCCTGCTCAAACATGGCAGAACCCCAGAAATACCGCGACGAAGCCGCCCGCATCCGAGTGGAGGCGGAGACGATGCACGAGGCTGAGGCCAAGGCCCGGCTGCTGGAGATCGCCCGCCATTACGACGCGCTGGCAGAGAACGTCGCGAAACGGCCGAAGCAGCCCTAGCGACTGTTACAATTCAAACTGAGACACTACCATCGTTTTTATAACTAACGCGTCAGGTGCCGCGTTTCGCACCCCACCGCTTCGCCGCCGCCTTCTCAGCGATCTCCTTCCGCCGCTCTGGCGTCATCGTCGCCGCTCGCGCCTTGCCGCCCTTGCTCCCTAGCTCGGCTGCGGCGGAGCGCGGTGGAGGCACTTCCTCTTCCTCGCCAGTAGCGATCCGCATCACCTTTACGGCGTTGCCTATGACATCAGCGGGGCGCTTCTTCCCACGGGGACCTTTAGGCACGGTGGACATGCTCCTCATAGTACTGACCTGCGACACCTTGGATGCGGGCGATGGTCTCGCGGAGAGAAGCAATATGTTGCTCGGTGACGTTCTCCGTCCGTCCGTCGTAGCTGTGGCGATAAACGCGCACCCAGCCGCCTTCCAGTGGCTCTAAATCATTCTTTCGTGCCCGCGCTATCTCGTCTCTCAGGGATTGGAGCCACTTCAAATTGACCATCACAGCGCCCTCCATGCTTTCCGCTAAGCATGATATGGGAGCGCGAACGGGATCGCGATAGGCGGACACGCGAGAGCGCGGGCTGTCACCATTCAAACCGGTACACTACCGATGCTCCTGACAGCCGACCACTTCGGTATTAGATAGCAGTCACACCTCGCCGTTTTTGCTCAGCCGGCTATTGCCTCGGGGAATCGCCTTGTCGTAAACCTGTCTAGACATGGCCGATCCCCAGAAATACCGCGAACGGGCGCAGCGCTTGCGACTAGAGGCAGAGACCATCGTCGACTCGGAAGTTCGGCGTCAGATGCTCGACATAGCCGCGCAGTAGATCGGCTGGCGGCATTGGTCGAAGGGATCAGAAGAGATCCCGGTCGCCCTAGTCACCCCGCCGGTGCGGGACGCGAATCAGCTATTGTCGCGCCCCTTGATCAGCCTCCCGACCTTCGCTCCGGCCTGACGGACAATTTCGACGTCCGCGGTCTGATAGCGCATCGAACTTTTCGGATCGGCGTGGCCTAGTGCCGCCATGATCGTCTTGAGCCCGGCTCCCTGGGCGTTGAGCCATGTCCCGAGACTGTGGCGCGCCATGTGCGGCGTGAAGGCCAAGCCGAGGCTCTGCACAAGCGGGCGGAGCCAATTGTAGACGCTGAACCGGCTGCGCCACGGGAAGACGAACTGCCCCCGCTCCTCCTCCTTGATGTTCGCCAGCGCCGCGACGAGGTCCTCGTGAAGCGGCGCCGTAGTCCACTCGTCGGTCTTGCCGATCCTCATGCGCACCGTCGCGCCGACCAGGTCGATGCGCTCCCACTCCACGCGCAACGCATCACTGATGCGATTGCCCTGCCGGAAGAGCCATAGGAGCAAGAGCTGCTGCATGCCTGTCGTGGCCTGGAGGAGCGTCGCCGCGGTGTCGATCGTCACCGATCGGGTCCTTGGCCGAGGCTCCTTGAACAGCTTGATACGGAGCCAGGCGCAGTACCGCTGCTCGGCGGCATAGTGCAGGATCGCAGCGGCCGGGCGCAGGACCTCGCGGTTCCTCGTCGCCGGCGCCCCGGCCGGGTGAAGCTTAATGGCAGCGTCGACAAGGTCGGCCTGGAGGATCGCGCCGACCGCCATCTGGCCGAGATGCGCGACCACCCGATCAATGCGCTTCTTGTCGGCGTCGGACGGATCGCGCCATGCCCGATACAGCTCGGCAGCTTTGGCGAAGGTGATCTCCTCCGCTGCCCCTGGTATCCGGGCATCTAGCGCGCGGCGCTCGAGCTCGACCTTAAACCGCGCAGCAGCTTCTGGGTCTCGCGTCTTTGTAGAGACCTCGATATCGCGTCCGCCGATTTGACCGCGGACGAGGTAGAAGCGATTCCCTTTTCGCTTGCCGGGCGCGATGAGGTGGATGGGCATGGCTCGGTCGCCTTTGCGCGTTTCCTGCGGGACGGCCGCATGGGGATCGGACGAGCACGGAGCGCCGCGAGGAGCGCCTTCTCGGCCGCATCGTCGAAAACTATAGATCGCCCGGTGCGGATCGGTCGAATCTCGGGATGGTCCTTGAGCCGGCGCGTCAGCGTCTTGAGGCTGATGTGGAGGCCGGCGGCGACCTGATCGGCGGTCTTGGTGTTCACTGCTGGCCCCACTCGTTCATGCCGCGCCCGGTGCTACTTGATCTAAGCCTTCCGAGACGGAGACGTCGCAAATCGAACCGCCCCGCACGCCCAGCGATCTCCACCTGATGGAGCGGCTTCGATTGCTGGACGGCGGTGACGGTCATCGTTGCTACGCCGCGAGCGCGGTGACAGGCTGGCCCAGCAGGGCGTCAGCATCTCGCCGGATCGAGCGAGCGAGGTCGACCACCTCGACGCTAAAGTCGTCGCCTTCGTGGGCCAGGAGATCGAGGGTTCGGATCTTCGCGTGCAGGTCGGCGAGTGTCATCGCGCGCATCCGGCGGAGGAGCGAGATGTCGGACGTGAGGCGGCGCGACGCGTCCGAAAATGCGTCGTACAGTTTATCCAGCCCGAGGTCGCGCTCGATCTTGCGTTTCGCCTTGCGGCTCTCCTTGCTGGCCTCAAGCCAGCGATCAAATGCTTCGAGGACCTCAGTGCTTTCCGGCACAGGAAGGCCGGCCGCCTGGAGAGCCAAAACCTCCCCATGCGTCGGGCCGTCCGGCATAGGCAGATCCTTCGGGAGCTTCCCGCTGTCCAGCAGCGCATCGCGGGCGCTGATCCAGGTGTCGCGCTTGGTTTTCACGGTGCGCAACCCAATGGCGACGTTGCGCGAGATCTCGGCGCAGGATAGCGGCGTCGGCATCTTCGACATTGCTGCTCTCCCCTACTCGGCCGCGATCGACGGGACAAATCTCTCCGGCGCCAGGACGCCCGGCTGTCCGGCGGAGGCGAGACGAACCACGTCCTCCTCGATGCTCTTGCACCAGAACACCACGGCGTCGCCGTCAGCGGAATCGCCGTAGCATTGTGAGAAAAACCGGAGCTTTGCGATTACGTCGCCGTGGTTGGTCGCATCGCTGCTTTCGATGACCTCGTACAGTCGGCCCGCCTCGGCTCGCCGGGCGTCGTGGACTTGTGAGAGCGCGTCGATATCGCCGTGCGGCAACCCATCGCGACGTTTCCATTGCGCCCTTTCGAGGCCCTCAAGCGCATCGCCTTCCGCTCTCCGAGCCCGATTGTAGGCATCGATCACACGCGCGAGAGGGCTATTGGCGATAAGCTGATCGGCGTCGATCAGGGTGGTCGAAGCAGGCGCCGCCGCCGTTAGACGCTCAGCATGGCATAGTATCTGATGGAGCCCGTCGTGAAGGGAATCCGCGAACGTGACCTTTCCGTCGCAGTCGCTGTTGTCGTCTGCCAGCTCGGTCCGAGCGACGACGACCTGGGCGATCAACGCTTGCGGCGTCTCCGGAACGATGAGCCAGATCACTTTGAAGAGGGAGTTCTGCCTTTCGAGCGCCTGCTCGGCAATCGCCAGGGCTGCGTCGTATTCCTTGCCCTTCAGCTCTCTGGCAGCCTTGAAGGCTGCTTGAGTTTCGGCCCGCATCTCGTGCCATCGCTGGCACACCGCGATCAGGCCCTCGGAAGCATCGGTCTTGGATTTCTTCGACATGGTGGCTCTCTCTACTCGGCAGCGATGGCGGGGACGGTGGAATGCCGGCGGGTCCGGCGGCCGCGGGCCTCTCGGGCCCGCGCGGCCTCTGCTTCTTCTCGCGCGACGGCATTTGCTTCTTCTCGCGCGGTCTGCTCCTTCCACCAGTCTCGGGCGGCCTGTTGCATTCGATTGCTTTCCGCACGACCTACCGTGAACGACCGGATGACATGGCTCATAAAGCCGACGATCAGGCCGCGGCACGCCTCTTCGTCCCCGTGCCGGACCATGGAGAGGATGACATCCCGGAGAAGAAGAGCGTCCTCCTCGAGCAGCGGCATCATCGCCTCGGCGTAGTCATGGCCGGTGTTGCAGTCAGCCGCATAAGTCCCGGGCTCGCCGTCGGCGTGCGCCGGAGAAACGGCCCAATAATTGTGCTTTCCCCCCTTTCCGTTACGAGTGGCAAAGGGCAACGCGGCGAGGCGGTCATAGAGGCTGGTCGGGGTCTTTTTCTTCGACATAGTCGATCCTCCTATTCCGCAGCGATGGCGATGGGTTGCTCGCTGGTTTCCGGTGCTCGCAACATCGCTGCCGCATGGGGCACGGCGAACGCGCCTCCGGCGTATTCGTCGGGGCGGATGCCGGTGTGCTGCTCGATCGCGTACACGGCCGAAGCCAAGTGTTTCGTGACCAAGATCATGTCGTTGAGATCGTTGGCGTTGCCGTCCACGCTGTGTTTGAGCGCATCAGCCTCACAAAGCGCGATGCGGATCTGGACGAGCGCTCCCGCAAGGCTCGTCGCCTGTGTCGAGGCGATTGCGCCTGTCAGCGCCTGGTTCCGATCGCAGAGGGCGGTGAGCCGCGTCTGGACGAGATCCAAGCCGAGATCATCGGCGCCGCCGGCCCGGGTCGCGGCGGTGTGGATCAAATCGAGCCGATCGATTTCCGCATAGTTGGTTTCGATCTCTCCGGCGAGAACGAGGATGAAATCGCCGGGGTCGCAAGTGATGGCTGTCTTGGTCTCGGCATGGTCTCGGGGCATTGCCTTACTCCTCTGCGATTGTGAAACCGATCCGGGCCGATCGCAGGCAGCCCGATGGCCTCCCTGACGGGCGTCAGGCGAGAGCGAGGCCGTGGGACCGGAGACGCGCTTCAGCAGCGTCGGCACGGGTCCGTTGGCGATCGTGTTGAAGGGTTAGGTCGCGGATGGTGAGCGCGGCGGCGTCGAACCGCGCGTTCAGCCGGGCCAGCTCGGCGCGCTGGCGCTCTACCGTTAGGCGGGCGGCGTCACGGTCTCGGCAGATCCGGATACAGATCTGAGCGATAGCGGCGCGGGCGCATTCTCCGATGGAGCGCCAATTGTCTTCGGCGAGGCCGTCTGCGGGAACATCGGAGTGGTCTGAAAACTGCATCGCGGCCAGCCATCAACGGTTTCGATGGAGCCACTTTGCCATAATCGCAAATTGAAGGTCAACAATGTTTTTTGCGTTATTCGCATACAGCGCTAGCGCAGGTCCAACGCTCCCATTACCCGATACAACCGCCTAATCATCGTTCTTGGAATAGCTTCAATCCGCTCTTCCGGTTGATAGCGCGCAACCTCCACCTCATCGAGACGAGCCGCCCGCATCTCGCGGACTACCGCCGTCTCGTCTTTGCGCTCGATCAGAACTCCATCGCCGGGTCGAACAGGTTCATGAGGATTCAAATATAATACCTGTCCCGGCTTGTACATGGGCCGCATCGCCTCGCCCGAACATATAGTGGCAAAGACATCGGGAACACCCAAGAGCTGAAATGGGCGATACGTCATCCCATATGGTCTTTGATCAGACGGAAATGTAAGGACTTCTGGAGCTGCTGATACTGTTCCTAAGATAGGTAGGTCCTTCGGTGTCGTTAACCATGCGCTTTCGGGTGGACCTATTTGTTCCGACTGCTCTGCGGTGCTGCCTTTTTCGTGATTGAAACGCGTAGTTGCCCCTCTTCCATAGAGCCGTTCTTCGCCAACCTTTGTCAGAGGGAGTGGCCGCTGGGAAGCAAGCTTCTGTTGCCGACGGCTCAAGGCCTCAAGGTCCTGTTCCGAGATCGGCTCGCTTGGGTGCTTGATCCTTTCCATTAGGGTTTCAACGCTCACGTCCAGGAATTTCGCGATCGTAGGGAGTTCCTCCGCCTTGATCTTGCGATTTCCGTGGATGAGTCGATTGACGGCCGAAACGTCGAGACCGAGCGCGTCTGCGAGGTCCTTTTGAACCTTACGAACGAAATTAAGACGCGAGACAAACCAATAGGAATCCATACGCTATTGTGACCCCGCGATTGGCAAAATTCATGTGCTGTTATCGCTCATGATATTGAGGTATTGACATATTATGCGATAATCGCAAAGATGCCTTATGTCCAGCTCAGCATCACGGGTAATTGAGAAATGCGGGGGTCCCGAAGCGGTCGCGGGAATCGTGCAGGTTCATCTTAGCAGAGTTTATCGCTGGACTTATTCCAAGGACAAGGGCGGCACCGGGGGCCATGTGCCTACGCGCCATCAATCGATACTGCTCGC
Organism: Rhodospirillales bacterium; assembly: GCA_028291405.1. Lineage (GTDB taxonomy): Bacteria > Pseudomonadota > Alphaproteobacteria > ATCC43930 > CGMCC-115725 > URHD0088. The sequence continues at coordinate 285 of JAQGID010000097.1, read as the reverse complement.
GGAAGCCCGCCGGCGCGGAATTGATCTAACACCCACCGACTTCTTCGACGCGGCTTGACGATTATGCCCGATATCCGGCCCATTCGCTCGCCAAGGCTCTCACGTAACACGCGTGGCGCTTCCTGCAGATTCCGACCGCAGGTGCACAGCCGCGCTCATTCCAGCCTCGCCACCGCCATTCTCATCACCTCTCCGACAGCATCCTCTATCCGTTGCCTCATCCTGGCCTCTGCATCCAGGTTCGGTTCCTGCAGGGGGAGGTCTGAGATGACCGGCTGCAAGATC
>JAQGID010000091.1 GCA_028291405.1 Rhodospirillales bacterium | reverse complement strand
GCCACCGCCCACGCCCGCTCCACTGCGGGCCGGGCGGCGATCGTGTCGTGCCAGCGGTTCAGGCTCGGATAGTCGTCGAGGCCGATGCCGAGCTTGCCGTGCAGCCGCACGTCCGGGTAGCAGGCGATGTCGGCGATCGAATATTCGTCGGCCATGTATTCGCTTGCCGCGAGATGCCGGTCGAAGATGCCGAACATGTCGCGGAGCTGCGCCTCGTAGTGCTTCTTCGCGGCCGGGACGTCCTCCGGCGCGCGCAGCCAGAAATGGCCGTATTGCTGGGCCAGCGGGGTGAAGGTCGAGGTGCCGTAGAAGAACCAGTGGTCGACCTTGGCGCGCGAGGCCGGCGCGGCGGGGTAGAGGGCGCCGCCGGCCTTTTCGGCGACGTATTTGAGAATCGCGCCGGATTCGCCGAGCGCGACGCGGATGCCGCCGGGCCCGTCGTCGTCGACCAGCGCCGGGATCTTGTGACCGGGATTGATCGCCAGGAACTCGGGCGAGAACTGCTCCTTCTTGGTCAGGTTCACCGGGACGAGCCGGTGCGGCAGGCCGGTCTCCTCGATCACCTGCAGCGCCTTGCGGCCGTTATCGGTCAGCCAATAGTAGATGTGGATCATATCGCCTCGCTCCCCTTCGGCCTTAGTAGCGTCATCGTCGTCTGGCCAAGCTCGACCCTACGCGATTTTCGGACCACGTTGCATTCGACTTCTCCTCCCCCGTTGAGAGGAGGTCGGCAACGCGGAGCGTTGACGGGTGGGGGTGATGCCGGCCCGGAACTCGTTCTTGGCGCGCTTCGCGCGCATCCCCCACCTGACCGAAGCCTGCGGCTTCGGCCACCCTCCCCCTTGAGGGTCCCTCAAGGGGGGAGGGCATTGTTCAGCACTTCCGGCTCCTTAGACCGGGACTGTCTTGGCGACGTGGCCGGTTGGATAGTCCATATGGATGCTCTTCTCGAAATTCGTGTCGATGATCCGGTCGTCGCGGAAGACACCGATCAGGTCCTCGCCGCGCTGCACTTTGGCGATTTCCTCGTCGACGGAAATCGCGAACAGCCGCAGGGCGTCCGTGCAGCGGGTCCATCAACCCAAGATTACGCAACGAGGGGTTGCATACAAAAGTTGGCTAATAATGAACGACCCCCTGGGCGAGGTGTTCGGGATCGGACGCACCTTAAAGATGAAGGGGGAGAGTTCAATGCCATCCACCACGCCGACGCCGACCGAGTCTCGCAATTACGTCGCGCCGGATTCGTCCGGCATCGCCACTGGCACCTCGGCGGCCGACGATATCTACGCCACCGGCGACGGACAGACGCTGATCGGCGGCGTCGGCGACGATATCTTTAACATCGGCACGCATACCGGGCTGACGCTGCAGGAAAGCAAGCCGGGGATCTCGACGGTCTCGACCTATCTCGGCTCCTATGTCCTGCCGGACGGCATCGACAATCTCACCGCCGCCGGCGGCGGGTCCTACAATTTCACCGGCAACCTCGGCAACAACGTCATCACCGGCTCGACCGGCAACGACACGCTCAACGGCGGCGGCGGGACCGATCTCCTGATCGGCGGCGGCGGCGTCGATACATTCGTGATCGACCGCCAGGTCGCCTACCAGGTCCTCAGCGCCGGTCCGGTCGAGATCGCGGATTTCGATCCGTCGAACGAGGTCCTCGACATGCGCGACTATCTGCTCGTCGCCGATCCCGCGGGGACCGATCCCTTCGCCGACGGCACGCTCTCGCTGCAGGCGAACAGCTCGGGCGGGACGGATCTCGTCAACAACAAGGCCGAGCGCTCGGCCGGCGGCGCGATCATTCCGATTCCGGTCGTCACCTTCGACCATGTCGCGCCGGGCAGCCTGACGGCTGCGAACTTCATCACCGGCGTCGCCGCCTCGCCCAGCCCGGCGCCGACCCCGACGCCATCGGGCAGCGATACGCTGGTCCTGCATCTCTCCGAGGATGCCTATAACGGCGATGCGCAGTTCACCGTCGCGCTCGACGGCGTAACGCTCGGCAGCCCCACCGCCGTCTCGGTGCTGCATTCCACGGGGCAATTCCAGGACTTCACCTACAGCGGCAATTTCGGCGCCGGGCCGCATACGGTGGCGATCAATTTCGTCAACGATTCTTATGGCGGCTCGCCGAGCAAGGACCGCAACCTCTACGTCGGCGGCATCGATTTCGACGGGCAGCATTACGCCGGCACCGCGGCGCAGGACAATGCGAGCGGTGGCGCGACCGATCCGAACGACGCGCCGATGTTCTCGAACGGCACCGTGACGTTCGGCAACGTGACCGGGCCGGCGAATCCGCCGACGGGTCAGGTGGTGACCGGCGGACCCGGCAACGACACGCTGCACGGGACCGCCGGCAACGACACGCTCCTCGGCCTCGACGGCAACGACGTGCTGGTCGGCAGTCCCGGCGCCGATACGCTCGACGGCGGGCCCGGGCTCGACATCGTCGATTACTCGGCGAGTCCGGCTTCGGTCACCGTCGATCTCGGCGCCGGCACCGCGAGCGGCGGCGACGCGCAGGGCGACACGCTGATCGGCATCGACGATGTGCGCGGCTCGGCCTTCGCCGACGTCATCACCGGCGACGGCGGGGCGAACCTGCTCGAGGGCGGCGGCGGGGACGACACGCTGCACGGCGGCGGCGGCGATGACATCCTGATCGCCGGCGAGCGCGGCAACGGCGAGATCACCGACCCGGGGAGCCACTTCACCGGCGGCGAGCTGTTCCCGGTCAACATGGGAGGGCACGTGCTGCTCGACGGCGGCACCGGCAACGACACGCTGATCGGTGGCGCCAACACGACGTTCTACATCCACAACGGCAACGGCGACGACATCATCCTGAACTACGTCGCCGGCGGCACCGTCGACATCGACGGCTATGCGATCGGCGACAAGGCGACGCTGATGTCGCACGCGACCTACGCCAACTACACGGCGACGATCGACCTCGGCAACGGCGAGACCCTGACCTTCGAGCGGGGCCCGCACCCGCCGCAGATGGACTCGAGCTATTTGGACTCGGTCAATTTTATCTTCACCAACGTCCAGCCGACGCCCAGCCCTTCTCCCGGTCCGAGCTCGTCGGCGGCCGGTCCGCTGCCGACGTCGACGCCGACGGAGCAACGCAGCTATGTCGCCGCGTCGAACGGCGTCGCCACCGGCAGCGCCGGCGCCGACGACATCTTCGCCTCGGCGAACGGCCAGACGCTGACCGGCAACGGCGGCGACGACATCTTCCATACCGGCACGTACTCGAACCTCACGATCTCCGAGGCTACGGCCGGCACCTCCGTGGTCTCGACCTATGCCGCCAGCTTCGTCCTGCCCGATCCCGTCGACAATCTCTCGGCGGCCGGCACCTACGGCCATGCGCTGACCGGCAATGCCGGTGCCAACGTCGTCACCGGAAACAGCGGCAACGATACGCTCGACGGCGCCGGCGGCAACGATCTGCTGATCGGCAACGGCGGCAGCGACACCTACAAATTCGCGGTCGGCGGCGGGGCGGACACGATCGTCAACGGCACCGGCAGCAGCGGCAAGGCGGGCGAGCTCGATTTCGGCTCCGGAATCGCGAGCAACCAGCTGTGGCTGGCGCATTCCGGCAACGATCTCGTGATCGACCGCATGGGCTCGGCCGACAGCGTCACCGTCTCCGGGTGGTACGCCAGCCAATCGGCGCAGCTCCAGACGATCGCGACCGCAAGCGGCATGAAGCTCGATGCGCAGCTCGACAATCTGGTGCAGGCGATGGCGTCGTTCAGCGCCAATAATCCCGGCTTCGACCCGACGGCGGTGAGCCAGGCGCCGAACGACCCGAACCTGCAGGCCTCGATCGCGGCGTCCTGGCACGCCTAGGCAACCCGCCGTGTCATCGCGAGGCGCGTAGCGACGACGCAACTCGGGACGCCGTGCAACGGCTCCGGGTTGCTCTGCTGCGCTCGCAATGACGGCCGAAGCATGAAAGACTTGGCGAAAATCCGTTCGGGGAGGATCGCCATGAAGCTTTTGCCGCGACTCTGCGCCATCGCAGCGCTCGCCCTCGCCGGGACCGCCTTCGCCCAGACGACGCCGCAGATCGCGCCGCCGCGCACCCTCGACGAGCTCAAGGCGGAGACGCAGCGCCGCGCCGACCATAATCTCTACCCCGTGCTCGGGCTCAGATCGGCGGATGCGCAGGAGGCGCTGGCGGCGATCGACAGCCTCGACCGCGACGCCTGGGCGGCGGCGTGGAGCCGCATCGGCGACCGCTACATGACGGCGGCCGGCAAGACGCGGGGCAAGCCCGCGGAAGAGGCGTTCCTGATGGCCTGGCGCTATTACTCCTTCGCGCGCTGGCCGGTGCCGAACTCGCCCGGCAAGGAGAAGGCCTATCGCCAGGCGCTCACCGCCTTCCGCGCCTACGCGCGGATGCTCGACCCGCCGCTCGAGATCCTCCGCATCCCCTTCGAGGGCAAGGAGATCGTCGGATATCTCCGCCTGCCGAAACAGGCGCGGCCGGTGCCGCTGGTGCTGACGATCAGCGCCCTCGACACGCGCAAGGAGGACATGCTCCTCGAGGGCGCCGCTTTCCTCGCCAAGGGGATCGGCGTCTTCGCCGTGGACATGCCGGGGACCGGCGAGGCGCCGATCAAGATCGACGTCGGCGCCGAGCGGATGTTCTCCGCCGTGCTCGACGCGCTCGCGAAGCGGCCGGAGATCGACAGGAACCGCATCGTCGTGCGCGGCGTCAGCTGGAGCGGCTATTGGGCGGCGAAGCTCGGCATCGTCGAGGCGGCGCGATTGAAGGGCGCCGTCGTGCAGGGCGGCCCGGCGGATTTCTACTTCTCGGCGGATTGGCAGGGCAAGGCGCTCGGCACGCGCGAGTACCTTTTCGATCTCTTTCCCGCGCGCGCCTCGGTCTACGGGGTCGCGACGCTCGACGAGTTCCTCGCCTACGGGCCGCGCATGTCGCTCAAGGAGGAGGGGCTGATCGACAAGCCGTCGGCGCCGATGCTGCTGATCAACGGCGAGAAGGACAGCCAGGTGCCGATCGTCGATCTCGACATCCTGCTGCACCACGGCAGCCCGAAGGAGGCCTGGGTCAACCCTGCCGGTTTCCATACCGGCGGCTCGGCGGAGTTCCCCGGCGACCGCATCTTCGAGACGGTCGTGCTGCCGTGGATCGTCCGCCACGCAACCGCAAAATAGTCGCGATGGCGGGTTTTCGACACATTCCGTTACCTTCTTTTTCGATTTGTTGCGGTGCAAAAAACGAGGAGACGCGTTGGTAGGTCGAGACATAACCTGCTGGAGAGCGAGCGATGACCGTCAAGACCCCGTCGACCAACCGGGTGCGCGCCCTGTTCGAGGACAGCTCGGTGATCTTCGACCTGCCGGACGACGCGACGCTCGAGCAGCTCGCTGCGATGCTCGCCTCGGTCGGCCGTGGCCATGGCGCGCCGCTTCGCGTCGAGGTCGCCGTCAAGACGCACAGCTGAACCCGAAGAGCTGAGCGGCGTCCGCGCCGCGTCGCTCGCATCCCACCGTTGAGGGGCTTCGCCGGTCATCGGCCGGCGAGGCCCCTTTCTTTTTCGTCCTCCGTCCTGTTCAATCCGCACTCGATCGCTCGAACATCGTAAGAGCAAGGATCGAGCCGGGGAGGAACGGATGGCCGAGGTGCGAAACAGAATCTGCGCCGCGACGGCGCTGGCGGCGCTGCTGGCGGCGCCGACGGTCGTCCTGGCGACGCCGTCCGACGCGACGCTGGCGACTCTCGCGGCAGAGGCGGAGAAATCCGGCGCCGTGATCTGGTACGAGAGCTCGCCCGACGATCAGGCGGCGAAGATCGCCGCCGCCTTCAACCAGCGCTTTCCCAAGGTCACGATCGAGCACATCCGCGACGCCGGCGGCAACTCGATCGCGGCGCGCATCGTCCAGGAATCGCAGGCCGGCACGCGCACCGCCGACATCGCGACGAGCGGCGCCTCGCTGCTGACGCCGCTCGTCGAGCGCAACCTCGTCGAGAAGATCGATTGGGCCGGGCTCGGCATCGGGCCGGAGGTCGCGCACAACGACTACGGCGTCCTCACCACCGCCGTGCTCACGGTGATCGTCTACAACACCGCGCTCGTCCCGGCTGGCGACGCGCCGAAGAACTGGGAGGATCTGCTCGATCCCCGCTGGGACGGCAAGATCGGGCTCTGGGTGCGGGCCGAGGGTCAGGGCTCGCTCGCCGAGAAATGGGGCGAGGCGAAGGTCGCCGACTACATCACCAGGCTGAAGGCGCTGCACCCGGTCTTCGAGAAGAGCACCTTCCCGATGGCGCAGCAGGTTGCCGCCGGCGAGACGCAGGTCGCGCTCGGCCTCTACCACAGCGCGCAGCCGGCCCTGCGCAAGGGCGCGCCGATCAAGGTTGTGGTCCCCGATCCGGCAGCGATCAACGCGCTCTACAGCTTCGTCCCCGCCAAGGGCGGCAACCGCAAGGGCGGCCAGCTGCTGGCGCTCTGGCTGGCGACGCCGGAAGGCGCCAAGGCCTACGAGGACGCGACCGACCGCGGCAATCCGGCGATCGCCGGCACCCGCACGCAGGAGATGCTGCGCAACCACACGATCGCGGTCTTTCCGATCGCGGAATCGGCGCGCGAGGCCGAGATCATCGAGAAGTTCAACCGCCTGATCGCCGACGGCGGCAAGCCGAAATGATTCGTCCCGGATGACAATCGCACAGCCGACCGACGCCGCGTCGTCGCGCACCGGTGGCGACGCGCGCCGGCGGGACTGGCGCTTGCTGCCGCCGCTCGGCATGGGGCTGGTGCTGGGCTATCTCGTGCTCGTGCCGCTCGCGCTGATGATCCTCAGCAGCTTCCGGCCCGGCGGCTTTCCGCTCGACCCCGGCTTCACCCTGGCGAATTACCGCGCCGCCTACGGCGATCCCGGGTTCCCGTCGCTGCTGTGGTCGACGCTGATCTTCGCCATCGGCTCGACGATCCTCGCCCTCGTCCTCGGCACCGGCCTCGCCTGGCTGGTCGAGCGCAGCGACATGCCGTGGCGCGCGACGGTGCGCGCCCTGGTGCTGCTGCCGATGGCAACGCCGCCGATCCTGCTGGCGATCGCCTGGGCGATGCTGCTCAGCCCGCGCACCGGCTTTCTCAACCAGCTGCTGCAGGGCGCGCTCGGCCTCGGCAGCGCGCCGTTCGACGTCTTCACCATGCCCGGCCTCATCTTCGTCCAGGGGCTGGCCCTGGTGCCGACCGCCTATCTCTTCCTGGCGCCGGCCTTCCGCAACATGGATCCGAGCTTCGAGGAGGCGGCGATCACCTCGGGAGCAGGGACCGCGCTTGTCATCCGCCGCATCCTGCTGCCGGTGCTGTGGCCGCCGATCCTCGCGGCGGCGATCTTCCTGCTGATCGTCTCCTTCGTCGTCTTCGACATTCCGGGGACGCTCGGCACGCCGGCGCATATCTCGGTGCTCTCGACGCGGATCTACAATCTCGTCGTCGAGAGCCCCGGCGGCATCCCGCTCTATGGTCGGGTGAGCGCGCTCGCCATGGTGTTCCTGGCGATCCTCCTCGTCCTCGCCGGCGTCTATCACCGGCTGACCCGCCATGCGCAGCGCTATCGCACCGTCACCGGCAAGGGTTTCCGGTCGCGCGTCTTCGCGCTCGGCCGCCGCGGCCGACGGGCGGCGCTTGCGGCGGTGATCGTCTATTTCCTGCTGAGCGTCGTCGCGCCGCTGGTGATCCTGCTGTGGACCAGCCTGATGCCCTACCGCATCGGCATCTCGGCGGCCGGGCTGAGCCTGATGACGCTCGACAACCACCGCGACTTCCTGACCAATCCGCGGGTGGTGGCGGCGACGCGGCATTCGCTGGTCATCGCGATCGTCGCGGCGACCGCCGTCGCGATCCTCGCCTTCCTCGTCGCCTGGCTGACGACGCGGTGTCGGGCGCCGGGCGGCAAGATCCTCGACACCCTTGCCTTCCTGCCGGTCGCGATCCCCGGCGTCATGATCGGAGTCGCGCTGGTCTATGTCTATCTCACCCTGGGCGCCGTGATCCCGATCTACGGCTCGATCTGGATCATCGCCATCGCCTATGTCACGCAATATCTGCCGTTCGGCTCGCGCACCACGCAGGGCGTCATGCTGCAGCTCCACCCCGAGCTCGAGGAAGCGGCGCTCGCCTCCGGCGCCGATACCTGGCGCGTGCTGCGGCGGATCACCCTGCCGCTGGTCTGGCCGGCGCTCGCCGCGGTGTGGATCTGGGTCGCGGCGCATTCGCTGCGCGAGCTGTCCTCGGCGCTGATGCTGCAGGGCCGCGACAACGCCGTCATCCCGACGCTGATCTGGGACTATTGGTCGGGCGGCGAGCCGACCCATATGGCGGCGGGCGGCATCTGGCTGACCGCCGCGCTGATCGTCTTCCTGCTGCTGTGGCGGCTGTTGGCGCGCCGGACGGCGCTGGAGAGGGAAGCCTGATGCTGCGCGTCGCCGGATTGTCGAAGGTGTACGGCCAGGGACGCAGCGTCATCGCCGGGGTGAAGGACGTCGCCTTCGACGTCAAGCCCGGCGAGTTCTTCACCCTGCTCGGGCCGAGCGGCTGCGGCAAGACGACGACGCTGCGCAGCCTCGCCGGGCTGGAGCAGCCGAGCGCCGGCGAGATCGAGATCAACGGCAAAACGGTCTTCTCGAGCGCCCGCGACATCATCGTGCCGACGGCGCAGCGCGACATCGCGATGGTCTTCCAGTCCTACGCCGTCTGGCCGCATATGACGATCGGCGAGAACGTCGCCTTCCCGCTCGAGGCGCAGCGCCTGCCGCCGGCGCAGATCCGCAAGCGCGTCGAAGATGCCCTCGCGATGGTCGGGCTCGAGGGCATGGCGGCGCGGCCGGCGCCGCTGCTCTCCGGGGGCCAGCAGCAGCGCGTCGCGCTGGCGCGTGCGATCGTCAAGGGCGCGCCGGTGCTGCTGCTCGATGAGCCGCTGTCGAATCTCGACGCCAAGCTGCGCGAGCAGATGCGCCGCGAGCTGCGCGAGCTGCAGCGCCGCATCGGCACGACGGCGATCTACGTGACGCACGACCAGGAGGAGGCGCTGAGCCTCTCCGACCGCATCGCCGTCATGCAGCGCGGCGAGATCGTCGAGCTCGATACCCCGCACCAGCTCTACTACGCGCCGCGCACCGTCTTCACGGCACGCTTCATCGGCCAGACCGACGTCTGGCCGTCGCGCGTCCTCGGCCGTTCGGGCGAGGCGCTGCTCGTCGAATCGCCGTTCGGCCAGCTGCGCAGCCATTGCTATCCCGAGACTCTCGAGGCGGCGATCTCGCTGGTGGTGCGGCCCGAGCATATCGACCTCGCCGAACCGGCGCCGTCGGGCGGCAGCAACATCTTCCACGGCACCATCGCCCAGGTCGCCTTCTCCGGCCGCCTCGTCGAATATCTCGTCCGCGTCGCCGAGACGAACCTGCGGGTGCAGAGCACCTCCGGCAAGCTCTGGGAAACCGGCGCCACGGTCCGCCTCCGGCTGCCGCCGGAGCGCTGCATCGTTGTCAATGGCGCGGCGGGGTGATTTGCGTCGGGGGATTACATGGAGGTCTGCTAGGTATTTTCGTCATGGCCGGGCTTGACCCGGCCATCCACGTCTTTCCGGCGCGGCAAAAGAGGCGTGGATGCCCGGGTCAAGCCCGGGCATGACGTCGGAGGTGGTGGAACTATGCTGATGCCGACGGTCGACGTCGCCAAGGCGCCAGGATGACGATGCTGTTGGGCTGGAGCCCCGGTTCGTGGCAAGCTGATCGAAATATAATCAAACGGAGGAAACGACGACATGGCGCAGATCCCCAACAAGGTCTCGGACATCGTGAAGTCGCCGACGATGCGCGGGCTGCCGCGCGCGGTCGAGTATCCGACGGCGAGCGTCGCCGAGACCGTCATGGCGAGCGATAATTTCCACCGCGTCTTCGGCATCCGCGCCGGCGATCACGTCGTCATGCTGACCGATCCGCTGCTCGATCCCCGCGTCACCCAGGCGATCTCGGGCCTCGCGCGGGCGCGCGGCGCGAGCTTCATCTCCTATATGGGGAAGTCGACGCAATACACCGAGGTGCCGGACGAGGCCAAGGCGCTGCTCGA
>JAQGID010000071.1 GCA_028291405.1 Rhodospirillales bacterium | reverse complement strand
AGTGAGCCCCGGCCAACATGTCCGCAAGGGCGACCTTCTCGCGGTCATCGACAATCCGGAACTTGCAGCTTCCGTCGGAGAGGCCAGCGCGGCGGCCGCTAGCGCCAAAGCCGATCGGGACAGAATCTACTCGGGCGTCCGGGTCGAGGAGGTCGCGATTGCTGCCCGGAACGTTCGAACCGCCGAGGCCAACCTCCTGTTGGCACAACAGCAGAATGTCCGGTCAGTTGCCCTGTCCGCCAAGAACTTCGCCAGCCGCCAGCAGCTCGATGAGAGCGCAGCCTCGCTGGCCAAGGCTCAGGCCGATCTCGACCTTAAGCGCAGCCAACACGCCGCGGCGAGCGCCGGCCCGATCGCCGAGGAACGCGCCTTGGCCGACGCGAAAGTCGCCTTGGCCGAGGCAACCGTCGCCGACCTCGAGGCCAGGCTCGACAAGACTAAATTGACGGCGCCCGTCGACGGGATCATCGGCATCCGCGTCGCCGAGCCCGGGGAGATTATGTCGCCTGGGAAGTCCGTCATGACGATAGAGGTCGACGGCCAGCAATGGTTCAGCTTCACACTTCGCGAAGACGCGCTTCATGACGTGACGATCGGAAGGACGGTGACTCTCGCGACGCACGACGGACACCGCTTCAATGCGCGTGTGACCGAACTGCGGCCATTGGGCGAATTCGCTACTTGGCGGGCGGCCCGTGCCGTCGGCGACCATGACCTCAACAGCTTCGGGCTGAGGCTGGATGCCATCGCCGGAACCGACAGCCTCCATCCCGGAATGACTGTCTGGCTCCCGGGACGATCATGACACCGCCGCTCGCGTGTCCGCTACACGATGGGTATCCCGACCAGGAACTCTACGGGCCGGCGTGGGCACCGTGCTGACCTACGGCAAGCTTTACGAGATGATCGCGGATCCAATCGTTCAGACCGGATTGCTTGCCGTGATCGGCGCGCTTGTCACGCGGATCGCGCTTCGCAAGCATCCGACCAGGCGCCTCGTTGCGCAGCTGGCCTTTTTCGTGGCACTGACCCTCTTGCTTCTCTACCACGGCATTGTGCCCTACGAGCCTGGTCCGCCGGGCGCCTCCATCCTTCAGCGGGTCTTCATCGGGCTCGCGAAGATCATCTGGTGGACGAACGCCGCTTGGTCCCTCGTCAACTTCGTCCGCGTTTTCCTCATCTTTGAAAGGCAACCGCGCGAAGGTCGGCTGATCCAGGATCTCATCGTCGGAGTAATCTACGTCGGCGCGGTGCTGTCGGTCGTCGCCTACGTGTTCAACGTGCCGGTGGGAACGCTCATCGCAACATCGGGCGTATTCGCGATCATCCTGGGCCTCGCCATGCAGAGTACATTGAGCGACGTCTTTTCGGGGATCGCACTGAACCTCGGTAGGCCCTATTCGATCGGAGATTGGATCGTGCTCGGCGACGGCACCGAAGGGCGGGTCGTCGAGACCAATTGGCGAGCAACACATCTGCTTAACGGGTCCAACGATCTCGTCGTGGTCCCCAACAGCGATCTTGCCAAGGCGCGCTTGACCAATGTGAGCAGCCCGGAGCGAAGTCATGGCGTGAGGATGACTGTTCGGCTGACGCCCACGCTGGCACCGGCTGCGATGTCAGATCTGATGCGCACGGTACTACTGGGCAGCAACTCTGTCCTGTTCACGCCGGAGCCAACGGTACAGGTGAAGTCGCTTGATGCCGCGGCGGTGGAACTCGAACTCTCCTTCCGGGTGGTCGACGTTTCTGCCACCACAAAGGCACAGAACGAAGTCTTCGATCTCGTCTTCCGCCACGTCAAAGCGGCCGGATTGGCACTTGCACCCCCCCTCAACGGGACGATGCTCCCTTTGGCATTGCCGACGGAGGTGGCCACGCCCCAGCATCGCACGACGCCCTTACGGCTTCTGGACGCTATCAGCCTGTTCTCGTCCTTGACCGAGGACGAGAAGGAAGCCCTCGCCGGCACGATGACCCGCCGCACCTACCGCAAAGACCAGATTGTGGCCGAACAAGGCGCGACTCTGACATCGCTGATGGTCATCCGCAGTGGCGTCGTCGCCGTCGTGCGGCGCGAGCTGCAGCGGGAGATCGAACTCCGTCGACTGTCGCCCGGCGACTGGTTTGGCGAAGGCGGTCTTCTCATGGGCGTCGGCGAGGTCGGAACTATCCGCGCCTTGACCTTCGTCGTTGTCTACGAGATCGCGCAGGCCGGCCTGGCGCCGCTGATGCATGATCGCCCCGGCATAGCAGAGGAGCTCGGCGTGACGCTCTCTCGACGCGCCGAAACTGAGAAGACCCTTGTTAGACATGGCGAGGAGGCCGTAGTGACCGGGTCCATTCCGCAGCTGGTCGCACGCATTCGCCACCTGTTCAAGGTGCCCCGTGTCGAACATTGACGCTGGCTAAATTTCGAAGTGGAGGGTTGCGCCTTGCGACGGTGATGGAGTTTCGCTCAGGAGAGCGCGTGATCTAAGTCCGCTTGAGAATTTCGGTGACGAGCAATTCGGCATGAATCGTAGGCTCCTGCAATTCCGCGACCAGCAGTGCGGCTTTCTCGCCGGCTTGGAGCCGCGCCTCGTTCGCCGCGCCCATGGCCGACGTGACGCTGGACGCTGCTTTGCTCTTTTGCAAATCCACCGCCCGCCCGGCGCCGCGTCGCACCTGCCGTGCCGGGCCCTGCGGGAGATCATCCTGCGCTTCGCGGCGTCCTGTATCGCGTCCGCGACGCCGCCGGCGAATGTCTCAAGCCCTTGATGATGTCTCAACCGCGCCAGCCCATTGCAAAGGCTCGCGAAGTGCGGGATGAAGCCGCATCGGCGCCGTCCGCGCATTGGGTAGAATGTCCGGATTGCGGGCTCCTGCAGCCGTTGCCGTCGCCGATTGCCCGGCACAACCGCCATTGTCACCGGTGCGGCTCTTCCTTCGGCCATGGTTTGATGCGGAGCGACGCGGCCCTGGCGCTCGCGATAACGGCGCTGGTGCTGTTCCTGCTCGCGAATTTCTCTCCGCTGATGGCGATCGATGTCGGCGGTCGCGGGCAGAGCGTCCGCCTGGGCTCCGGCGTCGCCGGCCTCGCCGACCATGATCTGGCGCCGCTTGCCGTTTTCGTTCTGGCAATTTCGATCCTGGCACCGCTGGGCCGGGTCGTCGCTCTCGGCTACGTGCTGTTCCGTTTGCGCGGCGCCGGACGGCCCCATCATCTGGCACCGGTCCTGCGTTTTGCCGAGCGGATGCGGCCCTGGGCCATGCTCGATGTCTTTTTGATCGGTGCGCTGATCGCGCTTACAAAATTGCATGATCTAGCCGCGATCAACATCGGCGTCGGCCTCTGGGCGCTCGGGCTCCTGGTCGTAGCCCTCGCCGCTTTCGACATGACGGCCGACCGGCGCGCGCTGTGGGATCAGGTGAGCCCGCCTCATAGGTTGAGTAAGCAACCCTCGCCGGGCAGCTGGCTCGGCTGCCGGGAATGCGGCCTGGTCCAGCCCCTGGCATCTCATTGCACACGCTGTCGGGCGCGCCTGCACCAACGCAAGCCGCAGAGCGTGCATCGATGTGCGGCCTTGGTCGTGACGGGGCTCGTGCTCTATCTGCCGGCCAATCTCTACCCGGTCCTAACGGTGATTTCGTTCGGTCGCGGCACGACGGCGACGATCATTGGCGGCGTTTCGGAACTGATGACCGGCAGCGACTGGCCGCTGGCAGTCATCGTCTTCGGGGCGAGCGTCGCGGTGCCGCTCCTGAAGCTCGTCGGGCTCGGCTCGCTGCTGCTCTCGACGCGTCTTCGCTGGCGCCGCCGGCTGGCGGATCGCACACGCCTTTATCGGCTGATCGAACTGGTCAGCCGCTGGTCGTCAGTGGATATCTTCGTCACCGCCCTGCTGACGGCTCTGGTCACGCTCGGCAATCTCGCGACCGTCGAACCCGGGCTGGGGATCCTCGCCTTTGGAGCCGTGGTGTTCGTGACGATGCTGGCGACCGAGAGTTTCGATCCGCGACTGATCTGGGATGCGGCGGGAGCCAATCATGTCTGACGAGAACAGCCCGCGTCCGGCGATCCATGAGCGCCACCGCTTTCCCGTCGTCTGGCTGGTGCCGATCATCGCGATCATCGCGGCCGGCTGGCTCGGTTATCGCACGCTCTCAGAGCGAGGCCCCGAGGTCGCGATCACCCTGCAAAGCGCGGAAGGGGTGGAGGTTGGTAAGACCAAGGTCAAGCACAGGGATATCGAACTGGGCGTGGTCGAGGCGCTGAGGCCGAGCGCCGATCTCGCGTCGGTCACGATCCAGGTGCGCATGAATCGTTATGCCGAGGCGCATCTGACGACCGGGACACGGTTCTGGGTCGTGCGGCCGCGCCTGTCGGCCGAAGGGATTTCGGGCCTTGGGACGCTGATCTCGGGTTCCTTTATCGAGATGGAGCCGGGGCCAGGCGACGCGACCCGCAGCTTCGTCGCCCTGGAGGATCCACCGGTCGTCAGTGCCGACGTGCCGGGTACCAACTATGTGCTCCATGCCGGACGGCTCGGCTCGGTCAGCCAAGGCGCTCCCGTTTCCTTCCATGGCATCAAGGTCGGCCAGGTCCTGGGCTACAAGCTGTCGGATGACGATGGCAGTGCTACGGTGCAGGTCTTCGTGCGCGCGCCGCACGACAAGCTCGTCCATGAGGGTACGCGATTCTGGAATGCGTCGGGGGTTTCGATCGAGGTCGGCAGCGAGGGGCTGAGGGTCCAGGCAGAATCGGTGCAGGCGATTCTGGCCGGCGGCGTGGCCTTCGATGTCCCGCTCGGCGGCGAGCCGGGGCCGCTCGCCAAGTCATCCGCGGTCTTCATGCTCTATGGCGACGAGGACAAGGCGCGCGATGCGCTGTTCACGCGCAAGATCCCGTTCCTGCTGCATCTGACCAGTAGCGCCCAAGGGCTGGCGGCGGGCGCGGCCGTCCGGATGCGCGGGATCCGCGTCGGCGAGGTCACCGACGTGCATATGGAATACGATGCGACCACCGATCAGATGACGGTGCCGGTGACGCTCGAGATCGAGCCGCAGCGGGTCAAGATTCTTCATTCCGACCCGTCCGAAGCAGGGTTCGAGGAACGCTCCTACACGACCTTCAAGCGGTTCGTGGCGCGTGGGCTGCGCGCGCGGCTTGCCTCGAGCAATTTGTTGACGGGACAGAAGATCATCTCGCTCGATTTCCTACCCGACGTGCCCAAGGCCGAGATGATCGAAGGTGGCGTCTATCCGGAGATACCAACGGTCGAAGCCGACGACCTCGATTCGATCTTGCAATCGACCAAGGGCTTGCTGACCGGCCTGCAGGGAACCGTCGCCTCGCTCAACCAGATCATCACGTCGCCGGAAGTGAAGCAGTCGCTCCGCTCGCTCGATCGCTCGCTCGGCAATCTCGATCGTTTGACCCACGACGCCAGGACCCAGGTCGGCCCGTTGCTCACCGGTCTGCGGGCCCTCTCGAGGTCGGCCGACAAGACCTTGAAACAGGCGACCACGACCCTCGCGGTCACCGGCGATGCCTTCGCTGGTGAGGGCGGGGCAGGCGGAGATCTCGCCGGAACCTTGACCGAGCTGAAACAGGCCGCCCGGTCCCTGCATCTCCTGACCGACTATCTGGAAAGCCACCCCGAATCGTTGATTCAGGGCAAAAGCGCGGGAGCAAGCCGATGAGACGATGCCTTGTACTCGGCTTGGTCGGCGTCCTGGTCGCCGGCTGCGGCAGTACGCCCGAGAACCGCTATTACACCTTATCGGTCGAGCCTCCGACGGTCGCGGCACCCACGGTTCCGCGCTGCACGGTCGACCTGACGCTCGCGGCCGTTCGCCTACCGGGCGTCACCGACCGCCCTCAACTCGTGGTAAGGACCGGGCCGCAGACCGTCGACATCCGTGAATTCGACCGCTGGGCGGAGCCGCTCGACCAGATGGTTCGGCGTATCCTCGCCGAGGATCTGGCCGCGCGGCTCCGATCCTTCAACCACTCGCCCAGGGCGGCCGAACCCGAGCGCCGTTTGTTCGTGGCGGTCGACGAATTCATGGCCGCCGAGAGTGGAGTATCCCGCCTGACCGGCCGCTGGTGGACGCTTGATCACGGCGGCGATTCAGCACGGAAGGTGGTCCGAAGCTTTGCGCTGACACAGCGCGTGGAAACCAGCCAGAGCGCCCAGGTAGCTGCGGCAATGAGCGGATTATTGGCTGCACTCGCCGACGAGATCGTATGCAATTGACCGGTCAGTTGTGTGCGTCAAGATGGGGTATTCGGGACTCTGCGGCGGCAATCGCTGGTGAGCGAGCTAAATGGTTAAGACTGGCCGAGAGCGGCTGGTCCGCTATGGAATGAAAAGACGCGGATAGCGGACATTTCCCCTTTCGAGAAATAAACCGCTCTGGCTGAGCGACCGACATGGGCGCAAAGCAGCAAAGCCGCCGTGTCTTCTGTCGCGCGCGCGCCGGAACTGATGGCCATAACTTCCGATCGTTATAAGTAAAACCACTATATTTTTTTCTTTTTCGCGGTTTAATAATAACCATCTGATACGTATTCTTCGCTTGTGCTTTCGACGTATTTTGTCTAACGCGTCCGTTGTATTCGAATTTTTGTTTGATACAAGCCGGAAACTTGGGATCAATTATGTGGCGACGGCAGTTTTTGCGTGATTATTGCAATATGGGTGGATAATTTTCGCGAGCTCGGTTCGAAGAGTTCGGTCCCATAAACAAAGAGACGGATTTTGGTGATGCCTCAGAGAAAGCGCGTTCTGTTTCTCGCGACGCGAGACCCGAGGGGTCGCGCCACCGGCCGGAAAATGGCGTTACGCACGATCATTCGCTCCTGCGCCGAGATCGGGTTCGATGTGCATGTCGCCGTGTTCGGCGACGCAGAACCAGGCGATGGCCACCTGCCGCTACCGGCCGCACACTTCACGTTCCTGGCGCGCGCCGGCTTGTGGCGGGCCCTGGTGAATCTCTTGAGCCGCGGCCTGCGTGGCCGGCTATCGCTCAACGAGTGCCTCTATTTCTCGCCGGGATCGCTCGCGCGCCTGAAGGAGGTCGCGGCCGAGATCGCCCCGGACGTCGTCATCGCCGATATGGTGCGGACCGCAAGCTACGCCATGGGGCTCGACCAGCCCTGGGTCCTCGATTTCGACGACCGCCTATCCGCGCGCTACGAGGATTGGAGCCGCAAGACGGAGGCCCAGGACATTCTGGGATATCTCCAGCGGTCGCGGCCTCGACTGGTGACGAAGCTGGTCGGCTGGCTGCGGGTGCCGATCCTGCGGTTTGAAAGCCGGCTGCTGCGCCGGCGTGAGCTGGAGCTCGCGCACGTGGCGGCGGCATGCACCATGGTCAATCCGGGCGAGGCCAGGGCCCTTTCGGCCGAGACCGGCCGGCGCGTCTGGTGCGCGCCGATGTCGGTCTCGGTCCCACGCCGTCCGGCGCGCGAGAGCGCGCCGCTCAACCCGACACCGGTCTTCGTCGGCGGCATCGATTATGCGCCGAATTTCGAGGCCGTGGCATTCTTCAAGGACCAGTTGGGTCCGGGTTTGAAGGCGCGGTCGGACCTGCCGTCCACGCTCGACGTGATCGGATTCTGCACGAGCGAGCACCGCGATCGCCTCGACGGCGGGCATGTCCGGCTCCTCGGCTACGCGCCCGACCTTTACCGCCGGCTCGCCGAATATTCGATTTTCGTGGCGCCGGTGCTTTCCGGCACCGGGATCAAGACCAAGGTGGTCGAAGCGTTGCTGATGGGCTTGATCGTCGTCTCGACACCGGCCGGGCTCGCCGGCCTCGACCTCGGCCACCGCACGCACTGCTATGTCTTTGAGACGGCGCGGGACCTCGCGGACTGCCTGCGCGAGATCCTGGGCGATCCGACGGCGGCCACGACCGTGGCCGACAATGGCCGGCACTATGCCGAGCGCAATTTCGCGCCCGATGTGCTGCGCGAACGCTGGCGGGAGATCCTTGATTTCACCTTATCCCAGAACGCCGCCTGAGCAGCGAGGTGGCGAGCGTCAAGGCGTTCCGGGCATGCTACGGCATCTGCCAAGGAGGAGCTCGTCGTGGAACTTGGCTCCGCCTTCCTCGCCGCTGATCTGGCGTTAACCTCGAGGTTCGACCGGACCACGCCGCCGATTTTCTGCACCGACTCCAGCAGCAGGACGAGCCTGAACGGGCCGCCGGTTGAGGCGGTCCACCCATTAGCCCGCGTCTTTCACACCGTCAGGAGCTGCCAGCATGAACAAGATCATTCTCACCGGCGCGGCGGGACTGCTTCTCGGGGTCGCGATGTCGCCGGCAGTGCCCGGCC
>JAQGID010000066.1 GCA_028291405.1 Rhodospirillales bacterium | reverse complement strand
CCGTCTCGGTGTCCGGGCAGCGGGAAATGGTCTCCCAACTCGTCGGAAGCGAGCCGCGCTTGGTCATTCTCGACCTGCGTCCGCGCCAAGAGGACGGGCTCGACTTGCTGCGCGCGATCCGGTCGCGTTCCGACGTCCCCGTGATCCTCACCACCGGTCATCAACGCGACGAGATCGACGGGGTCGTTGGGCTGGAGCTCGGCGCTGATGACTGGATCACCAAGCCGTTCCGCCTCCGGGAGCTCCTCGCCCGGATCCGCGTGCAGTTGCGGCGACGGAAGGGCACCGCGCACGCCTCGAATCATCAGGAGCCGGAGCGGGGCCGCTGCCGGTTCGGCGGCTGGCAGCTCAATCGGCGAACCCGGCGCCTGACCGACCCTACCGGAGCTCCGGTGGCGCTGACGAAGGGCATCTACGCCCTATTGACCGCCTTTCTCGACGCGCCCCAGCGGCCGATCACCCGCGAACACCTGCTGCAGGCGACCCACATGCATGAGGATGTTTTCGACCGCAGCATCGACGTGCAGATCCTGAGACTGCGCCGCAAGTTGGAGATCGATCCGAGCGCGCCCCGCATCATCCAGAGCGAGCGCGGCGTCGGCTACGTATTCACCCTGCCGGTCGAGCCGCTCTGATAAACCGCAAGCCGCTCCACGAAAAATATGCACGGGTTGATACTAAAGCTATTGCCTAACCATCGGTGCGATGATACTTAGGCATATGCTTAACCAATCGACCGATCTGAACCGCCTGTTTCATGCCCTTGCCGACCCGGCGCGTCGGGCCATGGTCGAGCGGCTGAGTCGAGGACCGGCTCCGGTGAGCGAGCTGGCCCGGCCGCTGCCGATGTCGCTGCCCGCGGCGATGCAGCACCTGGACGTGTTGGAGGCGGCGGGGCTGGTGCGGTCGGAGAAGGTCGGCCGGGTGCGCACTTGCGCCATCGAGCCGCAGGCGCTCAGCCAAGCCGAGCGATGGATCAACGCCCGGCGGACCGAGTGGGAGCACCGCCTCGATCGGTTGGGCGAGTATTTGAAAACCCTGGAAAGCGAAGGAGATGGAGATGGCTCAGATGAGTGAGTCGAAAAACGACGCGACCGCGCAGCAACCGCTCAGGCTTTCTCGTGTCCTCCATGCCCGGCGCGAGACTGTGTTCAAGGCCTGGAGCACCGCCGACCACGTGAAACGCTGGTTCAGCCCGGAGACCTTCACCGTGCCGGACGCCGAGGTGCAGATGCATGTCGGCGGCCGCTTCGATCTCTGCATGCGCTCGCCCGCCGGCGAGGAGCACTGGATCCGCGGCAGCTTCGTCGAAGTCACGCCGCACACGCGGCTGGTGATCGACATGCAGGTCACCGACAGCGCCGAGAAGCCGCTGTTCCGCGCCTATACCGAGGTCGACTTCTCCGACGCGCTTGGCGGCACGCAAATGGACGTCGTGCAGACCTACACGCTCGTCGATCCGTCAATGGCGTGGATGACGGCGGGCGCGCCCGAGGGATGGCGCACCACGCTCGACAAGCTGGAGAAGGAGGTCGTGCGCATGCAGGGCGGGACCGAGACCGGCGTCCGCTCGGCGGTGCATGCCACCTTCCATCTGGAGCGCACCTATGACGCGCCGGTCGCACGGGTGTGGAAGGCGTTGACCGACGAGACGGCGAAGCAAAAGTGGTTCGGCGGCACAGCCGACCGCTGGGAAATGCTCGAGCGGCGCATGGATGTGCGCGTCGGCGGAAGCGAGCGGGTGAAGGGCCGTTGGGACGGCGGGGTGGTTTCCACCTTCGACGCCACCTATTTCGACGTGATCCCGAACGAGCGCCTGGTCTACAGCTATGTGATGCACCTGGACGATAAGAAGATCTCGGTGTCACTGGCGACCATGCAACTGAAGGCCACTGGCGCGAGGACCACATTGATGGTCACCGAGCAGGGCGCGTTCCTCGACGGCTACGACGACGCGGGCTCCCGCGAGCACGGTACCGGCCATCTCCTCGATGCGCTCGGGGCGTCGCTGAAGGACTGAGCGCATCGCGGCTGGCCCAAGCCTCTGGCTGGGCAGGTGATTATTGCGTCGCGAGCTTCGCGAGTCGGGTGTCGACGGTCAGGACCGAGACCGCGCCATCCGGCTCACCCGCGCATCGCTGTGAGGCCACCGGAACCGTCAGGTCGGATCGGCTGGTCGCAGAGCGCGCAAGTCGGGAATTCAAGCACGTTGCACCTCTGCCGGCAGAACGAATGTGACGTTGTCATCGACCATGATGGCGACCTCGAAGCCCTTGCGGTGAGCGGCCACCAGGCGTTCGAAGCCACGTTCGGTCAAGATTGCTGCTCGTCCCTCATCGGGCGTGTAATCGACGCCCTCCTAGAGAACGAAGAGCTCGCTCTTGGCTTTGATCGCATCTTCGTCCGGCAATCTCACACGTTCGCTCAGTTCAAGCAGGAATTCGTCGGACTCGACGTAGAACGGATTCTGCTGGAGCGTGCCGCCGACGATCACAAGCGGATGCGTGCGCAGAATATCCATCACGATCGAGCTGCGAAACCTCGTCACGTCGTAGGCGCAGAATCAGGATCTTGTACTCGTCGCTCGGTCCGTGGAAGAAGGCGCAAACATGGCACCGCGTCTCGATTATCTTTGTCGCGAGTTGCCCGGCGCCTCCCGATCCTCCGTGATGACCATAGCTGTTGGAGAGTGTGCTGGCCGAGCCATCGATCGCGTTGACTGCCGTCAAATTCCAGGCTGGAATGAAACGAGCCGCTGCGCGTCGCCTCTGGCCGCCATGCATATGCACTGAGCACGCGTCAGGCGGGCTCTTCGGCCCGTGCAGGCGGCGACTGCTTCCGGAGCATGTCGTGCGCAAAGAATCGGCTCGGCAAGGTCGAATTCCGGCTTTGTCGGCAGCCACCGTGGACGTACCCTTCCCAAAGAAGAGCTGGTCGGCCCCCTGAGACACCGCGAGGCAGGTCCCGACAAATGCCGAAGCCTGGGCTTCCTTGGCGGCCCAAGCCGCCGCCGATATTAAGCTACGGGGTAGCCGTTCTGTCGGCCTCCGCAGCGCTGATTTTCGCACGGTGGCTTGAGCCCTATCTGCTGACCGCCCCTAGCGCCGCCTTCATTTTCTCAATCGCGCTCAGCGCCTGGGTTGGTGGCATCGGGCCGGGATTGCTCGCGGCCGTGCTCTTGATCATGGCGGACGCTTACTATTTTGAGCCGCCGATTTATTCGTTGGCGGTCAAGATCGAGTACATTCCCCGCTTCCTCATCTTCGCCGCGGCAGCCCTGTTCGTCGGTTGGTTGAGCGCGATGCAAAGGAACGCGGACGAAGCGCTCCGGCTTGCGATCGAAGACCTCGAGACAACCAACGCGGCGCTCCAGGCAGAGGCCGCCGAGCATCGGCGCGCCGACGAGGCGCTGAGAAACGCCCAGGCGGAACTCGCCCGCGTCGCGCGGCTGACGACGATGGGCGAGCTGGTTGCCTCGATTGCCCATGAGCTCAACCAACCGCTGGCCGCCGCTGTGACCAGCGGCGATGCCTGTCTGAGCTGGCTGAGCCGGGACGTGCCCGCTCTTGACGAAGCACGGCGCTCGGTCTTGCGCATCACGCGGGACGTCCAGCGTGCGGTTGGCATGATCCGCAGTCTTCGGGCGCTCGCCAAGAAATCCGAGCCGCATCTAAGCGAGTTCGACATCACCGGCGCGATCCAGGAAGTGCTGGCGCTCATCCGCAGCGAGCTGCTGCGGCACGGCGTCGTGCTTCACACCGACCTGTCTGCCGACCTTCGACCGGTGTTCGGTGATCGGGTTCAGCTGCAGCAAGTGCTGCTGAACCTGATCACCAACGGCGTCGATGCGATGAGCGCGGTCACGGACCGCCCGAAGATGCTGGCGATATCCTCGAAACCCGTCGAGGCGGGCGGCGTGCTCGTGGCGGTCGAGGATAGCGGCACGGGGCTCGATCCGGCGACGGCCGATCGCATCTTCGACCCCTTCTTCACGACGAAGCCCGACGGCATGGGGATGGGGCTCAGGATCTGCCGGTCGATCATCGACGCCCATGGCGGGCGCTTCTGGGCGGCGCCGCGCGTGCCGTGCGGCGCCGCCTTCCGGTTTACCGTGCCAGGGTACCGTCGAGTCGAGCGTAACGGATTCCGAGATAAATCGGACCCGGCCGGCTTCGCCGGCGAACGCCTCAATCCTGCTCGTCGTCCGAGCCGAATCTGACGAACTTGAAGAACCGGCTGGTTCCGCCGTCATGCATCCTCTCCTGGTAGAGGAACTCGAGATCACGATCGTCGAAGACGCGGAAGAACTCGTCCCACGAGACCGGCTTCAGTTTCTCGCCCTGCTTGCCGTCCGGGTCGTCGAAGTCGATCCGCAGGATCTGCGTGCCCTCGACCATGGTCGGTCGGCCGCCGCGTTACTCGGCCCAGCGCCGGATCGTCTCGTGATCGCGCGTGCGCGGCGACATCTATTTTCTCTATCGTCCCGGTCGACAAGGAGGAGGTGCACGGAATCGAGGACGTGCAGCGCGTCTATGTCGTGCTGAAGCCGTGGCGCATCACTCGCTACCGCCTCATCATCGTCGGCCGCAAGCGGCTCCCCGATCCCGGGGAGCACGATCGCTTCAGGGCCTTCGTGTAGCGGGTCTTCAGCGACCGGGCTGCGCTCAGGGAGGAACTCGCGGAGAGCACCTACGAGACCAAGACGCGGGAATCCGCAAGCTTCCGCCAGCCCGCCCGGTCGCGGAGGTATCTACGCGATCGTGTGCCACGGCGACCACACCCACCTCGCCTATCTGATCGAGCTTCCCAAGCGCCTCGGCCCCACCGAGCGCGATCTCATCATCAAGCCGGAGGCGAGCGACATCGTCGCGGTGCGCAATCCCGAGAGCCCACATCCGCCGAATGCGGGGCGCAGCTTCGGACGGGAGGCCAGATTTCCGCCGGAATTGCAGGAGCGATTTGCCGGGCGCCGGTTCATTCCGGTGGATCCGGTCGAGCTTCTCGACTACGAGCGCGCGGAGCTGATCCTCATCGGCGCGGCAGAGAATGCAGAGAAAGAGCTCGGCACCGAGTTCAAGCCGGACGACGAGAGCGAGCACACCGCCGACGTGCTGCGGGATTTGAAGCTGCCGCGCGAGATCGCGCGCGAGCCCCTCTTCGAGGGGCGGTGGAAATAGGCCAGGGGAACCGCGACGCGTCCGAGTTGTTACGGGAGAGGCGCCTACCGCGGGGTAGGCCGGCGCATTGCGGGTGACGAGCCATGCTGTACTGGGCCGCGGTTTTTCTGATCATCGCCCTCATCGCCGGCTTCCTTGGCTTCGGCGGCATTGCGGGTGCCGCCGCAGGGATCGCCAAGATCCTGTTCTTCATCTTCCTCGTGGTTTTCGTGATCTCGCTGATCTTCGGCTGGCGGGGCCGCACGCCGCCGCCGATGTAGCGGCAGCACAGGCCGTTGCGCGACCTGCCGGCCAAGCCAGCGCGAGGTTGCGGTCAAAGGCGTCCATTTGGTTCAGGAAGACGCGGCCGCCGAGATGGAATTGCGCTCAGGGACTTTGTGAAGGGTCTTCTGTGACGAGCGCCGCGAGCCGCATCGAGTGCACCGCAAAGGCGAATGAGCGGTAGGCAATCCAAAAGATAAGAAAGTCAACTATTCCACATATTGGATTACCCGACTCGCAACACTAGTTGCTGCAGCGGACAGCGGCAATTCGGCGCCCCTTGGAACGAAGGAGCGACATCATGAAAACCCTCGCTGATCAATTTTGACTCCTGCGGACGGCCGGCGCGATGACGCCGTTCCTGACGTCCAAGGTAGCGACGACCTCCGCTCGCCGTGTTTTGCGCTATCAGCAACCATGACGGGAGCAGGGAAATGATCCGATGCGTACCGCTGTGGACGCGCGAGGATGGGAACTCGCATTTCGACGAGGGCGTCATCGACCTTGAGCCCGGCCAGCGCGGCGACGTGCTGAGCGGCCGCATGGCGACAACCACCATCTCGTTTGAGGAGACCGCTCCCGGTGGTGCCTTCGCCTGGCATACCGCGCCCGTCAGGCAATTGGTCATTACGCTGAGTGGAACGCTAGATTTCCAGACGCGCGAGGGGAAGCACTTCCTGATTCGTCCGGGCGAAATCCGAAGATACGGTTGGCAGCGGACACAGCTGGAGGCTGACCGACGCCCAGCCGTGGCGACGCGCGTATGTCGTCCTTCAACCCGGGACCCCGGTGCCGTTTCGCGCGAGCACGACCCAAAGTATCTCGTCCTGATCGAGGCGATCGAAATAAGGAGAACAAACCTGACCTAGATGCGCTGCAAGGAGAACTTCGATGCCAGAGACATTCGTCAGCGAACCAGATGTCGTTTCTCATGGCGCCGGCATCATGAGCGCAACGCTCGGCGTGTTCCTCAAGGAACTGGAGCCATCACTCAGCATAGAAATGTTCGAGACCCTCGAGGGGGCCGGGCTTGAGAGCTCGGAGGCCTGGAACAACGCCGGTACCGGCCATGCCGCCAATTGCGAGATGAATTATACGCCCGAGCGAACGGACGGCAGCATCGACATATCGAAGGCGCTGCAGGTCAACGTCGAGTTCGATCTGTCGCGCCAACTCTGGTCCTTTCTCGTGCAGCAGGGCGCGATCAAGGATCCGCGATCATTCATCCATCCGGTTCCCCACATGAGCTTCGTGCGAGGCAGCGAGAACGTTTCGTTTCTCAGGAAGAGATTCGAGGTGATGACCTCTCACCATTGCTATCACGGCATGGAATATACCGAGGACAGGAAGCGGATCGCCGATTGGGTGCCCTTGGTGATGGAAGGACGCAACGATGACGAACCCGTGGCTGCGACGCGCATCGTCACGGGCGCGGATGTCGATTACGGGTCACTCACCAATCTTCTTGTCGACCATCTCAAAGCCTCACCGGGTTTTTCGGTTCATTATCGCCATCGCGTCACGGGACTTATACCAAGTCCCTGTGAGCGAGACTCACATGGGGGATTCCCAAACCGGTCGGGATATGATTCACCAGGGCAACCACCTGCAGGAGGTTCGCCATGGCAGCTCCGGTCCCGCTCCGAGCGG
>JAQGID010000030.1 GCA_028291405.1 Rhodospirillales bacterium | reverse complement strand
CCGCTGCCGTCGAAATCACCCGAACTCAATCCGGTCGAAAACATCTGGCAGTTCATGCGCGACAACTGGCTCTCGAACCGCGTCTTCAAGTCCTACGACGATATCCTCGACCACTGCTGCTTCGCTTGGGACAAACTCGTCAATCAACCCTGGACTGTCATGTCCATCGGTCTTCGCGATTGGGCGTATAAGTGTTAATCAGCGGGACTTGGTATAAGTCTGCAGGGCACAGCAGGGAGCGCTTGCTCGCGCCAGCGATTTGCACCGGAGCCATGCTTTTCCCAGATCTCAAGCAGGAATTCAGATATCGTACGGACATCAGCGTTCTTGTTGCGTCCTGCAGACATCGGGCGGGTCCGATCTGACGTCTTTTTGAGGGCCCTTTCTAGCAGAGCGAGATCGGTCGCAAGCT
Organism: Rhodospirillales bacterium; assembly: GCA_028291405.1. Taxonomy (GTDB): domain Bacteria; phylum Pseudomonadota; class Alphaproteobacteria; order ATCC43930; family CGMCC-115725; genus URHD0088. Next base: position 4,026 of record JAQGID010000030.1, on the reverse strand, counting down.
GGATCAACCATTGCTCTCCGAGATCAAATCGCTCTCGGACACTAGCAACGTCCGTCAACTCTTTGCCCAGGCTGCTGATCAGTCGCTTTTCTGTTTCGATATCAAGCTTCCAAAGACGTTTCGACAGTCCTTTGAGTGTCGCCATTGCAGATTTGATGGAGGCCTTCTGATCCGTCGGAAGAATTTGCTTTTCACGACGATGGCGGAAGGCACGATATCGCCTGATGGCGATTTCGAGCTCTTTGATCACGCGCGCAGCGATCCTTTCGTCCACTAACCTGGGATCTAGCGCTTTGATAATGCTTGCCCGTTGTTTTGCAGTTAGAGGCTCTAAGGGTTGCGCATCGGCGTAGGGCAGGCGCTGCCAAGGATATTGTTCTGCTGGGTTCTTCTTCATGATGATTTCCTTGCGAGCGAATGTGGCGGCCGGGGGCGACCCGCGCCAGCCGCGAGCATCAGGTAGTCGACATTTGGTCGGCTAACGCTCCCGCAAGGCAGATTCGCAAAATGCCTGCTCGCTCTCCGCAACGGTGATCACACGCCGGAGTCGATCTTCGACGAATGACGGCAGTAACGCCCCCAATCATCCATCATTGCTTGCCGCTTCTCAAAGAGGTTCCCACGGCGGTATGCAGCCTCGACCTTATTTTCTATTACGTGCGCTAATGCCATTTCGGCAACTTCACGAGGGTAGTTGGTGCACTCAGCCGCCCAGTCGCGGAACGTCGAGCGAAAGCCGTGTGCGGTTAGATCAGAGCGTTTCATGCGTTTGAGCACCGCGAGGAGCGCCATATTTGATAGCGGTTTACCGGGTTTACCGCCTGCAAATATGTAGCCTTGCTCTTTCTCGGCCCCGCGCAGGCCCGTGAGGACGGCCATCGCTCCGCTCGACATAGGGACCCGGTGTTCCTTGCCGCCCTTGATGCGCTCGGCGGGCACGGTCCAGAGCCTCTCGTTGAGATGGATCTCGTCCCACGTTGCGCCTATGACCTCGCCCGTTCGAGCGGCTGTTAAGATCAGGAATTCTAACGCCCGAGCTGCGGTGCCGTTCTGCGCCCGCAACAGCTTCATACAGTCGGCGATCTCAGCGTACGGCAAGGCGGGGTGGTGCACGACCTTGCGTACTTTTGAGCGGTTGGGCAGCAGCTTGTCTAGGTGTCCCCGCCAGCGAGCCGGGTTATCGCCCTGCCGGTAACCGCGAGCGGTTGCCCAGTCGAGGACGAGTTCGATGCGGCCCCGCACCCTGCTGGCTGTCTCAGGCTTGCTCTCCCAGATCGGCTCGATCACTTTCATGACGAGGGCCGTGTCGACCGCCTGCACCGGCAATTGGCCAAACACCGGTCCGGGGTAAGTATCTAAGGTATTCTTCCACTGATCGGCATGCTTAGCGTTCTTCCACCCTGCTCGGTGCGCATCGATATACGATGTTGCACATTGGTCAAAGGTCGTCGCCTTCGCGGCCTCGAGCCGCAATTGGTTTCTCTGCCCATGACGTGCATCGATGGGATCGATGCCCTCAAGCCTTAACCGGCGATATTCCGTGGCCTTGATGCGCGCCTCCGCCAAGCTTACGGTGTGCAGAGGTCCTAAACCCATCTCGCGAGCTCGACCGTGCAGCATGTACCGAAAGATCCACGACTTAGCGCCACCGGACGTGACCTGAAGATAGAGACCGCCCCCGTCGGCGTACATTCCTTTACGGGTCGCACGCGTGACGGCCAGGGCGCTCATCCGCCCAACTTGCCGAGCCATGTCTACCCTCAAAACCACCCACAAACTTGCGTTGAATTGTGACGAACGTCTATGAACGTGTCCAGACGCATCTCGGCTCAAGTTCTTGAAATGGAAAGAACGAATGCACGCCCCTGAACGACCACGAACCCCAATGGATGGGCGGAAGCGGACGCTCCCTCCGCCAGAACCCCAAGCAGGCGTCGCATGAGCACCCAAGCCTTCCTTACGCAGCAGGAGACTCGCGTTCTCCTCCTCGAAAACGTCAACGACAGCGCTGTCGATCTCCTCGCCGCGGCCGGCTACCGCAACGTCACGCGGCTGACCGACGCGCTCGACGGCGCGGCGCTGCGCGAACGGCTCGAGGGTGTCCATCTCCTCGGAATTCGCTCGCGCACCCACCTCACCGACGCGATCTTCGCCGCGGCGCCGTCGCTGCTCGCCGTCGGCTGCTTCAGCGTCGGCACCAACCAGGTCGATCTCGACGCCGGCCGCCGGCGCGGCATCCCGGTCTTCAACGCGCCCTATTCCAACACGCGCAGCGTCGCCGAGCTCGTCATCGGCGAGATCATCATGCTGATGCGCCGCGTCTTCCCGCGCTCGGTCGGGGCGCATGAGGGGCGCTGGGAGAAATCGGCGACCGACAGCCATGAGATCCGCGGCAAGACGCTGGGCATCGTCGGCTACGGCAATATCGGCAGCCAGCTCTCCAACCTCGCCGAGGCGATGGGCATGCGGGTCGTCTTCTTCGACCTCACCGACAAGCTGCGCCATGGCAATACCGAGCCGGTCGGCAGCCTCGCCGAGCTGCTCGGGGTCAGCGACGTCGTCAGCCTGCACGTCCCAGAGAACCCGTCGACGACCGGCATGATCGCCGCCGCCGAGCTCGCGGCGATGAAGCCCGGCGCCTATCTCATCAACAACAGCCGCGGCACGGTCGTCGACCTCGATGCCCTCGCCGCCGCCTTGCGCTCGGGCCATCTGCGCGGCGCCGCGGTCGACGTCTTCCCGGTCGAGCCCGCCTCCAAGGTCGACCGCTTCACCTCGCCGCTGCAGGGCATCGACAACGTCATCCTGACGCCGCATGTCGGCGGCTCGACCGAGGAGGCGCAGGAGCGCATCGGCGCCGAGGTCGCGCGCAAGCTGGTCGATTACGGCGATTTCGGCGCGACCCTGGGGGCGGTCAATTTCCCGCAGGTCCAGCTGCCGGTGCGCTCGACCGGCACGCGCTACCTGCATGTCCAGCGCAACGTCCCCGGCATGCTCGGCCGGCTCAACGAGGCCTTCGCCCGCCACGGCATCAACATCGCCGCGCAGCACTACCAGACCGACGGCGAGATCGGCTGCGTCATCCTCGAGACCGACGAGAAGGGCAACGATCCCGCCGCCATCCTCGCCGAGATCGGCCGGCTCGAGGGCACCGTCCGGGCGCGGCTGCTCTCCGACCGTCGCTAGGTCAGCGCAGCGCGAACTGCACCGCCACGATCAGCTCGAGCTGGCCGGCGGCGACCTCGGCGGGCAGGGGCGGCAGCGGCTGCGCCCGCCGGATCAGCTCCAGCACCTCCCGGTCGAGCGCCGCGAAGCCTGAGCCGCGCTCGATGCTCGCGGCGAGGACCTGCCCGCCGCGGTCCATCGTGAAGCGCAGCATGACGGTGCCCTGCTCGTGCCGCTGCTGCGAGACCCGGGGATAGCGCTTCTCCCGCTCGAGATGCGAGGACAGCAGCTGCTGGAACCGCGCCATCGTATCGGCCGGGACCGGCAGCGCCGGCCGTGGCCGGGCGAGCGGCGCCTCGACGGCGGCGGGCGCCGGGCTGGCGACCGCCGGCTGCGGCGGCGCGTGCTCGCCCCGCCTGCGCTCGGCCGGCTTCGGTTTCGGCACGACCAGTGGCAGGACGACTTCGGGCACGACCTCCGGCGGCGGTTGCGGTGGTTCCTCGACGACCGGCTCGGACTCCGCCGGTTGCGGCGCCGTCGCCGGCTCGAGATCCATCATGATGGCGGCGGGCGCGACCTCCGCCGGAGCGACCGGAACATGCCAGCCGCGCATGGCCATGGCGCCCAGCAGGTGCAGCCCGAGCACGACCGCCGCGGCGCCGGTCCAGCGGATCCCCTGGCGATCGTCGATAGCCAGGCTCACCGCACCGCCTCGCTCGCGAGCCCGACCAGCGCGACCTTGAGATAGCCGGCGCCGCGCAGCGCGTTCATCACCTCGGTCAGATCGCCGTAGGCTACCGTCTTGTCGGCGCGCAGGAAGACGCGCTGCTGCCGGTCGCCGGCGCTCGCCGCGTCGAGCGC
>JAQGID010000457.1 GCA_028291405.1 Rhodospirillales bacterium | reverse complement strand
GGCGGGTATCCCGTCACGCAGAGCTCGGTCCCGATCACCAGATCGGCGCCGAGCGCCGCGCCGTCGCGCCGCGCCTGGCGCAGCTTGGCGATGTTCCCGGGAATGTCGCCGAGCGTCGGATTGAGCTGCGCCAGGGCGAAGGTGAGCTGATCGGTCATGGTGATGAATCAGGCCGGATTTTGCGTTTTGTCAGTAATCTCGATCTGACGCGCGACGATTTCGATCCGGTCACCAGATTGCATTTCGATCGCAAGTCGTAAATAGCCGTCTTTTCCTGCCGTCGGCCCAACGTGCGTGTTGATGGAAACGCTCGGTCCCCAAGGTCGGGCTCGCGGAACAATCAGGTTCAGAAATTCCGACGCGAGGATATACCTCGGACCTGACGGCGACCGAAGGTCGAATCGAGCTTGTCCCTGGTCCCAATCGATGGATACGGAAAGCAGTGTCCAATCATGCATTGAGTACTTTTCCGTCAGCACATCAGGACGATCTGGAAGCATTTCCAACTTCCTGCCAGGTTATAATTCTAACATTCACCTTGACGCAGCCGTCATGCCCGGGCTCGACCCGGGCATCCACGTCTTCCGGCGAAGCAGCTGAGCCACGTGGATGGCCGGGTCAAGCCCGGCCATGACGAAAGAGGTAAATGGTTGCCAATCGCCTCGAAAAGCCAGACACCCCTCACCGCTTCTTCAGCAGGAACTCGCGGCCGGTCTTGACCATCGGCTTGTCGTCGTAGGCGACGATGTCGGCGGTGGCGTAGGTCTCGGACCAGATCTCGGGCAGGAAGGAGCCGGTGCCGACGACGTCGATCGGCGCCTCGGCGACCGCCATCATGCGGCATTTCGCGGGGCCAAAGCCGGAGCTGGCGACGATCTTGGTCTTGGGGAACCCGGCGTCGTCGAGCGTCTGCCGCAGGTGCCAGATGGCGGCGGCCGAGACGCCGGTGCCGACCAGCGTGCGCAGCTCGGCCTCGGTGCGATAGCCGCGGATCGCCTTCGGAGCGTGCTGCGCCAGCACGTCGTAGGATTTCGCGAGGTCGAGCCCCTCGACATAACGGCCGCCGTGGGTGTCGAGACGGAACGACAGCTGTCCGGCCGCGGCCATCTCCGGAAAGCGGCGGCAGACGGCGATGCTGTCGGTGATCTCGCGGCCGAAATAATCGGCGAGGACCGTCATCGGCTCGCCGGGGAAGGTCTCGTGGAACATCTCGGCGGCGCGCAGCGTCGAGCCGGCATAGCCGATCAGCGCGTGCGGCATCGTGCCGAGCCCCTTGTCGCGGCCGAACCAATGCGCCGTCGCGTCGGTGGCATTGCCGATGAAGCCGATCGAGCCGGCCTCGCGCCGCGCCGCCTCCGAGCCGACGGCGGCGGCATAGGCCATCATCTCGGCCATCTCGCTGCCGGCGCAGTGCCGCGCGTCCATTGCGAGGAAGGCAACCTTCGGCAGGTCGACGCACATTGCATAGGCGTTGTAGGCGGCAACGCAGCCGGGGCCGAGCTTCTGCAGCAGCAGGGTCTCGAGCTCGACGAGATGGAGCAGCGAGCCCGAGACGTACATCATCGGCTCGCCGGCCCCGACCCACTGGCCCTCGCGGTAGAGCAGCTCGACGGCAAACTCGGTGTTGCGGTCGGCGGCCATCGCCTCGAGGAACTCGACGGCGAGGCGCGGCGTGCAGATCACCGGGCGGCGCATAAAGACCGCGTAGGTGACGCGGCAATCGCCGAAGCGGCGCACGACCTCCTTGGTTTTGGCGAAATACTGGTCGGTAAGCGCCGGCACGTCGGCCGGACGCGGCCGCCGCTCGCTGCCGGTCGTCCCCGCCGCGTCGTTCATCGTCCTGCGCCGACTATTCGGCGGCGCCGACGCGCCAGGCCGGCTCGGCCTGGGCGAGACTCGCCATCCGCTTCTTCTTCAGCGCATCGGCGATCAGGAAGGCGAGCTCGAGCGCCTGGCTGGCGTTCAGCCGCGGGTCGCAATGCGTATGGTAGCGGTCGGCGAGGCTCTGCTCGGTGATCGCCTGGGCGCCGCCGGTGCATTCGGTGACGTCCTGGCCGGTCATCTCGAAATGGACGCCGCCGGCATAGGTGCCCTCGGCCTCGTGTACCGCGAAGAAGCCTTTTACCTCGGCGAGGATGCGGTCGAAGGGCCGCGTCTTGTAGCCGTTGCCGGAGACGATCGTGTTGCCATGCATCGGATCGCAGCACCAGACGACCTTGCGGCCCTCGCGCTGGACGGCGCGGATCAGCGGCGGCAGCTTGGCCGTCACCTTGTCGCCGCCCATCCGGACGATCAGCGTCAGACGGCCCGCCTCGTTCTCCGGGTTGAGGATGTCGATGAAGCGGATCAACTCGTCGGGATCGAGGCTCGGCCCGCATTTCATGCCGAGCGGGTTCTTGATGCCGCGCAGGAACTCGACATGCGCGCCGTCGGCGGTGCGGGTGCGGTCGCCGACCCAGAGCATGTGCGCCGCGACGTCGTACCAGTCGCCGCTCGTCGAATCGACGCGGGTGAGCGCCTCCTCATAGGGGAGCAACAGCGCCTCGTGCGAGGTGAAGAATTCGGTCTCGCGGATCGCCGGCGTCGTCTCGGAGTTGAGGCCGCAGGCTGCCATGAAGTCGAGCGTCTCGGACAGCCGGTCGGCGATCTCGCGGTAATGCTCGCCCTGCGGCGAGTTCGCGACGAACCCCTGGTTCCAGCTGTGGACGCGATGCAGATCGGCGTAGCCGCCCTGGGCGAAGGCGCGCAGCAAATTGAGCGTCGCCGCCGATTGGCCGAAGGCCTGCAGCATGCGCTGCGGATCGGGACGCCGCGCTTCGGGGGTGAACTCGGCGCCGTTGATGATGTCGCCGCGATAGGCCGGCAATGTGACGCCGTTCTGCGTCTCGGCGTCGGACGAGCGCGGCTTGGCGAACTGGCCGGCGAGGCGGCCGACCTTGACCACCGGGCAGGCGGCGCCGAAGGTCAGCACCACCGCCATCTGCAGCAGCACCCGGAAGGTGTCGCGGATGTTGTTGGGGTGGAACTCGGCGAAGCTCTCGGCGCAATCGCCGCCCTGCAGCAGAAACGCGCGGCCTTCGGCAACCTTGCCGAGCAACCCTTTCAGCCGACGCGCCTCGCCGGCGAAGACGAGTGGTGGATAATTGCGCAGCACCGCCTCGACCGATGCCACCGCCGCGGCCTCGGGATAGTCCGGCGCCTGCTTGATCGGCTTCGCCCGCCAGGTATCGGGCGCCCACTGCTTGACCATTTGCTCCTCACCCGCGACGCCAGCGATGCGCCGCGCCTCTCTCAGATAGCGGGTTTCCACCTGGAATTCCAGCGGGGCCGGTTCGCGGGTCCAGGGCCGGACGCGAGGGCGACGGCAAAGCCTGGGTCGACCCGATGGCCGCATAACGCATTCTTAAGCATGACGGTCCAGAAATTCCCTTCGAGCGCTCCGCCCGCAACGAGGCTGCCATGACAAAACCGCCGCTGCTCGCCGAACAGCACATTCGTGTCAAACGCTGCCGCCATGGCCCGCTGATGTACAATGTCGCGGACGAATACGTCGGGCGCTCGCTGCATCTCTACGGCGAATTCTCCGAGGGCGAGAACGCCGCCTTTCGCCAGCTCGTGGCGCCCGGCCAGGTCGTGCTCGACGTGGGGGCCAATATCGGCGCGCATACGATCTCTCTGGCCAAGATCGTCGGGCCCGCGGGCGCGGTTCTTGCCTTCGAGCCGCAGCGGGTCATCTACCAGATGCTGTGCGGCAACATCGCGCTCAACGCCTTGAGCAACGTCTTCGCCTATCATCTGGCGGTGGGCAGCGCTGCCGGGACGGTGCTGGTGCCGCTGCCGGACTATGCGGTGCCCGGCAACTATGGCGGCATCGCGCTCGGCGGCTTCACCAGCGGCGAACAGGTGACGGTCGTCGCGCTCGACAGTCTCGAGCTGCCGCGCTGCGACTTTATCAAGATCGACGTCGAGGGCATGGAGCGCGAGGTCTTGGCGGGTGCCGTTCGGACCATCGCGCGTTTTCAACCGAAGCTCTACGTCGAGAACGACAAGGCCGCCCTTTCGCCGGCGCTCATCGAATATCTGCTCGGCCTCGACTATCGCCTCTACTGGCACACGCCGCTGCTCTTCAGCGCAAAGAACTTCGATCGAGAGTCGAAGAACGTCTTCAGCGGCGTCGCCTCCGTCAACATGATCTGCGTGCCGGGCACGTCGGAAATGACCGTCTCCGGACTGCCGCAAATCACTTCTCCGGACGCCAATTGGCTGGACTCGAAGGAGCCGGGCGCCTGAGGCAGCGACCCGCAGCGGCTCCCGACAGCGGCTCCTAGCTGTAAGCGGTCCGCCCCGCGGCGAGGATTTCGTCCGAAAGCGCCCGATCGTCGACCGCGCGGGCGAGCACCATGGCGCCGACGAGCGTCGAGAGCGTCGCGAGCGCCTGCTCGCGCCGGACCGCCGGGCTGCTTCCGCCGACCCATTCTGCAACGCGATCGACTTGGCGGCGGACGTAGTCCGTCAGGCCACGGCGCACCGCCGGGCCCCGGCGCGCAATGTCGCAGCCCAGCGCCGCGATCATGCAGCCGGCGCCGGGGTCGTCGCGATGCGCCGGCGACAGATAGGCCGCCGCAAGATCCGCCAGGGACTCATGGCTGGCCTGCTTCTCGGCGCTGACGGCGAGGCCGCGCGCGACCGCCGCGGCGGCGAGTTCGTCCTTCGATCGGAAGTGGCGATAGAAGCCGCCATGCGTCAGGCCGACGGCGTCCATGATCGCGTCGACCCCGACGGCGTCGAAGCCCTTCTCGCGAAACAGCTGCGCCGCGGCGGCGATGATCCGTTCGTGGTTCTCGGCCGCCTGCGCCCGCGTCACCCGCATGACCGCTCCTTCCGCATAATTCGTCTTGACAGCATATATGACGATCACCATCGATAGCAAATCGTGGCGATGACGGCCGTCATCATTAACGGCCGTCCCTCCTGGAGGTTGCTCACATGCGCTATCGCGTCTTCGGTCGTACAGGCCTTCGCGTCTCAAGCCTCGCGCTCGGCACCGGCAACTTCGGGACGGGCTGGGGCTACGGCTCGGAGCGCGAGGAGGCGCGCGCCATATACGACGCCTACCGCGCCGCCGGCGGCGACTTCATCGACACCGCGGACAGCTATCAATTCGGCCAGTCGGAGAGCCTGCTCGGCGAGTTCATCGGCACGGGACGGGACGAGATCGTGCTGGCGACCAAGTTCACCTTGGCCGCCGCGCGTGGCGGCGGGCTGCAGGCCGTGGGCAACAATCGCAAAATCATGATCCAATCGGTCGAGGCAAGCCTGAAGCGGTTGCGCAGCGACCGCATCGACCTCCTGTGGGTCCATATGCCGGACGGGGTAACGCCGGTCGACGAGATCGTGCGCGGGCTCGACGATCTCGCCCGCGCCGGAAAAATCATCTACGCCGGCCTCTCCGACTTTCCGGCCTGGCGCGTCGCTACCGCGGCGACGTTGGCCGAGCTGCGCGGCGCGACGCCGATCTCCGCCCTCCAGATCGAGTACAGCCTCGTCGAGCGCACGCCCGATCGCGAGCTTCTACCCATGGCGACAGGATTCGGCCTCGGCACGGTCGGATGGTCGCCGCTCGGCGGTGGCCTGCTCACCGGCAAGTACCGCCGCGGCGAGACCGGCCGCGCCGAAGGGCTCGGCCGCTTGATCCACGGCGAGACCGACGCCCGGAAAGTGGCCGTGATGGACGAAGTGCTGTCCATTGCCGAGGAGACCGGGGCGACACCCGGGCAGGTCGCGATCGCCTGGGTCATGAGCCGCGGCGTCCTCCCGATCCTAGGTCCCAGAACGCCGGCGCAGCTCGCCGACAATCTCGCCGCCGGGGAACTCGTCCTGACGACCGAGCAGATCGCCCGGCTGGACGCGGCTAGCGCCGTTCCGCTCGGCTTCCCACACGAGATGCTGGCGGCGGCGGCTCCCCGGCTTGCGGGCGGCAAACCCGAGCAGATCGAGCCCTTCAACCTGGCGATCCGCTGACCCAGCTTCGTCCCGACCTTCTCGCAATCGCTCCCGGCAGGGCTCGGGCTGCGCGAGAGCGGCGTTCAGCAGTGCTGTCCGATCAAGCCACGCCGGCGACGTCCGCCGGCTGGGCGGCAGTTGCCACCATATGGTCCAGCATCACCTCGCCGGCCGTGGCGCACTGGACCATATGGTGGAAATTAATCGGGTTCTCGACATAGTAGTCGGTCGCCTGCAGATAGACCTCGACGTCATCCGTTCCGATTGTCTCCTGTGCCGGCGGCACCGGTTTGCGGAGGGCCGGATCGCCGCCCCGCAGCCAGGTCAGCAGCTTGGTGCGCGGGCCGCTCATGTTGATCCACAGCGCCATGTAGAGGAGGGCGTCCGGCGAGATCGTGCGATGTGCCGAGGCCGCCGCGGCGACGCACCGGTCGAGGCCAGCGTAGACCGTCGTCAGGATCGCCTCATCCATCGCATCGACCCGCTCGCGGCTGGCCAGCAGGGCGGCATTGACCGCGCTCGTCTCGGCCGGGCTGAGCGGGTTCGCAACGAGGTGGACCGAGAGACGTTTCTGAAGCGCGGCGATGTCGGCCGCCGGCATCCCGGCGGCGGCGAGCGCCTTCCGGAAGGTACTGGTCACCACCGGCTGGCGTGCCGCCAGATCGCCTTGCATGAACCCGAAGCTGGCGCCGCTCTTCCCCTTGGCAGCAAAGAGCAGGCTATAAGGGCTCTTGTTGCTGATCTCGTGCAAACGCAACGCCAAGCGCAGCGCCGGTTTCAAGCTCTCCTATGGCATGCCTGCTTTCCTTTCGCGATGCGTCGGTTGCCGGGTCGAACGTGCTTGTCCGCCGACTATCGTTTCACGATATTGCGTCGAGTGGCCGCGGCAACGTTCGTCGGATCAGAACCGCGCCGGGCATTCGCCCAAACCGCATCTGCGCGGAAAGATCCGAGTAACTGGCAAGATCGCACGAGCGATATTCTGCAGAGCGTAGAATGGCCTCGCAGTCCTGACAACGACTTTGGTTGCCGACTTTCGTTGCGAAATTAGCGGGTTTGACGCCGTCCATGCGGCGACCCGGCCGACGCGACGGCGACGATCAGGCGAGCGCCGCGAGCACCTCTTCCGCGACGGCGCCGGGCGCGTCGAGATCGGCAAGGTGGCCGGCGCCGGGGATGATCTCGATGCGGCTCTTGCCGCTGATCCCATCGGCAAAGCGCTGCGCGTAGCTCGGCGCCAGCACCCGGTCGGCCTCGCCCCAGACTAGCAGCGTCTCGGCGCGGATGCGGTGCAGGCGGCGGACGAGCCGCGTGTCGCAGAGCGGCCAGAGCAGCCGTGCCGCCGCCTCGTTGGCGCGGGTCATCAGAATGCCCCACTCGCCGGCATCGGCGCCCTCGGGCGGCGCGATATGGGCCTTGTAGGTCTCGGGATCGGCGCAGAGCAGTGCCGGCTGCGTCACCGGCGTCTGCGCCCAGAGATCGGCGGGCTTGGCGGCGGGGTCGTAGAGGCCGAGGGGCGCGATCAGCGCGAGGCGACGGACCGATGCCGGCGACATCGCGGCGATTTCCGCCGCAAGGGCCCCGCCGACCGAAGCGCCGACGAGATCGCCGCTTTTGAGGCCGGCGGCATCCAGCAGATCGAGCGTCGCCGCGATCCAGTCGAGCAGCGTGTCGAGCTCAACGTGGCCGGCACTACCCGGAAAGCCAGGCAGCGAGGGCGCGATGACGTGGCGATGCGCCGAGAGCCGTTCAAGAAACGGCGTCCAGCGCGGCAGTCCGCCGAAGCCGGCGAGGTAGAAAAGTGGTTCCCCCGCCCCCTTTTCCCAGATCCGGCAATCGTGGCCGTTGATCCCAACGGTTCGTTCGGAGACTCCGCTCATTCCGCGGCCTCGCGCAGGCCGGTTCCGGGGACCGCGCGCGACGGCTTCGGCAGCGGCTTCGGCCACCAGCGGTCCTCCCATTGGTCGTCGAACAGGCCGCGGATCTGCGGCGCGACGCGCTCGGCGAAAAGCTTCGTGTTGTGCATCGCGAGGTCCTTGCGCATGTTGCCGTATTGCAGCAGCAGCATGAAATGGCCGACGTTGAGGTCGAGTGCTACCTCGCGCAGCTTGTCGGCGACCTCGTCGGCGGTGCCGACGATGACGTAGCCTTTGTCGATGATCTCGTCCCAGGTGACGGCGCTGCGCGCTGCGCGCGAGCTGGCGGAACCGATCTGCGAGACCGCCTTCGCGCGGATCGTCGCCTCGGTGACATAGCCCGGCGGGTTGCCGTATCGCGGGTCGACGTGCAGGCAGCGACCGAAGAAATACTCGGCCGGCTCCTTGTAGAGGCGCAGCGCCTCCTCCTTGGAGTCGGCGATGCCGACGAACTGCAGGAAGCCGGCGCGGTACGGGTTGCGGTCCTTGCCCAGCCGGTCCATCTCGGTCCAGAAGCCGCGCATCGTGTCGCGCCCCATCTGGTAGCCAAAATACGACAGATAAGCGTAGACGTAGTCCATCTTGGCGCACCACTGCCAGGTCTCGACCGAGCCGCCGCCCGGAATCCAGATCGGCGGGTGCGGCTTCTGGATCGGCTGCGGCCAGACGTTGACGTAGCGCATCTGGTTGTAGCGCCCGTTGAACGAGAACGGCTCCGGCTTTGTCCAGGCCTCGATCACCAGGTCGTGCGCCTCGTAATAGCGGTCCCGCAGCAGGCTCGGGTTCTGGCTATAGGCGAAGCAGGTGTCCATCGGCGTCCCGACCGGGAAGCCGGCGATCAGCCGGCCGCCGGAGATGCAGTCGAGCATCGCCATCTCCTCGGCGACGCGGGTCGGCGGGTTGTAGAGGGCGAGCGAGTTGCCCATGACGCAGATCGCGGCGTCCGAGGTGCGGCGCGCCAGCGTCGCGGCAATCAGATTGGGCGACGGCATCATACCGTAGCCGTTCGAGTGATGCTCGTTGACGCAGATCGCGTCGAAGCCGACCTCGGCCGCGTATTCGAGCTCGTCCATGAACTCGTTGTAGAGCGTGTGCGCGATGGCGGGATCGAAGAGCTTGCGGTCGATGTCGACCCAGACGGAATTGTGCTTCTCCCGGAAATCCTCGGGCAGCTGGGTATACGGCATCAAATGAAACCAGCACAGTTTCATGGTCTTCCTCCCGGTTTTATCGTTGCATGCTCGCCCGCCGCGGGCGGCGCGTCAACCGCCGGTCATTCGGCGGCGGCGGCTTTCGGCTCCGGCACCTTCTCGCGCAGCGTCACAAATTCCTCGGCGGCGCTGGGATGGATGCCGATCGTTTGGTCGAATTGCGTCTTGGTCGCCCCGCATTTGAGCGCGATCGCGAGCCCCTGGATGATCTCCGGCGCGTCGGCGCCGACCATGTGGCAGCCGAGCACGCGGTCGCTCGCCCGGTCGACGACCAGCTTCATCATCGTCCGCTCGTCACGACCGGCGAGCAGGTTCTTCATCGGCTTGAAGCGCGTGCGGTAGACGTCGATCGCGCCGTATTTCTTGCGCGCGGCGCTTTCGGTGAGGCCGACGGTGGCGCAGGGCGGCTGGCTGAAGATGGCGGTCGGCACGGTCTCGTGGTCGACGATCATCGGATTGTCGTTGAACAGCGTCTCGGCCAGGGCGCGGCCCTCGGCGATCGCGACCGGCGTCAGGTTGAGCATGTTGGTGACATCGCCGACGGCGTAGATCCCCTCGACGGTGGTCCGCGAACCCTCGTCGACGACGACGGCGCCGTTGGCGTCGAGCTGCACCCCGACCTCGTCGAGGCCGAGGTTGCGCGTGTTCGGCCGCCGACCGGTGGCGTACATGATCGCGTCGGCCGAGATCTCCTCGCCCTGCGTCGTCGTCGCCGTGATGCCATGCGGGTATTTGTCGATCCTGGCGATGTTGGTGCGCGTCCGGATCTCGACGCCGCGGCCGCGCATCTCCATGGCAAGGGCGACGCGGACGTCGTCGTCGAAGCCGCCGAGGAGATCGTCGCCGCGGATCACCTCGACGACCTCGGTGCCGAGCGAGGCGAAGATGCCCGCGAACTCGACTGCGATATACCCGCCGCCGACGATGATCAGCTTGCGCGGCAGGCTCGGAAGCTGGAGCGCCTCGTTCGAGGTGATCGCATGCTCGATGCCGGGGATCGCCGGCACCGTCGGATGCGATCCCGTCGCGATCAGGATATTCGCCGCGGTATAGCGCTTTCCGGCAACCTCGACGGTATGGGCGTCGATGATCCGCCCATGCGCCTCGAACAAGGCGACGCCGGCATCCGACAGCAGCTTCTTGTAAATGGCGTTCAGCCGGTCGATTTCGGTGTCCTTGTTGGCGATCAGCTTCGCCCAGTCGAACGCCGGCATATGCGGCGCCCAGCCGAAGCCAACCGAATCGGCGAAGGCATCGGCGAATTGCGCGCCGTGGACGAGCAGCTTCTTCGGGACGCAGCCGCGGATAACGCAGGTTCCGCCGACACGGCTCTCCTCGCAGATCGCGATGCGCGCGCCGTAGGAGCCGGCGCGCCGCGACGCCGCGACGCCGCCCGAGCCGGCGCCGATCGTGAACATGTCATAGTCGTATTTCGCCATTTGCTTGCCCGCCTCGATTTCCGCCGCTGTCCGGCTCGTTGCGCAATTTGTACGATCGCCGCGTCCGCCGCGATCTAAATCCCCACCGTCACGTTGTCGTATGCCCGGCGAGCCTCCTGCACCTCGCCGTGATGGCCCTTGGCCCAGTCCGCGAGAACCATGACCGCGGCCGACAGCGACTCGCCGAGCGGCGTCAGCGAATACTCGACCTGCGGCGGCGTGCTCGGGACGACGCGGCGCGCGACGAAGCCGTCGCGCTCGAGATTGCGCAGCGTGACGGTGAGCATGCGCTGCGAGATGCCGTCGACCTCGCGCTTCAGCTGGTTGAAGCGCCGCATCCCGTGCTCCAGCCGCATCACGATCAAGAAGCTCCAGGCGTCGCCGACCCGGTCGAGCACGTCGCGGACCGGACAGACGTAGCTCTGCTGTCGTCGCGGCGCGACCGTCCGCACCGCAGGCTCCATCACCACGGTTACCTCCATGTCACTTGGGCAGGTGAAGATGCGTTCTTCACATGGGATCGAATCATCGATCTAGTTACCAACAGTAACCTGGCATGCAATTTTTGCAACACGAGCCCGACTTCAGGAGAAACAGCCATGAAGATCGCCATTATCGGCGCCACCGGTCGCGCCGGGTCGCGCATCGCGGCAGAAGCGCTTCGCCGCGGCCATTCGGTGACCGGAATCGTCCGAAACCCAGACAAAGCGGGCGCGCCGCAGGGCGTGACGCTGGTCAAGGCCGACGCGACGAACCCGCAAGAGCTGGCGCCGACGTTGCGCGGCCATGATTGGGTCGTGAGCGCCGCAAAGTTCCAGATCCTCAAGGCGCAGCCGCTGATCGACGCGGTGCGCGCCGCCGGGGTGAAGCGGCTCTTCGTCGTCGGCGGCGCGGCGAGCCTCGAGACCGCGCCCGGGCGGAGCCTGCTCGATTCGCCGGATTTCCCGGAGGCCTACAAGGTCGAAGCCGTCCCCGGCCAAGTGTTCCTGGAGGATCTGCGCAAGGTGCAGGACCTCGACTGGACCTTCCTCTCGCCGGCCGCCGAGCTGGCGCCGGGCGAACGCACCGGCAAGTACCGCGTCGGCGGCGATCGTCTGCTGACCGATGCCGCGGGCAAGAGCCATATCTCGATGGAGGACTACGCGATCGCCGTCCTCGACGAGCTGGAGCAGCCGAAGCACGTGAAGCAGCGCTTCACCGTGGCATATTGAGGCCCCGGCTCGCCTAGCGGTCGATCCCGCCCAGGCAGAGATACTTGATCTCGAGATAGTCCTCGATACCGTATTTCGAGCCTTCGCGGCCGATGCCGCTTTCCTTGACGCCGCCGAAGGGCGCGATCTCGGTCGAGATGATGCCTTCGTTGATGCCGACGATGCCGTATTCGAGAGCCTCGGCGACGCGGAAGATCCGGCCGATGTCGCGGCTGTAGAAATAGGCAGCGAGGCCGAACTCGGTGTCGTTCGCCATACGGACAGCATCGTCGTCGCTCTTGAAGCGGAACAGCGGCGCGACCGGGCCGAATGTCTCCTCGCGGGCGATCAGCATCTTGTCGGTGACGTCGGCGAGGATCGTCGGCTCGAAGAAATTGCCGCCGCGCACGTGGCGCTTGCCGCCGAGGATCGTGCGGGCGCCCTTCGCCAGCGCGTCGGCGATATGCGTCTCGACCTTGTCGATCGCCTTGCCGTCGATCAGCGGGCCGATCGCGACACCGTCCTCGGTGCCGTCGCCGACCTTCATCGCCGCGACCGCCGCCGTCAGCTTCTTGGCGAATTCGTCATAGACGCGATCCTGCACCAGGATGCGGTTGGCGCAGACGCAGGTCTGGCCGGCATTGCGGTATTTCGAGGCGATCGCGCCCTTGACCGCCATGTCGAGGTCGGCGTCGTCGAAGACGACGAAGGGTGCGTTGCCGCCGAGCTCCATCGAGGTCTTCTTCACGGTCGCGGCGCATTGCGCCATCAGCAGCTTGCCGATCTCGGTCGAGCCGGTGAAGCTGAGCTTGCGGACCCCGGAGTTCGCGGTCATCTCGCCGCCGATCGCCCCGGCGGCGCCGGTGACGCAGGAGAAGACGCCCTTCGGCACGCCGGCGCGTTCCGCCAGCTCGCAGAGGGCCAGCGCCGAGAACGGCGTCTGGCTCGCCGGCTTCAGCACCATCGTGCAGCCCGAAGCGAGTGCCGGCCCGGCCTTGCGGGTGATCATGGCAGCCGGGAAATTCCACGGCGTGATCGCGGCGCAGACGCCGATCGGCTGCTTGAGGACGATGATCCGTTTGTCGGCGCCATGCGCCGGAATCGTGTCGCCGTAGATCCGCTTGCCCTCCTCGGCGAACCATTCGATGAAGGAGGCGGCATAGGCGATCTCGCCGCGCGATTCGCTGAGCGGCTTGCCCTGCTCGGCGGTCATCAGCTGTGCCAGATCCTCCTGGTTCGCCATCATCAGCTCGAACCATCTGCGCAGGATGACCGCGCGTTCCTTGGCGGTCTTGGCGCGCCAGGACGGCAGCGCCTGCTCGGCGGCGGCGATGGCGCGGCGGGTCTCGGCGGCGCCCATCCTGGGCACGATGCCGAGCCGCTCGCCGTTCGCCGGGTTCTCGACGGCGATCGTGCCGCGCTCGTCGGCATCGACCCAGGCGCCGTCGACATAGCATTGCTGGCGGAACAGCTTCGAATCCTGGAGCTTCATGGCGTTTCCCTCGACTGAGCCGGCAAACCGAGCGGCAGATCATAGCCGGTGCTCCCCGCGGTGTTAACAACGCTGGCGTAACCCTCGCGGGTGGCATCGGAACCGCGGCGACGTGCAAAGCCGTGAAAATCGTTGACTCGCCCTGGGGCTGCGCCTATGCGAGCCGCCATGTCGAACGCGCGCACCATGGTCCGGCGGGAGAGCCGCAATGCCGCGCTTTGACGCGCTCTTCGAGCGCTACAACGCGGCAAGGCGGGCGGCCGATCGCTTGCGCGAGCTGACGGCGGTGACGCCCGCCGGCCGCGGCCGGCTGCGGCGCAACGGCCGCGACGTCGTCGATTTCTCGTCGAACGACTATCTCGGCCTGTCGTCGCATCCGCTGCTGATCGAGCGCGCCGCCGAATACGGCCGCGTCTGGGGCGTCGGGGCGCGTGCCTCGCGGCTCGTCTGCGGCACGCTCGCGCTGCACGAGGCGATCGAGGCCAAGCTGGCGGCGCTCAAGGGGACCGAGGCGGCGCTGATCCTGACCTCCGGCTACCAGGCGAATGCGACGATCCTGCCGGCGCTCTGCCACAAGGATCTGCTGGGCCAGGAGGCGCTCGTCTTCACCGACGAGCTGATCCACAACAGCCTCGTCGTCGGCTGTAGAGCCGCCGGGATCCGCCCGATCCGTTTCCGCCACAACGATCTCGGGCATCTCGAAGACCTGCTGCGCGAGGCGGCGCCGCGGCGCGCGGTCCGGTTCATCGTCACCGAGAGCGTCTTCAGCATGGACGGCGACCGCGCCGACGTCGCGGCGCTCGCCGGCCTGGCGGAGATGTTCGGCGCCTTCCTCTATCTCGACGAGGCGCATGCGACCGGCGTGCTGGGGCCGCGCGGCCTCGGCCTCTCCGACGAGGCGCCGGGGCAGGTCCCGATGATCATGGGGACGTTCAGCAAGGCGCTCGGCAGTCTCGGCGCCTATGTCGCCTGCTCGCGGCCGCTGCGCGACTATCTCGTCAACCGCTGCGGCGGCTTCGTCTATTCGACCGCGCTGCCGCCGCCGGTGCTCGGCGCGATCGACGCGGCGCTCGATCTGCTGCCCACGCTCGGCATGGAGCGCACCCGTCTCGCCGCCGCCGGCGATCGGGTGCGCGCCGGGTTCCGTGCCGCCGGGATCGACACGGGAAAATCGACGACGCAGATCATCCCGGCGCTGATCGGCGGCGAGGCGGCGACGCTGCGGCTCAGCCGGGCGCTCGAGGCGGAAGGGCTGCTCGGGATCGCGATCCGGCCGCCGACCGTGCCGGAGGGCACCAGCCGCATCCGCTTCGCGCTCAGCGCCGTGCATGAGGACGCGGAAATCGACCGGCTCGTCGCCGCGATGACGGCGCTGACCGCCGCCGCGGTCGCCTCGTGACAAGCGTCTTCGTCACCGGCACCGACACCGGCATCGGCAAGACGCTGGTCGCCGCCTGCCTCGTCCGCGCCTGGGGCATGGATTACTGGAAGCCGGTCCAGACCGGGCTCGCCGACGAGTCGGGGGACGCGGCGACGGTGCGGCACCTTACCGGGATCGCGGCGGAGCGGGTGCATGCCAGCACCTATGAATTCCAGGCGCCGCTGTCACCGGCCGCGGCGGCAGCGCTGGAGGGCGGCAGGGTCGATCTCGCGGCCTTCGAGCTGCCGGCGAGCGAGCGCGGCGTCGTCGTCGAGGGCGCCGGCGGGCTGCTCGTGCCGCTCGATGAACGGCACCTGATAATCGACCTCATCGCGCAGCTCGGCTGTCCGGTGGTCCTGGTGGCGCGCAGCGGGCTCGGGACGATCAACCACACACTGCTGAGTATCGACGCGCTGCGCGCTCGTGGGCTGACAATTTTGGGAGTCGTGCTCAATGGCGCGCCGAATGCCGGCAACAAGACCGCTATCGAGGCGCATGGCGACGTCGAGGTCATTGCGGAACTGCCCTGGGTCGATAGGGTCGACGAGGCGGCGATTGCGGAACTGGCGAGTCTCATCCCGCCACCACCCCCTCACCCTGCCCTCTCCCGCATTCGGGGGCGGGGGTTCGAACGGGAAGCGGGCGAGAACGGTAATCCTTCCCTCGCCCCCGCGAGGGGGAGAGGGTTGCGCAGGGTTGGCGAGGCGGAGCCGAGCCTTACCCGGAGCTGGGTGAGGGGGAGTGCCGCAGAACTGATAGCTCTGGATAAGCTCCACCTCTGGCACCCCTTCACCCAGGCCGCGACGGCGCCGGATCCGATCGCGATCGGCAGCGGCAGCGGATCCTGGCTGACGGATATCGACGGCAGGCGCTATCTCGACCTGATCTCGTCGTGGTGGGTGACGCTGCACGGCCATGCGCATCCGGTGATCGCCGCCGCGGTGGCGCAGCAGGCGGCGCAGCTCGAGCAGGTCATCTTCGCCGGCTTCACCCATGAGCCGGCGGTGCGCCTGGCGACACGGCTGGCGCAGGCGCTGCCGGACGGTCTCGACCGGGTCTTCTTCTCGGACGACGGCTCGACCAGCGTCGAGGTCGCGCTGAAGCTCGCCTATCAATACTGGCGCAACCGCGGCGAGAAGCAGCGGAACCGCTTCCTCGCCTTCGAAGGCGGCTATCACGGCGACACCTTCGGGGCGATGGCGGCAGGATCCACGTCGGGGTTCTACGAGCCGTTCCGCGATTTGTTGATCCATGTCGAGCATTTGCCCTACCCGGCGACCTGCGATGGCGATCCCGAGGTGGAAGCCAAGGAAGCGGCGGCGCTGGCGCGGCTCGATGCCTGGCTGAACCGGTTCGGCCAGGAAACCGCGGCGCTGATCGTCGAGCCGCTGGTCCAGGGCGCCGCCGGCATGCGGATGTGCCGGCCGGAATTCCTCCGCGCGCTTCGCGAGCGGCTCGACGCCGCCGGCGTCCTGCTGATCTTCGACGAGGTGATGACCGGCTTCGGGCGTACCGGCGCCAGCTTCGCCTGCGTCAAATCCGGCGTCACCCCCGATCTCATCTGCCTCTCGAAGGGCCTGACCGGCGGGTTCCTGCCGCTCTCGGCGACGGTCTGCAGCCCGGCGATCTACGAGGCGTTTCTCGATCCCGGCTTCGCCAAGGCCTTCGCGCACGGCCATTCCTTCACCGCCAACCCGCTCGGCTGCGCCGCTGCGAATGCCTCCTTCGATCTGCTCGAGACGCCCGAGACGACGGCCCGGCTCGCAATGATCGAGGGCGTCCACCGCCGGCGCCTCGCGCAGCTGGGCACGCGGCCGGAATTCATCGAGGTGCGTTGCACCGGGACGATCGCCGCGGTTAATCTGCGCGGCGAGGGCCACGGTTATGGCGGGACGGCGAACCGGGATCTCCAGCGGTTCTTCCTCGACCGCGGGCTGCTGCTGCGGCCGCTCGGGCCGGTGATCTATATCCTGCCGCCTTATTGCACCAGCGCGGCGGAACTCGACAGCGCCTATGATGCGATCGAAGAGGCGGCCGAAATTTTCGTGAGAGAGAGCAGATGACCATCATGACCGTGCAGCGATCGGAGACGGCGCGAGAGATCCGCTCGGATTGGACGCGCGACGAGATTCTCGCGCTCTTCGCCCTGCCCTTCAACGCGCTGCTGCACCGCGCGCACGAGACGCACCGCCGGCATTTCGACCCCGACCGGGTGCAGCTCAGCACCCTCCTCAACATCAAGACCGGCGGCTGTCCCGAGGACTGCAAATACTGCTCGCAGAGCGTCCATTACGAGACTGGCCTCGACGCCGAGCGGCTGCTCGAGCGCGACGAGATCCGCGCCGCCGCGGTCGCCGCCAAGGCCGCGGGGGCGCAGCGCTTCTGCATGGGCGCGGCTTGGCGCGAGCTCAAGGACCGCGACGTGCCGCGCATCGCCGCGATCGTCCACGAGGTGCGCGCGCTCGGGCTCGAGACCTGCATGACGCTCGGCATGCTGACTGCCGACCAGGCGGCGCAGCTCAAGGCGGCCGGGCTCGACTACTACAACCACAATGTCGACACCTCGCCGGAATACTACAGCGAGATCATCACGACGCGCTCGTACCAGGATCGGCTCGATACGATCGGCACGGTCCAGGAGGCCGGCATCAAGGTCTGCTCGGGCGGTATCATCGGCATGGGCGAGAGCCGCGAGGACCGCGCCGGCATGCTGGAGACGCTCGCCAACCTCGATCCTCATCCCGAGAGCGTGCCGATCAACATGCTGGTGCCGATTGCCGGGACGCCGCTCGGCGACGGCAAGGTGCTCGACAGCTTCGAGTTCGTGCGGACCATCGCGGCCGCCCGCATCACCATGCCGCGCGCCGTCGTCCGCCTCTCGGCCGGCCGCCAGGCGCTCAGCGACGAGGCGCAGGCGCTGTGCTTCCACGCCGGCGCCAACTCGATCTTTTACGGCGAGCGGCTGCTGACCACCGGCAACCCCGACCATGAGAAGGATCTCGCCCTCTTCGCCCGCCTCGATCTGCGGCCGACGGAATAGCTTGGCCCTGCTTCCGCCGACGGAGCCGCACGGCGGCGACCTCGCCGCGGCAGAGGCCCGGTTCGGACGCCGGGATTTTCTCGATCTCTCGACCGGCATCAATCCGGTGCCTTATCCGGTAGGCGTCGTGCCCGAGGCGTGTTGGTTTCGCCTGCCCGGCTCCGATGCCACGTTGCGCCGTGCCGCGGCGGCGCATTACGGCGTCCGCGACATCGAGTGCATCGTCAGCGCCGCCGGCAGCCAGGCGCTGATCCAGCTGCTGCCGCGCCTGCTGCCGGCCGGGAGCGTCAGCGTGATCGGCCCGACCTACGGCGAGCTGAGTCGCTGCTGGCGTGACGCCGGACGGCCTGTCACCGTGATCGCCGGCATCGATGCCGTGCCGCCGGACGGCAGGATCGTCGTCCTCGCCAATCCGAACAATCCGGACGGCAGGGTGATCGCCCCCGACCGGCTGCTGGCGCTGGCGGAGACGCTGGCGCGGCGCGGCGGCATGCTGATCGTCGACGAGGCCTTTGCCGACTGCGATCCGTCGGCCAGCGTCTCGCCCGCGGCCGGCGCGCCTGGCCTCCTCGTGCTTCGCTCCTTCGGTAAATTCTTCGGCCTCGCCGGGGTCCGCCTGGGCTTCGCTCTGGCGCAGCCGGGGCTCGCCGAGGACTTCCGCAGCGCCCTCGGTCC
>JAQGID010000447.1 GCA_028291405.1 Rhodospirillales bacterium | reverse complement strand
CGGCCGGCGCGCCTGGCCTCCTCGTGCTTCGCTCCTTCGGTAAATTCTTCGGCCTCGCCGGGGTCCGCCTGGGCTTCGCTCTGGCGCAGCCGGGGCTCGCCGAGGACTTCCGCAGCGCCCTCGGTCCCTGGCCGGTGAGCGGCCCGGCGCTGGCGATCGGCGAGAGGGCGCTGGCAGACGACGCCTGGATCGCGACGACCCGGCGCGATCTTGCACGGCAGGCGGCAGCGCTCGACGCGACGCTGCGCCAGGCCGGGCTCGAGATCATCGGCGGCTGCGCTTTGTTTCGTCTCGTCGCGCCGCCGCATGCGGCGGCGCTTGCGGAGCATCTAGGCCGCCGCGGCATCCTCGTCCGCGAATTCGCGGAGCACGCGACCTGGCTGCGCTTCGGCCTGCCGGGCGCTGGCCTCGAGCAGCTGACGACGGCGCTGCGGACGTTCGCCGACGATCAAGCCTTGTAGGCGACCAGCACCGCGCCGGCACCGATGAAGACGATGCCGAGCCAGTTCGGGCCCGATAGACGCTCGCCGAGGAAGACGACCGCGAACACGGCGACGAGCACGACGCTCAGCTTGTCGATCGGCGCGACGCGCGCCGCATCGCCGAGCTTCAGGGCGCGGAAATAGCAGATCCAGGAAGCACCGGTCGCCAGTCCCGAAAGCACGAGGAAGAAATACGTCCGTGCCGACACCAAGCCCGGCGCCTGGAACTTGCCGGTCGCCGCGAGGATGGCGGCAAGCGCCAGCAGGATGACGATCGTGCGAACGAAGGTGGCAAAATCGGAATCGACGTTCTCGACGCCGACCTTGGCGAAGATCGCGGTAAGCGCGGCAAAGGACGCCGACAGCAGGGCCCAGAGCTGCCAGCTTGCAAGCAGTGATTTCATGATTTTCTCCCGACGCGCTCTTTCATCCTAATTGACCCGGCGCGTGTCCGTCATGCGACATGCTGAGACGGTTCGCCTCCGGATCGCCCCCGTCCGGACTCAATCTTGCCTTGGTTCGGCCAAAGGCTGCGCCTTTCTGACAGGGGGAACGCTCGAATGCTCATTCAGTTGGCGATTCTGGTGACGATGGCGGCGGTGGCGGCAGGGTCGCTCTTCGTCGTCTGATCCCACCCTCGGCGGGGCACCCCGGCCGACGAGCGCGACGGAAACCGGACGAAACGCTATCGTCCGGCGTTGTCGTCCGTCTGTTGTGGACGCTCATCGCCCCGGGAGATCGCGACGTGAAGCTCTGGCCCTTCGTCTTTCTGCTGTTCCTGGTGCCTCTTTCCCCGGCCAAAGCCGACGATCTCGGTTGCGTCAGCACGACCTTCAACCTGCTGTCGCCGAACGACAAGGTCTGCGTCAGCGACTTCGAGGATCCCAAGGTCTCGGGCGTGGCCTGTCATATCTCGCAGGCGCGCAAGGGCGGCTGGGGCCAGCCCTTCGGCCTCAACGAGGACCCGTCGAACTTCTCCGTCGCCTGCCGCCAGGTCGGGCCGATCAGCGTCGAAGTGACGAAGCTGCCGGACCGCGAGGAGGCGTTCAGCGAAAAGACCAGCATCTTCTTCAAGGCCACCCGCATCTATCGCTTGATCGACAAGAAGCACAATACGCTGGTCTATCTCGCGGTCAGCTCGAAGATCATCAACGGCTCGCCAGCCAACTCGATCAGCACGGTGCCGATCATGCCTTGGGCGGCCCAATAGGCGACGCGGGTTGTCACCGCCGAGCGTCGTTTCCCCCGGATCGGAACCACGCCGCGGATCGCCTGTTCGCCTCTGGGTTCCAGGGGGCGGTGAGATGCCATTCTTTTCGATCGTCATCGCCTGCCTCAACGACGCCAGGGCCTTGCCGACGGCGATCGACAGCGTCCTCGGACAGAGTTTCACCGATCTCGAGGTGGTGATTGCCGACGGTGGCTCGGCCGACGCGACGATCCGCTATCTGAGAAACCTCGATGATCCGCGAGTGATCTGGCGAAGCGCGCCGGACGGCGGCATCGCCGATGCCTGGAACAAGGCACTCCTTCTGGCCGGAGGGACATGGATCATTTTCCTCGGCGCCGACGATTTCCTGTGGGATCGGACCGTGCTGGCGCGTGCCGTTACGGTCCTCCGCGACACCAAGGCGACGATCGCCTACGGCGACGTCGCACTGATCGACGCCGCCGGCGCCGTCAGCCGGGTCGCCGCCTATTCCGAAGTTGACCTCCTGCGGTCGCTGCACGCCGGCGGCGGGATCGGTGTCCCGCACCAGGGGTTCTTTCATCACCGACGGCTCTTCGACGGCGAGGCGCGGTTCGACGTCGGCTTTCCGCTCGCCGCCGATTATGAGTTGATCGCGCGCAACGCCGACCTCGCAAGCCTCCGGCACCTGCCGATCGGAACGGTGGCGGCGTTCCGTACCGGCGGCGTCAGCACGGCGCCGGGCACGACACTGTTGCTCCTCGAGGAGTTCCGCCGCATTCAGATCAAGCACCGGCGCGAGCCGCCGCCGATTCCGCTGATCGTCCGCATCAAATCCTACTCGGTCGCAGCGTTGAACCGTGCGCTGGGGCCGCGTGCCGCAGTCAGGTTGATCAACCTGACGCGCAACTGGCGCGGATTGTCGGCTTACCGCGTACCGCCACGACACCGGCTCCAGGGAAACCGATCGTTTCCGCCGGAGCCGGAGAGGTGAAGCGCCGTCCTATTTCTTATTCGGCAAGTCGAGACGCAGCACGAAGGTGCCCCATTTGTCCTCGTTGAGGTAGATGTTGCCGCGGGCATCGACCGCGACCTCCTCGCTCCAGTTGATCGGCGAGCCGTGCATGCCGCCCTGCTCCTTGAGCTCCGGCCGCTCCGGCGGGATGAAATAGGCGACCTCGACCGGCTGGCGCGGGTCGCTGATGTCGAAGACCCGCAGGCCGGCGTTGAACCAGGCGACGTACATGTACTTGCCGGGCTGCTGGATCGCCGGGTTGTGGATCTCCTGGTTGGTGTTGTGCGGCCCGAACCGGCCGCCCTTGTCGCAATAGTCGCGGTAGGGCGCGTTCTTCGGCGGCAGCGGCGTCGGGAAGATCG
>JAQGID010000375.1 GCA_028291405.1 Rhodospirillales bacterium | reverse complement strand
GACGATGCCGAAGCAGCTGATCAATTCGGTGGCGGCGCCGACGACCGGATTTACCGACGCGACCAAACCGGCGCCGATCGCGCAGGCGATCCGCTTCGGCAATATGCTGTTCGTGTCGGGCCAGGGGCCGCTCGATCCCGCGACGAAGACGGTCGTCGCCGGCGACATCGAGGTTCAGACCCGCCAGACGCTGACCAATCTGCGCAACGTCCTGGCGCAGGCCGGGGCGGATTTCCGTAACGTCGTCAATATGCGCGTCATCTTGCGCGACACTGCCGATTTCGCACGGTTCAACGAAGTGTTCCGCGAGATCCTCGATGGTGAGAAGGTGACCCGCACCTGCGTCGGCGCGACGCCGCATCGGACCGGCGTCAACGTCGAGATCGACTGCGTCGCGATGTTCGATTGAGCCGAGTTCGACCAATTACGGAGGAAACAATGTCGATGCAACAGATGCCGATCGCCGATCTGATGCGGATCGGAGAGGAGTTGGCGGCGACCGGCAAACGCGTCAGCGTCCTCTGGCAGGAGCCGGAATCGCTCGCCTTCGTCGCGCGCGGCCGCGAATACCGCAGCGAGTTCCACATCAACCCCGGCGACGAGGTCATGTACATGATCAAGGGGGAGATGAAGCTGCATTACCGCACGCCGGAGGGCGCCGAGGAGATCGCGATCCTGAAGGAAGGCTCGACGATCTATACCCCGGCCGGCATCCCGCATTCGCCGCGTTTCCCGCCCGACGCCTTCCTGATGGTAATCGAGCGCAAGCGGCGGCCGGGCGAGATCGACCGCTTCCTGTGGTTCTGCCCGAGCTGCGATGCGTCGCTGCACGAGGAGAAATTCGTCGTCGCCGATTATGCCACCGACCCGGTCTCGCAGGCCTATAAGCGGTTCTTCGATAGCGAGGAATTCCGGACCTGCAAGAGTTGCGGCACCGTGATGCCGGCGCCGTAGGGTTTGTCGCTGATTCCCAAATCCGAAGTTGTCATGCCGGCCTAAGTCAGGAGCCATCAGACCGGCGAACGCCGGTATCCATGGATCAGCCGCGGAGCCCGCGGACGAATGGATTCCGGCTTTCGCCGGAATGACGGCTGATGTAATGTAACTTATTCATAATACTATACTTTCGACACATTGCCGGAAGGACGAGCGAGATGCGGGACCAGCGATCGGGGGCGCCGGCGAGTGGCGGCTATTCGATCTTCCACGACACGATGGCCGACATGACCTATCCGGAGATCGCGGCGGCCGCCGAATCCGGCGCGGCGGTGCTCTGGGGGCTCGGCGTCATCGAGCAGCATGGGCCGCATCTGCCGCTCGCGACCGACGTCTACGTGCCTTATGCGGTGCTGCGGCGGGTTAAGGCGCTGCTGGCGGAATCCGGCATCGCCAGTCTCATCATGCCGCCGTTCTACTGGGGCGTGAACCATGTGACGGGGCGCTTTCCCGGCTCGTTCGAGATCCGCCCTGCGGTGATGAGCGAGCTGATCATCGACGTGCTCGGCAGCCTGAAGAAGGACGGTTTCGCCGATGTCTTCTGCCTCTCCGGGCATGGCGATGCGATGCACAACAACGCGCTGATCGACGGGGTGCGGCGCGGCAGCGCGGCGGCGGGGATCAACGGCGCGATGGTCGTCTCGCCGGGCTTCGCCAAGCGGCTCGGCTTCGACCCGGCGGACAGGAATGTCCTCGTCACCGCTCCCGAGGGCGGGACGCCAGCGCGCCATCCCGACATCCATGCCGGGGAATGGGAGACCTCGCTGCTCCTCGGCTATTTCCCCGACGTCGTGCGGCAGGAGATCCTGCCGACGCTGACATCGACCGAGTTCAGCGCCGCCGATCTCGACGAATGGCGCAAAGGGCAGGAGCATGCGAAACGCATGACTCCCCAAGGCTACATCGGCGATCCCGCAGTCGCCAACGTCGCCTACGGGCTCGAAATCGTCGAGCGCCAGGCGGCGGTCATCGCCGATGCCATCGCCGGCCGGCTCGGAGAGGCGCGATGACCGACCGGATCCTGACCTCGGTCGAGGCGCGGCTGGCGCCGGGCCATACCGCGCTGCTCGTCATCGACATGCAGAACGATTTCTGCGCCGAGGGCGGCTATGTCGAGACGAGCATCGGTCGCGACGCGAGCGCCTGCCGCGCCGTCGCCGCGCCGATCGCCGGGCTGGTCGCCGATGCCCGCAGCGCCGGCGTCCCGGTCGTCTGGGTCGCGGCGAATTACGAGACCGCGCGACTGCCGGCCGGGATGCAGGCGATCTCGCGCCAGCGCGGCATCACCACCGTCTGCTGCGCGCCGGGGAGCTGGGGCGCGGCGTTGTTCCGGCTCGCCGCGCTGCCGGGCGAGGCGATCGTCGAGAAGAGCTGCTACAGCGGCTTTCGCGGCACCAATCTCGAGACGCTGCTGCGCTCGATGGCGGTGCGCAGCTTGGTGCTCGCCGGGGTGCAGACCAACGTCTGCGTTGAATCGACGCTGCGCGACGGGCACTCGCTGGGCTTCTACATGGTGCTGGCCGAGGATTGCGTCGCGTCGCACATGCCGGATCTGCACGAGGCGACATTGAAGAACGCGCGGTTCCTGCTCGGCGACGTGCTGACGCGGCGCGACATCGCCGGGCACTGGGGCGCGCGATGAATCTCGATCACTCGATCTGGAGCCTGTGCTACGCGCGCGGCCGGCTGCCGACGGATTTCATGGGCGGCTGTCCGGTGTGCAGCAACCAGGGCACCACCGAGAACCCGATGGTCTACTCGCTGATCGCGACGGCGCCCGGTGCCGCGCGGCAGCGGGTCGTCGTCGTCGACACCGGCTTCGCCGGCGGCGAGTCGATGACCGGGCGGCATTTCGACGATCCCGAAATGCCGGATGCGGTGCTGCCGAAGATCGGCTACCGGCCGGCGGAGGTCGACACCGTCGTACTGACGCATCTGCATTTCGACCACGCCGGCAACTTCGACGCCTTCCCGAATGCGCGGATCGTCGTCCAGCGCGTCGAGTACGAGCGCTGGAAGGAGGTGATCGCGTCGATCCCCGACCTCGCCGTCGGCAAGTCGTCGTGGATGCTCTCGTCGCTCGACGTCGGCGTTTTCGAGAAGCTCGACGCGGCAATCGCGGAAGGGCGGGTCGATTTCGTCGACGGGGATACCGAGATCGCGCCCGGCATCACCTGCCGGCTGGCGCAGGACACCCATACCTTCGGCTCGCAATGGGTCGAGGTCGCAACCGCCGCGGGGCCGCATGTCCTTGCCGGCGACTGCGTCTATTGGTATGCGAACATCGAGCGGATGTGGCCGCCCGGCTACACGCAGGGCAGCACGTTCAACATGATCAGGACCTTCGAGCGGCTGCGCGACGTCGTCGGGGCCGATCATCTGGAGCGCATCGTGCCGGGCCATGACATGGAAATCTTCCGCCGCCATAAGAGCTGGATCGCGGGCGCCAACCCGGTCGCAGAGATCCATCTCGCCGCGGGCGAGCGGTCGCGGGCGCCGATCGGAGAGGAAGCATCGCATGGCTGAAATCGTCTACGCCGCCGGGATCCCGCATGCGCCGGCTATCGTCGGGCTGTTCTCGAAGGCGCCGCCCGAGACGCAGAAGGTCGTCGAGGACACTTACAACGGTCTCGTTCGCGAGCTGAAGGCGGCGCAGCCCGACGTCCTCATCATCTTTGCCAATGACCACCTGACGAACAGCCGGATCTCCGCCTATCCCGATTTCCTGATCGGCATGGCGGAGAAGCATGCGGGCCCGCACGAATGGTTCAAGCCGTGGATCGGCTGCCGTGACTACGTCGCCAAGGGAAGCCCCGAGGTCGCGGCGGCGCTGTTCCGCGGCATGACGAAGCGCGGCATCCGGATGAACGCCGAGCGTCGGAACCTCAATTTCGACGACAACATCTCCGTGCCGGTTACCTTGATGGATCTCGACACCAGCGGCATCGCGATCGTGCCGGTGCTGCAGAACTGCACCGTGCCGCCGTTTCCCGACCAGCACCGCTGCTACGCGGTCGGACAGGCGGTCGGCGACTTCATCCGCAACGATCTGCCGGTGGGGATGCGCGTTGGGCTGATCGGCTCCGGCGGCCTGAGCCACGAGCCGGGCGGGGCGCGCTACTACTTCATCGACGAGGAATTCGACCGCTGGTTCCTCGATCTCTGCGCATCGGGCGATCATCGCCGCCTCCTGAAGGAGCTGACGATCGAGCGCATGGAGGCGTCGGGCTCCGGCGGCACGGCCGAACTGCTCGCCTGGGTCGTCGTCCAGGGCGCGATCGGCGAGCGGGTCGGGCATTCCTTCGGCTATACGATCCACAAGGATTTCCGCTGCGGCGTCGGCGCCGTCAGCTGGCCGATGATGGCGGCTTAGCATGGGATTCGAGAATTTCGATCCGAGCCTGGCCGGGCACGACCTCGTCCAGGATCTCAAATGGGACAAGGAGCTGCGGGCGCTCTTCGCGTGCGACGAGGCCGCCGTGCTCGACCGCTACGCGCTGCGGCCGGAAGAGCGCAAGGCGATCGAGGAGCGCGATTTCCGGACGCTCTACGATCTCGGCTTCCACCCCTATCTCGGCGGGCAGCTCGCCCGCTTCATCTACGGCAACGACGCCGGCGGCGGTGCCATCACGGCCGTCAACAAGCTCGTCGAATCGCTGCAGCGCAAAGGAACATCGACGTGACGCCGCATCGTATCGACGTGCATCATCACATCCTGCCGCCGGACTATGTCGCGGCAGTGGGCGACGCGCGGATCGGCCCGCTGATCCTCTCGGGAAAGACGCCGCAATGGACGCCGGCGCAATCGATCGAGGTGATGGACCGGCACGGGATCGCGACGTCGCTGACCTCGATCTCCGCCCCCGGGCTGTGGTTCGGCGACCGGCGGCAGACGCGCGACCTCGGACGGCATTGCAATGACTACGCGGCGGCCGTGCGGCGCGACCATCCCGGACGCTTCGGGATCTTCGCCTGCCTGCCGCTGCCCGACGTCGACGCTTGCCTTGCAGAGATCGAATACGCGCTCGACGTGCTCAAGGCCGACGGCATCGGGCTGCTGACCAGCTATGGCGAGCAATATCCCGGCGATGCCGCCTTCTCGCCGGTCTTCGACGAGCTCAACCGGCGCAAGGCAGTCGTGTTCTTCCATCCGACGGCAGCGTCGTGCTGCAACTGCCTCCCCGGCATCCCGGCGGCGACACTGGAGTTCCCTTTCGACACGACGCGCGCCATCACCAGCCTGCTCTACGGCGGCACGCTGGCGCGTTGCCACGACATCAAGTTCATCTTCTCGCATGCCGGCGGCACCATGCCGTTTCTCGCCGAGCGCATCGCGCGGCTCGCTTCCCGGCCCGAGTTCAAGGCGATGGTGCCGAACGGCGTCGTCCCCGAGCTGCGCCGGCTCTATGTCGACACCGCCCTCTCGGCGAATTCCTTCGCCTTCAAGTCGCTGCTCGAGCTGGTGACGATCGACAAGGTGCTGTTCGGCAGCGATTACCCCTTCGCGCCGGAGGCGACGCTGAAGGCGACCGTCGACGGCCTCGCCGGGTTGAACCTCGCGCCGGACGATCTGCGGGCGATCGAGCGCGACAACGCGCTGGCCATCCTGCCGGGCCTCGCGAATTCTTGATGAGGCGCGGCGGCGCCGCGCTTCTATCCTGCCGAGAAGAAGCAGAACCGGGAGGATCGTCATGGTGGCTTGGCAGCGTCTCGTCATGGGTGTTTTCGCGTGCGCGGT
>JAQGID010000379.1 GCA_028291405.1 Rhodospirillales bacterium | reverse complement strand
CGATTTAGACGCGATTGCCGCCGGGCTGTCGAGAGGTTGCGAAAGGCGGGATCAGCTTCGCGCCGCCACAGCTCAGCCCTGCGCAAATCGAGCCGCTTTGCCGCCTTGGGATGCGTTATGTTCGATTCGAACGTTGATAGGATTGGATGTCCGGATGAGTACGATTACCGCGCCGATCAATACCGCAGGCGACACGAAAGTCATCGGGCTCATCGGCGCGGCGCATTTCATCAGCCACTTTCTGCAGTTGTCGCTGCCGCCGCTGCTGCCGATCCTCAATATCGAGTTCAACGTCAGCTTCACCGAGCTTGGCTTGGTCGTCACCGTTTTCTACGTCGCCTCGGCGCTGGGTCAGGCGACCGCCGGAATCCTCGTCGACCGCTATGGCGCGCATCGCCTGCTCGTGGCCGGCCTGTCGCTGCTCGCGGTCGCGATTGCCGCGATCAGCCTAGCGACGCATTATTGGATGCTGCTGCCGCTGGCGGCGCTCGGCGGCCTCGGCAACAGCGTCTTCCACCCGGCCGACCTCTCGATCCTCAGCCATCGGGTGCGGCAGTCACGGGTCGGCCGCGCCTACGCCGTCCACGGCGTCGCGGGATCGCTGGGCTTCGTCGCCTCGCCGCTGCTGATCGGCGAGGTCGCGATCCTGTCGAACTGGCGGATCGCCCTGCTCGCAGCGGGGTGCTTGGGCCTTGCGGTGGCGGTGCTGCTTTGGGCCAACCGCGGCTCGCTGACCTATGCGCTGACCCACGCGGCGCAGGCCCATCCGTCGGAGAAGAAACCCGGGTTCCTGGCAGCCTTCGGCTCGCCGATCGTGCTGCTCGCCTTCGCCTATTTCGCGATGACCGCGTTCGCCGGCACCGGCATCCAGACCTTCTCGGTGACCGCCTTCACCGAGGGCTACGGCCTCCCGCTGCGCGTTGCGACCTGGGGCCTCACCGCCTATCTCATCGGCAGCACCTGCGGCATGCTCGCCGGCGGCTTCCTCGCCGACCGGACTGAGAACCACCATCGCGTCGCCATGACCGGCATCTCGATCGTCGCGGCCATAATGCTGTTCATCGCGACGCGTTCGGCGCTCGGCGTCTCGGTCGTCGGACTGCTCTTCGCCGCGGGCTTCTCCGGCGGCATCACCAGCCCGTCCCGCGACGTGCTGATCCGGCGTGCGGCCGCCATGGCGCGCGCCGGCACGGGCAGCGTCTTCGGCCTGGTCTATTCCGGCTTCGACATTGGATCCTCGATCGCGCCGCTGCTATTCGGCGTGCTGGTCGACCAACACGCCACCCACGCCGTCTTCCTGACGATCGCTTGCGGCTACGCCATGGCGGTGCCGACGGTGCTGAAGGTCCAGCACCGCGCGCGGACGCCGGCCGCCGTGGTCCGCGCCGCCGAGTAGCCCCGCGTCAGTCGTCGCCGTGCTGGCTGCCGAGCGCCATGCCCGGTGCCAGCGGCGCCAGGCGCTCCTCGCGCCGCAGGATACGGCTGTGGATGGTGCCGACGACCAGGATGCAGCAGAGGAAGACCGCCGGGCAGATCGCCATGATCGCGAAGATGTGGCGCACCGGGATGTTGGTTGAGAGAATGAGCCCGGCGATGGTCGGGCCGGCGATCGAGCCGACCTTCGCGACCGACGTCGCCCAGCCGGCGCCGTTGCCGCGATAGGCGCTCGGATAGAAGATGCCGGCGATGCTGTGCAGGCCGAAATGGCCGCCGATCAGGAAACAGGCGATCAGCCCGAACAGCACGAAAAACCAGACGTGGCCGACGTCGACGAAGCCGGCGATCAGCAAGAGCGGAATGGCGATCAGGGGCATCGCGGCGATCGCGATCGCGCCGCGGTTGTCGGTGAAGCGCATCACCAGCAGCCCGCCGACGGCGCCCATGATCGAGCTGATCGTGCCCGCCCAAGCGGCGTCCGAGCGGGTGAAGCTCAGCGCCTCGAAGACGAGCGGCGTCCACGTCGCCAGGAAGAACGCCGTCATCGAGCTGAAGATATAGGCGATCCACAGAAAGGTCGTGATCCAGCGCAACTCTCCGGCGAAGAGCAGCGATGGCTTGAAATCCTTGCCTTGGGCGCTCTCGTCCGTGACGACGAAGCGCGCGCCGGCCGAGACCGCGAGCCCGGGCGCGATGCGCCGGACGATGCCGGCGATGACGTCGGGGCGGCGACCCTTGCTGGCGAGGAAGCGGATCGATTCCGGCAGCATCATGAGGAGGACCAGCGCGGCGACGAGAGACAACGAGCCGCCGACGACGAAGACCGACTGCCAGCCGTATTGCGGGATCAGCCAGTTCGCGATCGGACCGCCGAGCGCGGTGCCCAGCGAGTAACCGATCATGATCAGCGTGACGATCGTCGAGCGGTAGCGCTTCGGCGCATATTCGATGTTGAGCGCCCAGGACAGCGGCAGCATGCCGCCGATCGCGACGCCGAGAATCAGCCGGATCGCCAGCAGCTGCCCGTAGCTGTCGGCCAGCGCGAAGGCCATGGTCAGAAGCGCGAACAGCACCGTCGCCAGGATGATCGCCGGCCGCCGCCCGATCCTGTCGCCGATATAGCCAAAGAGGAAGCCGCCGATCAGCGTGCCGACGAGGCCGATGCTGAAGATGTATCCCATCATCGTCTTGTCGAGATGATAGGCGGTGGAGAGATATGGCGCGGCATAACCGATCACGTTCATGTCGAAACCGTCGAAGAACGTGATGATCCACGAGATCGTGACCAGCCCGACAAGGAAGC
>JAQGID010000339.1 GCA_028291405.1 Rhodospirillales bacterium | reverse complement strand
AGGACGGTGCGCAGCGTCGTCAGCGAGACCTGCTCGACGGCGTTCGCGACGTTGCGCACCTGAATGACGGCGCGTTCGGGATCGACGATGCGATACCACATCACGGCGTCGACCTTGATCGGCACGTTGTCGCGGGTGATGCCTTCCTGCTGCTCGACGGCGGTCGTGACGGTGCGAAGATCGACCTTGTTCTGCCATTCCAGGAAGAGCCAGACGACGTAGAGCCCGGGACCGGCGGTCCGATCGAACTTGCCCAGCCGGAAGATCACGGCGCGCTCGTATTGATTGGCCATCCGGATGCTCCGGAGGATGACGGCGGCGATCACGACCGCGACGGCGGTCGGCACCGGATGCGCGGCGAGAAAATCGATCATGAGCCAGCCCTCTTCCGCCGTTTGGTCCAGACGACGCTCTATCGCACCGATCGACGCGAACTTACCCTGGATTCTTCGACGGCCCCCCTTCTTGTTATGCGCCCCCGGGACGTGGCAGGTTTCCATAATGGCAATCGACGGAAGTCGCATGAACCGGACTTGGTGGCGCTCCTTCTAGCTGCGGACGACATCGACGGCGGCGTCGTTAGCCTTTCCGCGGCTGATCCGACAGCATCGGGAGGACCGATGAGAAGCTCCCTCGCCGCCGTGTCGATGCTGCGCGTAACGAACCGGCGAGACCGGGAGCCTGCGAGAGGACCCTGTGCCCATGAGCACTGACCTGCCACCCCTTCGCAAGCTCGGGCGTCTCGGCAAGGCCTTGGCCGGCAGGTTGCCGCACGGCCCGGCGCGTTTGCCGCGGCACCTCTTCGGCTATGTGCTGGAAACCAGCGCCGTCCACCAGCTCGTCCTCCTGGTCCTGACGGTCGCGGTCTTCCTGATCGAGCTCGTCCCGCTGGAGCTGCAGCGCCGGATCGTCAACGACCTCGCCAAGCACCGCGAGTTCCAGCTCGTCATCACCTTGTGCCTCGTCTACGCCGGCGTCGCAGCGGTGCACGGCGGCGCCAAGCTGGTGCTCAACGTCTACCGCAGCTGGGTCGGCGAATGCGCGACCCGCGATCTCCGCAGGCGCATCCGCTCGCTCGTCGAGGACTGGCCGGCAACGCCCGAGGCGCCGGAGCTGAAGGGGACCGAGGTCGCCATGATCGTCGCCGAGGTCGAGCCGATCGGCGGCTTCGTCGGCGGCAGCGTCTCCGAACCCGTCTTGCAGTGCGGTGTGCTGCTCTCGGTGCTGGCCTATATGCTCCATCTCGAGCTGTGGGTCGCCGTCGCCACGCTGGCGATCTTCCTGCCGCAGCTCGTCATCGTCGCCCTGATGCAGCGCGCCATCAACCGGCGCACCGCAAAGCGCATCGGCATCCTGCGCGAGCTCGGCACCAGCATCATCGCGGCCACCGACCGCGACGGAAAGCGCGGCAAATCCGACGATCGGCGAATCGAGCGCGTCTTCGAGCTGAACATGGGCGTCTTCCGCCTGAAGTTCTCGATGAACTTCATCATGAACCTGTGCAATCACCTGCAAGTCGTCACCGTCCTGCTGGTCGGCGGCTGGTACGTCCTGCAAGGGCAGCTGGAGATCGGCGGCGTCGTCGCCTTCATCTCGGCGATCGGCCGCCTCAACGACCCCTGGGGCGACCTCGTCAACTACTTCCGCGACCTCAGCAGCAACCAGGTCAAGTACGAGATGCTGACCGGCATCATGGACCAGCTGGCGAAGAACCAGCCGCGCAAGGTGACCTCTCGCCCGTCAGCAACGTAGGGTGGAAAAGCGTAGCGCATTCCGCCCTTCCCCGCGGTCCGGCATCTTGACCAAGTACCGACGACCTGCGGTCCGAGCGAAACCGGCGATGAGTTCAAAGCTGGCCGAGCTGTTAATCGATGAATAATCTTCGATGAGGGGACAGGCTTGCTATTGGCGGGCTTGATCTTGCTCGTCCTTCACGTTGCTCTCCGAGATCGGTATGACCGTGCGGGAGATTTCCGTGCTGACCATCCAGCCAGGATGCTCCTTGGACTCGCACGATGCGGACCGTAGACGGATGGCAAGATCTTTCGTGAGAGAACGATCCCAGTTGAAGATCACACAGCGCTCTCCTGAGGGGCCGCTCATCTCGCCGTCCATTTGCCCGGCGTAATTGCCGTATTGACTGCCGACGCCATCGCCGACGCTCAGAGGAAGATTGGCAGCGGGTGTGGACGAGCAACCGGACAATGCCAATGCGATCGATACAAAGCAGCACGCAACCACCAGCCTCATCGGTCTCGCCCTCTTCCTGTTTCCGTCGGGCAACTTGGGACGCGAATGCGGCATTTCCGCGGTGTTACGGGCGTTACAGCCCGCCAGCAACGTAGCCAGCAACGTAGGGCGGAAAAGCGCAGCGCATTCCGCCTCTCCGCGCGGTCCGGACTATGCATCGATTAACTCAAAGAAAGCTTCGAAACTCGCGGCCGCGTCATCTTCATGCAGCCACCAAGTCTTTACTTGGCCATCGCTTTGACTGGTGAATTCATACACGAAAGAATTATCGTAATAGCTATATCCATCCAGCCGAAACACCAATATCTCGTTTGTAAAGAACGTCGACGCACCGCTCATGAAGCTCCGCATCACTCGATAGCGCCGTCCCGCCGTGAAAATGTGTCTTTCGTAGCTCATTCGAAGTTATCTCAGTCCGTAAGTGACCGTGTTGCCGATACCCACGCCTCAGATTGTGCTTCTCTCCACCTCGGCGAGCGTGATCGCATCGGAGGGTAGTTGGTGCCGGCACCCGTTTGCACGCGATGAGGCCGTTGTTAGGGTGTGTCTCGCCGCAGAGCGGCGACCAACTCCAGGCCGAAATCATCACGGAATCGGGCAAAGTTGGTATCGCTGCCGGGGAACTGTTGCGAGAAGACTATTGCAGCCGGCCCCAAGCGCAAAACCATTTCCTCTAACCACGCTTTCAGATTCGGTTCCGCGACGAAGGGGCCCAGCTCTCCGAGTCCTTGCTTTTTCGTCAGGCCGAAGCCTTTGAAGGTCGCGTGGGACGCATACTCCGATAGGACCGCGTAGGTCTTCTCGCGCCTTCTTTCCTTATCTCCGTCGCGGTCATCGAGCGCCTTCCGTATATGCACCGGCCCGAATTTCTTCTTCCGCTCTGCGTCTGACGCCGTCTTCCATTCTGAGATTTTCTCGGGCGAGGTACGGAAGTGATCTACCAAGTATCCGGTCTCCACAATATCCCGGACCAGCGCGAACGCTTGCTGATAATAGCCAGACAACCCCAGCTTTATTGCTGACGCGCCTAAATTGAACAAGCGTATCCCAAGAAACTGAAGCGTCAACTCATCGTCAGTCGCCGCCTCATGGTCATGCGTATAGGCGTATATCACTGCCAGCGCTTTCTCGACGACCAAGAGCCGCTGCTTCATAGCGCTGGTTGCTCCGATCAACCCCATGCTCTGGCTTCGGAGCGTTTCTTCATGAGCATGGGTGCCCTTCAGATTCTCAAATTCCACGCACGGTGACTCTTCTGTCCCGGTCACGATCTGCACCCCGTTACAAAGCTCAGCACTTCGGCCGCCTGAGAAGTATTCAGGTCCATCCCTCTAATACTTCCCAGCTCAGCCGTTCAAGCTTCTATTCATACGAAACCACACCGACCTTACCATCTACTACGGAGGGGCACTCTTCTACGATGTCCGGACGAGCCAGGACCTCTTCACCCAGAACCTGAGCGCCCGCCGAACAACAATCACTTGCGTACGACGCTACCTTTTCGCGCGAGGGTTGGCGACCCTGGCGAGAATGGTGACGCACGCGTAGCCGTCGACCACGGGTGGGCCGGGGATCAGCGACGGCTTGACCCTCAAGTGATGGGCACGCGGCCGATTTCGTTCCTCTGCTCGTTGACGACCACGGTCAAAAATCCGTCCATCCTGCGATCCTCCGCAAGCTTTTTTGCTAAGACAACAGCCTGCGACATGGCGTCCTCATCGCCAAGAGACTCCTCTCCGTCGCAACATGGCCATTCCGGCCTGCCCGCGCGTTCATAGGTCGGGAGGTGCGCGATGGGCTTTTTCCGACGGTGGCTCTCGAGCTCGATCACGATCGCAGCGGCGCTCGCGGTCGCCATTCTCGCCATGCAGGGGCCGGCGCTGACCCGCGAATATGCGGCGGCGCTGCTGCAGGTGGCCCAGGATTCACGCCGCGACGTCGAGCAGCGCAAGGCATCGGCGCGGCAGTTCTACGGCATCACCGCGGAGGACGACGGGCAGTTCATCCAGGCGCTCAAGCCGTTCGAGCCGTCGAATGCCGAGACCTTGGCGCTCTCGCTTGAGCGCACGGAGGTGCTGCGGAAGGCCTATGAGCGGATCGCGAACAGCCCGCCGCTGGAGAGGCCGATCGTCGCGGCATGGGACACCGTCGATGACGGCCGAGGCTATAAGGCAGCCGTGTGGCGGACGCTCCTCGACACCTACGAGGTCCAGGTGAATTTCGGCCGGGCGTCGACGGCCTACGCCCTCGCTGGGCTCTTGCTCGGGACGCTCGCGGCGCAGTTGTTGTTGTCCCTCAGCAGCGGCGTCATCGCACTGGTGACCGGACGGCGCCGTTCGATGCGGCCAAGCGCGGCCACACGCTGAGAGGAGGCGTCGACCTCAACGGCTCGCCTCGCTATTGACATGACCTTTAGGGACTATTATATATCCGTATCGGATCATCAAGGGTGACATCGTGCAGCTAAGGCGGGACGGAGACCGGAAATTCACGCCAACCGGCGGTCACGCGGCCACGATCGGGATGCGCTGCAGTTTTTCTCATATTTACAATTGTCTATGGACCGCTTCTCTGTTCGTCACTTTAACAAAGCGAGCTTGCGAAGCAGTAGAACACAGCACCATCAACAGGTTGCACCGATCTTCCTCGCATATCCAGCCTGTATTTCGCCTGTTCTTTCAGGCCGGGCCTCGCCGAGGCGCTTCGTCTGCCCGGTTTTTAGGCAACGCCTTCGCAACCGCGCGTCCCGGCCATCGCGACCCGGTTCCCCGCCCCTCCGGCCTGCCACCATATATCTGCCATGCGCTGGTTTGCCGCGGCAATCCGGGCGCCTCGGCTTGACCCCGCACCCACCGCTTGTTATCGGTCGGCAACACCCGGCCGAGCGAGCTTGTGAGCCCAGGAGGAACGACATGCAGACAAGAATTCGGTGCATGATGATGCGGGGCGGCACCTCGAAGGGTGCGTATTTCCTCGCCTCCGGCGCGCATCGCCGCCCCCGCCGAATGATCACCCTGAAACGTCAGCTAGGAGGCTGCGCTCGATGAGAAACGTCGTCGTCACCAAGGTCGAGCGCGCCGAGCAGTCGGTCATCGACGATCTCGCCGCCGCCGGCGTCTCGACCGTGCACGAGGCGATGGGCCGCTTCGGGCTGATGCACCCGCGCATCCGGCCGATCTACGCCGGCGCCCAGGTCGCCGGTAGCGCCATCACCGTGCTGGTCCAGCCCGGCGACAACATCATGATCCATGTCGCGATCGAGCAGTGCCGCAAGGGCGACATATTGATCATCGCCGCCAACGGCGAGAGCGAGGACGGCATGTTCGGCGATCTCCTGGCGACCTCGGCGCAGGCGCGAGGCGTCGTCGGGCTGGTGATCGATTCTGGCTGCCGCGACGTCAAGACGCTGACCGAGATGAACTTCCCGGTCTGGTCGCGGGCGATCTCGGCCAAGGGCACGGTCAAGGCGACGCTGGGCGCGGTCAACGTCCCGGTGGTCTGCGGCGCCGCCGCGGTCCGGCCGGGCGACGTCGTGGTCGCCGACGACGACGGCGTTGTCATCGTGCCGCGGGCCCTCGCCGCCAAGACCGCCGAGGCCGCCAAGCAGCGCATCGCGCGCGAGGACAAGAAGCGCGCCGAGCTGGCATCCGGCAAGCTCGGCCTCGACCTCGACAACGTCCGGCCGAAGCTCAAGGAGATGGGCCTCGTCTACGTCGAGAGCCTGGACGAGGGCGAGTACTAGTTAGTTCGGTCCCTGTTTTTCGTCATGGCCGGGCTTGACCCGGCCATCCACGACTTTTCTTCCACGCCGTGAAGACGTGGATGCCGGGTCAAGCCCGGGCATGACGACATCGGGGGAAGCCGGTACAAGAAGATTTCCCATGGAGAGCCAGATGGCCGATAAGCTGCACAGCAAGAATGTCACCCACAAGCCGAGCTTCACCCCGCCGCCGCTGACCTGCGACGCGCATTGCCACATCTTCGGTCCCGCCGCCGTCTTCCCCTACGCCCCCGACCGCCGCTACACGCCCGAGGACGCGCCGAAGGAGGATCTCGCTGCGCTGCATCAGGACCTCGGCATCGACCGCGCCGTCATCGTCCAGGCGAGCTGCCACGGCTCGGACAACCGCGCCATGCTCGACGCCATCGCCTGGCGGCCGGACCGCTATCGCGGCGTCGCGATCGTCGACGGCAGCGAGAGCGA
>JAQGID010000304.1 GCA_028291405.1 Rhodospirillales bacterium | reverse complement strand
TGTCTCCCAAGGGGCTACGAACGCGCGATATCTACATTCCTGATCTTCGCTTGGGATCGGGCATCATTCCAGGCAAGCCGACCGAGGGCATCAAGGTCAAACCTCGCAACTTCCGCTAGGCGCCCATCCCGGGCGCTCAGAGCTCGGCCACTGCTGCCCGGAAGCGGACGTTCGTTGAACTGATGCCACTGCGGTGAAAGCGTTCCTGCGCGCATCCCGGAGACTCGCACACCCAGAGCCGCGGGAATCCGGTGTCGGAGTCTAACGTTAGATTTGATCCACTAAGGACGGCCGTGGTTATTGCAAGCGTAAAGTGGGGTAAAGCCGAATCAGGGACGAATCTGAAAAAATCGGACATCCGGACGTTGGCTTGCAACAAAAATACTGCCGTGCAAAGATCGCATCGAAAGCGGGCGATACAGAATCCGGCGAATATGCCTGTGCCCAGGCGAAAACGGGCAATGGCCTTGGGGACGGACATTGCAGTGCGCGCGCGGTCGTGACTGGATTTGAAAGCGCGCCGCTGCTGGCGCTTCAGGCGATCATGAGCGGCCTGCTTGTCGGCGGCGTCTACGGCATTCTCGCGGTCGGGCTCAGTCTAGCCTTCGGCGTGATGCGAATTATCAATTTCGCACATGGTGAATTGGTTATGTACGGCATGTTCGCGGGCGTCGTCGCCTCGCGCATGCTCGGCATCGACCCCTTGCTGATATTACCGATCAGCTTCCTCGTCGGCGCGCTGATCGGCGTTGCGCAATATCAGATCGTCTTTCGCCATTTCGTCGGACAGGCGACATTGCAACAATTGCTCGCGGCGATTGGCTGCGCGCTGGTCCTGCAGATGATCGCGCAACTCATTTTCGGCGCGGATGCGCGGACTGCGACGTCCATCTTCTCCGGGCAATACATCGTCTTCGGCCCGTTCTTCCTGTCGAAGGCGCAGATTGTCGCGTTTGTCATCGCGGCCTCCACGACATTGGCGGTGTCGTTGTTGCTGAACGCAACGGCCTGGGGCAAGGCCGTCCGCGCGGTCGCCGACGATGTCGAAGCGGCGGAAATCGTCGGCATCAATTCTTCAACCGTGAACATCGGCGCCTTCGCTCTGTCCGCGGGACTGGCCGGCCTCGCGGGCACAGTACTGGTTACCTATTTTCCAGTGACGCCGGTGATCGGCTTTTCACTGATGCCGATGATCATCATCGCCTGCACCATCGGTGGCCTCGGCAGTCTCGGCGGCACATTCATCGGCGGCATTTGCTGCGGCGTCATCCAGCAGATCACGGCGATGATGTGGAACTCCGCTTTGCAGGACGTGCCGTTATACGTCCTGCTTCTCGCGTTCATCGCCTGGCGGCCGACAGGCCTGTTCGGAAGCCGCGTGGAATGACGGTGAACGGCGCAGGCCGCCCGCGATCGACGGTCGGCGTCTCGGGCGAGCCACTGTGGCTGCTCGGCGTGCTCGCGGCGGTCGCCATCCTCCCGGCTTTGCCGTTCATCAACAACTTCATCATCGCAGCCGTCGTCCGCGCCTTGATCTTCATCGCCCTTGGCCAAGCGTGGAACGTCGTCGCCGGAATCGGCGGCTTGCTGTCGCTCGGTCATGGAGTCTTTCTCGGCATCGGCTGTTACACGATGGGCATTCTCTTCAACCATTTCGGACTGCCGCCTTGGTTCGGCGTCTTTGCCGGGGTCGCGCTCGCCTGCGTCGTCGCCGCCGCGATGGGTGCGCTGACGCTTCGCGTGCGCGGCGTCTTTTTTGCTCTTGCGACCGTCTCTGTCTCGTTGGCGCTCGTTCAATTGTCCCGCCATTTCGTCGACTTGACCGGCGGCGCCGATGGCCTCTCGCTGAAGTTCATCGGCAATTCGCTGTGGGTCGGACAGTCGCGCACGCCGACGCCGTTCCTCTACGCCGGCCTCGCCGTCGTCGTCCTTTATTACTTCGCCACGCGAATGATCCTCGCCAGCTCGTTCGGTCTGACGATGATGGCC
Organism: Rhodospirillales bacterium; assembly: GCA_028291405.1. Lineage (GTDB taxonomy): Bacteria > Pseudomonadota > Alphaproteobacteria > ATCC43930 > CGMCC-115725 > URHD0088. The sequence continues at coordinate 4,808 of JAQGID010000304.1, read as the reverse complement.
GTGCGCGATGACGAGACGGCCGCCGCCGCCGCGGGTGTCGCAGTATTCCGCACCAAATTGTTCGGCCTGGTGCTGTCGGCCGGAATGACGGCTTTTGCCGCGGCGCTCTACATGCAATTCTACATGGCCATCGATCCCGAAGCCGCCTTCGGCTTGTCGCAGGCGATTCAACTGCAACTGCCATCGCTGCTCGGCGGTATCGGCACCGCGATCGGCCCGGTGATCGGTGGTGCCATCATGATCTTCATGTCGGAGGTCACCAACTGGGGCTCGACGAAGATCGGCGTCGAGGGCGGCGACATTCTCGTCTACGGCATCTTGTTGCTCGTCGTCGTCCTGCGTGCGCCGCAGGGTGTCGCCGGGCTCTTCAAGTCGGCGATCGTGCGATGACGTCTCTCGCCCTCGAGGTCGTCGGGGTCGGACGTCGGTTCGGCGGGCTGGTCGCCCTGCGCGATGTCACGTTTTCGGTCGCCGAAGGCGAGATCGTCGGCCTGATCGGTCCCAATGGCGCCGGCAAATCGACCCTCTTCGAGATCATCAGCGGCAACATGCCGCCGAGCCATGGCGCCATCCGGTATTTCGGCGCGGACGTGACTGGCAAAGCCGCGTATCTGCGTCGACGCGACGGCTTGTGCCGGACCTTCCAGAAAGTTCGTCTCTTCGAGACGATGACGGTCGAGCAGAACGTGCGCGTCGCCGCGTCTCAATGTCTCCCTTCGGGCCGCTCGCTCGCCAGCGAAGTCGACGACATGCTGCAACAATTCCACCTCGGCGATTTGCGCCACCGCAAGCCGTCGGAACTGACGCTCGCCGACCGCAAGCGCGTCGAGATCGCGCGCGCCGTCGCGGGCGCCTGCCGCCTGCTGATGCTCGATGAAAGCCTGTCCGGCCTCACCCACGACGAGGCGCATCGCCTCGTCTCGGAAATCATCCTGCTGAATAAATCGCGCGGCATCACCGTCGTCATCGTCGAGCACGTTCTGTCCGTGCTCGCGGCGATGGTGCAAAGACTGGTCGTGCTGCACAACGCCACCATCGTCGCGATGGGTACGCCGACGGAGATCGCCAACAATCCGCTGGTGATCGAGGCTTATCTCGGAAGCCAGGGCGGGGCGCTGACATGAGCCTGCTGGCGGTCGAAAGCCTGGTCGTCGCGCATGGCGATCTCGTCGCCGTCCGGGACGTCTCCTTCAACATCGAAGAGGGCGGTGTCTTCGTGCTGCTCGGCGCCAACGGCGCGGGCAAGACCAGCATCCTGCGGGCGATCTCCGGTCTCAATCCGCCGCGTTCCGGAACGATTGCGTCGGACGGCAGAAACCTCGCCGGGCTCAAGCCGCATGAGGTCGCTGCCGCCGGCATCGCGCATGTGCCGGAAGGCCGACGCGTGTTCCCTCACCTGTCGGTCGAGGATAATCTCACCGTCAGCTTTCTCGTGCGTCGGACGAATTTGAAGCTCGCGCAGGCGCGCGACAACGTCTATGCGCTGTTTCCGCGTCTGGCCGAGCGGCGGCGCCAGAATGGCGGTACGCTGTCCGGCGGGGAGCAGCAGATGCTCGCGATCGGGCGGGCCATGATGAATTTCCCGCGCCTCCTGATGCTCGACGAGCCGTCGCTCGGTCTGTCTCCCCTGCTGGCGGAAACGGTCTTCGAGCGTCTTGGCGAAATCAGCAAGCTGGGCTTGACGATCCTGCTCGTCGAGCAGAACGCCATCGCCTTGCGACTGGCGACGCGCGGCCTGATACTGACCAACGGTCAGGTCGTTCTGTTGGGCGAGGTCAGCGCCCTGCAAGATTCCGAATTCGTCCGCCATTCCTACCTCGGCCTCTAACGACAGCAAGTCTGCGGCGAACGCGGACATAACGGAGGAAGCAACATGAGCAGACTCATCACACGCAGACAGGGTTTAGTCGCCGTTTTCGGCGCCGCGACGCTCGCCATGCCAGCTGTCCTGCGCGCTCAGGAAAAGGAGATCGTCATCGGCGCGCCGAACTCGCTGACCGGCGGCCTTGGCGAGCTTGGGACGCGCACGGTGTGGGGCCTGCAAATCGCCATCGATCAAATCAACAAGGAAGGCGGCATCAAGTCGCTCGGCGGCGCGAAGCTGAAACTCGTGGTCGCCGATACGACATCGGAAAACCCGCCTCAGGCGGCGAGCATCACGCGCCGGATGATCGATCAGGAGGGCGCGATCATCATTGCCGGCGCCACCGCCAGCGCCATGACCCTCGCGGCTCAGGTGGAAGCGGAAAAATCTCAGATTCCGCTGATCACCGATTCGTACGCGGACCCGATCGTCACGCGGGGATTCAAATACACCTTCAAGCTCACCATGCAGGGCAGCGTGATCTGGAACTGGTCGCTGACGAGCGCCGTCGAGTTGTGGAAGGCCACCAAGGGCAGTCCGCCAAAAAGCGTCGGAATTTTCATGAGCAACGACGCCGTTGGTCTCGGGGTTCAGAAGGAGCTGCCGGAGCATGCCAAGGCTTTCGGACTCGAAGTGCCGTTTTCGTCCGGCTACCAGATGGGCATCTCCGATCCGTCGGCGATCGTCGCGCCGGTGTTGCGGTTCAAGCCCGACATGCTGTTCCTCGGCGGTTTCACCAATGATCTGCTCCTCATCGTCAAGGCCCTGCGCGGTGTCGGCGTGACCATGCCGATCTTCAGCGCCGGCCCGGCCGGCGCCGATTCGATCGGCGCGGGTCTCGGCGCCGCGGGGGACAAGCTCTTTGCGCCGATGTCCTGGAACTGGGATTTGACGACGCCCGGCAACAAGGAGTTCGTGGCGGCCTACATGGCGGCGATGCCGGACAAACCCTATCCCCCGGCGGCGGAGATGTTGGGCCAAGGCTATACGACCGGTCTCATCATTCGCCAGGCGCTCGAAAAGGCCGCCTCGCGGGATCCCGTCAAGATTCGGGACGTTCTCGCCTCGACCGAATTCACCGATCTGCCGATGCCCGCCGGCAAGGTGAAATTCGATGAAACCGGGCTGAACGCGCTCAATCGCGGCTTGCTGGCGGAATGGTCCGGTGGCCAGTTGCGCACCGTCTGGCCGAAGGAAAACCAGGCCTTCACGCCCATTCTCTGAAGAAGCAGGTTAGACAGGAGAAGACAATGGCCTTATCCGCTGATCGCATTCTGACGACGCATGTCGGTAGCCTCGTGCGGCCGCCGGACCTTGTCGCCTTCTTGCGCAAACAGGAGGTGGGGGAAGATTACGATCCCGCGGCTTTCGCGGCTTGCCTCGAGCGTTCGGTGGCGGATGTCGTACGCGAACAGGCGAGCGTCGGAGTCGATATCGTCAGTGATGGTGAATTCGGCAAAACGATCTCCTGGTCGCGTTATATTCTCGATCGGCTTGGTGGCATCGAGGAGCGTTTCGGCGAAGCGGTCAGCTTCGTCGCCTCGGTCGCCGGCAAAGATCGGCGCGAATTCAAGGATTTCTACGAAGAATACGAGGCCACTAATGGCTTCGTTGGCATGGGTAAATCCGACAAGAAGATCGGCACCTGGTTCGTCACCGGGCCGATCAAATACACCGGTCAAAGTGCAATCGCGCGCGACATCACAGCGCTCAAGCGCGAGGCGGCAAAAGCAAACGTCTCCGGAGCTTTCCTGCCAGTCGTCGCGCCCGCGAGCGTGCTGCCGCATCGCGTCGATGAATTCTACAAGAATGAAGAAGAGGCGCTTTTTGCGATCGCGGAGGCCCTGCGCGAGGAATACCGCGCCATCGTCGATGCCGGGCTTTTCTGCCAGATCGACGATGCCTTTCTCGCCAGCAACTATGACGTGATGGTCCCGCCGATGTCGCTTGAAAGCTATCGGAAATGGGCTTCGTTGCGCATCGACGCGCTCAATCACGCGATCGAAGGATTACCGGCGGATCGCATCCGCTACCATTTGTGCTGGGGTAGCTGGAACGGCCCTCATACGAACGATGTCGCAATGAAGGACATCGTCGACCTCATGTTGCGGGTCAATGCCGGCGCTTACGCCATCGAAATGGCTAATCCGCGCCATGAGCATGAGTGGAAGGTTTGGCAGAGCGTCAAGCTGCCGGAGGGGCGCAAACTCATTCCCGGCGTGATCACCCACGCGACGAACGTCGTCGAACACCCCGAGCTCGTAGCCGAACGGCTCGTTCGGCTGGCCCGCCTCGTCGGCCGCGACAACGTCATTGCGGGAACGGATTGCGGTTTCGCGCAGGGGCCGTTCACACGGCGGGTGCACCCATCAATTCAATGGGCCAAGTTGCGCGCGTTGGCCGAAGGCGCAAGACTCGCAAGCGCCGAACTCTTTTAAGCTCATCGCCTCGCATTGTCGGCACACCGTAATCGACGGACCAGACGTCACGCTAAAGCCCAAGACGGCGTTGGCTACCAGCCTCGACATTCACGAGCTTGCGACCAACGCCGCGAAATATGACGCGCTCTCAGTGGCGGCGGACGAGTCTAGGTCCAGTGGTCGCTGCAACCGCCGGGCAACGACTTACCGCGAGAGGTCGTCCTGCGGTCGTCGGAACGCCGTTTGACGCGCTCGAAGTCTTGATTGACGCGGAAATAAGGCGAGGCCTGGGTCAGGCAACGTTGCGAGCGGCTGACTGAGCCTGACGAGCGCGCCGGTGTCGGGGCGCGAACCACTGGTATCGCGTCGCGGAGGCCTGGAAGCAGACGGACCGTTTTCGACCCAAGTCCGTCATGGAGGGGCGCATCGCGCTATCCCGACAGCGGACGTTCCGAGCCGCCTTGCAGAAGCGGCATTGCGCCCATGTAAGTCATCCAGAGGTGCGAAAGTCGCACCCGAAATCG
>JAQGID010000292.1 GCA_028291405.1 Rhodospirillales bacterium | reverse complement strand
TCCGCGAGGGTGACGACATAGTCCGCCTCGACCAGCGGCGATAGACAATGCAGCGTCGGGTTCAGCTCGTAGAGGACACGCTCGATGCCGAAGCCGAAGCGCCGGTCGGCGAGGAAATTCCGCAGCTGGTCGAAGGTCTTGTGCAACGCGATGTGCTCGGGGCCGATCGGTTGCCGCGCCGACAGCCAGAATTGCGGCAGCGACACCGTCATCGCCTCGGCGAGGTGCTGCACCGAACCGTTGCCGAAGAAGGCGGCCGCCAGCGCGCCGCCGTAGCCGTCGACCGTTGTCGAGACGCCGCGATAGCGCACCGGGCCCGACGAATCGAGCGAGATGCACATCCGCGCGACCAGCACATCGTCGCGACGGTCGGGCGCGACCCCGGTCATGCCTTCGCCGTGCGCCAGCGGCAGCAGCTTGGCGCTATGCTCGTCGTTCAGCGCGCGTTTGATCCAGGTCTCGAAATCCTTGCTCCGCACGACCTCGGCAGCGGCAGGAACGGCGGCGGCGAAGGCATGCGCCAGGGCCGGCCCGGTCGAGAACACCTTTCCATCGAACTCCAAGGGGCGGATCGCCCGGCGGGCCGCGGTCCCCTGCCTGGCGGCGACCCGGCGGGCCGGCAGCCAAGCCTCGACCTCCTTGATCGTCCACCGCATCTTCGGATCATCGGCGAGGAGGCCGCGGAGCATCTCGTTGATGCCGCTCGAAAGCCGGTTCTCGCCGACCAGCGTCGCGAAGGATCCGCGGTCGATCCTGGCGCAAAGCAGCTCCTCGTCCGGCATGCCGGCGGTCGGGTCGCCGCCGAGCAGGAGCATCGCCGTCGTCATGCCGAGCGCGAAGATGTCGTCGCCGCGCTGCCCGATGCCGCGTCCCGCCGGCATCGTCATCGCCGTCTCGATCGGAAGAAACCAGCCGGGCTGGCGCATCGCCGCGGCGCTGCTGACGCATTCTCCCAGCATCGGCTGGGTCCGCGCGACATCGCGAAAGACGATGTTCGTGGGATTGATGCCGCCATGCGCGACGCCGGTGACGTGCAACGCCGACAGGGACGGCACGAGCGGGACCAGGTAATCGCGGACGACGTCGTCCTCGGGGATGGGCGCCATCGCGTCGCCCAGCGTCTCGACAAGCCTGCCGCCTACCGGCTTCAGGTAGACGATCACGAGATGGCGTCGCCCGGTCCCCGGCCATTCGAGAACCCGCCAATCGATCGGCGTCACCAGCCCGGCCGCATCGACCTTGCGGATCGTCGCAATGACGTCGAGACGCGGCTGCGCCGCGGGATCGCAGACCACCGCGTAATACTCGTTGAGCGGCCACTCGCGGGATTCGGCTTGGTAGGCGGTGGCCGCGCCGGTGCGCAGCCCGGGCAAAACCCGTCCGGGAAAGATGCGGAATTCGCCGATCGCTACGGCGTTCGCCACCGCCTCGTCGTCATCGCCGCCTGATGCCATGTCGGTCCCGCGCTCCAGTCGCGCGCGAGTTTACCGACGAAGCCACAACCGAACGTTAACCTGCGGCAGGCGACGCCGCCGCGGCGAAGAAGCGGCCGCCGCTGACCGGCCGGGCCACCCCGGTCGTCGAGGGCAGGCTGAGCGGCAGGCCGGCGCGCGAGCGGACGGCGAGAAAGGCGAAGGCCTGCGCCTCGAGGGCGTCGCCGTCCCACCCGACCGTTTCGACTGGCGCCACCGGCGCGCCGAGCCGACTCGCGAGCTCCGCCATCAGGACCGGATTGTGGCGGCCGCCGCCGGTCACGAGAAAGCGACGCGGCGGCGCCGGGCAATACGCCGCGCCGCGTGCCACCGCCGCGGCAGTCATCGCGGTGAGTGTCGCGGCACCGTCCTCGGCCGTAAGCCCATCCGCCGCGCCGGCGAGAAAATCGTTGCGATCCAGTGACTTCGGCGGCGCGCGGTCGAAGAACGGATGGGTCAGGAAGGCGGCGAGACGGGCGGCGTCGACCCGGCCGGCGCGCGCCATGGCGCCGCCGCGATCGACCGCCTCGCCGCGATGGCGCAACGCCCAATCGTCGATCGGCGCGTTGCCAGGGCCGGTGTCGAAGGCGAGGATCGCGTCCGCCGCGTCCCCCAGCCATGTCAGGTTGGCGACGCCGCCGAGGTTCAGGATCGCCAGCGGCTTCAGCAGCGCCGCCGCCAGCGCCGCGTGGTAGAGCGGCACCAGCGGCGCGCCCTCGCCCCCCGCGGCGACGTCCGACGAGCGGAAATCGCAGACGACGTCGCAGCCGGTCAGCCGGGCGAGCAGCGCGCCGTCGCCGATCTGCCAGGTCCGGCCGATCTCGGGCCGGTGCAGGATGGTATGGCCGTGGAAGCCGATCAGATCGGCGGCAAGGCGGTGCGTCTCGACGAAGCGCTCGACCGCCGCGGCATGCGCCTCGGTCATCGCGCGCTCAACCTCGGGAACCGGCCCCACTCCGCCCAGCACGTCGCGCAGGCGGCAGCGCAGATCGTCGGCATAGGGAAAGGTCATCGCCGGTCCGGCGACGACGTGGCTGTACCCGTCGCTTTCGAGATAGGCGACGTCGATGCCGTCGAGCGAGGTGCCGCTCATCAGGCCGATCGTGCGCTGCACCTGGCGCGGGACCGTCATCCGGGCAGCGGCTTGATTTGTCGCCATCGGACGATTGTGCTACACGACCGGCCCTGCTGAAAGCCCTAATCGGCGCAAGCCGCAGCTGCAAGATCGGGCCAGTCATGACCGAGAAGCGTTCGTCCTTCATCGAGACCATGCTGTCGCGTGGTTTCATGCATCAATGCACCGATCTCGACGCGCTCGACGAGTTGGCGCGGAACGGCACCGTCGTCGCCTATATCGGCTTCGACTGCACCGCCGACAGCCTGCATGTCGGCAGCCTCCTGCAGATCATGGCGCTGCGCTGGCTGCAGCAGACCGGGCACAAGCCGATCGTCCTGATGGGCGGCGGCACGACCAAAGTCGGCGACCCGTCGGGCAAGGACGAGCAACGCAAGCTGCTCGACGACGAGGGCATCGCCCGGAACATGGCCGGGATCCGCCGCATCTTCGACCGCTTCCTCAGCTTCGACGACGGCCCGAGCGGTGCGATCATGGCGAACAACGCCGATTGGCTCGACAGACTCGCCTATATCCCGTTCCTGCGCGACATCGGGCGGCATTTCTCGGTCAACCGCATGCTGACGCAGGACAGCGTCAAGCTGCGCCTCGACCGCGACCAGCCGCTGTCCTTCCTCGAGTTCAACTACATGGTCCTGCAGGCCTACGACTTCGTCGAGCTTGGCCGGCGCTACGGCTGCCAGCTGCAGATGGGCGGCTCGGACCAATGGGGCAACATCGTCAGCGGCGTCGATCTCGGCCGCCGCGTCGACAACCGCGCCCTCTACGGGCTGACGACGCCGCTGATCACGACGGCGAGCGGCGCCAAGATGGGCAAGACGGCGCAAGGCGCGGTGTGGCTCAACGAGGAACGGCTGCCGGCCTTCGACTATTGGCAGTTCTGGCGCAACACCGAGGACGCCGACGTCGGCCGCTTCCTGCGCCTCTTCACCGATCTGCCGCTCGCCGAGATCGCCCGGCTCGAGGCTATGCCGGGCAGCGAGATCAACGAGGCGAAGAAGATCCTGGCGACCGAGGCGACGGCGCTGTGCCACGGTCGGGCCGCCGCCGAGGCCGCCGCCGAGACGGCGAGAAAGGTCTTCGTCGAGGGCGGCATCGGCGGCGAGCTGCCGGTCGTCGAGATCGCGCGCGACGCGCTGGCCAATGGCATCCCGGCCTTCGAGGCCCTCGTCCGCGCCGGGCTCGCCGCCTCGAACGGCGAGGCGCGCCGGCTGATCAAAGGCGGCGGCGCCCGCGTCAACGACGAGGCCTTCGCGCAGGAGACCCGCGCCGTCTCGCTCGCCGACCTCAACGCGGACGGCATCATCAAGCTGAGCGCCGGCAAAAAGCGCCACGCGCTGCTCAAGGCGGTGTGACGTCCTCCTTTGGCTGATTCGGCGGCGTTGCCGGCGGCGCCGAGCCTTGCAGGAAGAGGTTGCGCAGAAAACCCGGGGCCAAGGCGGTCAGCGGATTGACCGTGATCGACGGGTCGTCAAGCGGACCCGAGACGTGGAAGCTGGCGGCGAACAGCCCCTGCCCCTCGCCGCCCTGCAGCAGATTCCCGACCAGCGGGATGTAGCCGAGGATGCTGTTCAGCGTATAGGCCGGCACCAGTGTGCCGGTGAGATCGATCGCGTTCTTGTCGAGGTCCATGATCCCGCTGGCATTGATGCCGATCGCGCCGCCGTAGGTGCGGCCCTGACGCAGCGTCACGATGCCGTCCTGCAGCGAGAAATCCCCCGAGAGATGGGAGAACGGGATGCCCTCGCCCTGCAGCAGGCTGGCGATACCGCTGAACGAGGCGATGGCGAGCAGCTTTGCGAGGACTGGGGCGTTCGTCACATTGTAGTCGCTACCGTCGAAATGGCCGGCGAGGATGCGGGAATCGCCGACGTCGGTGGCGCGCCCGGTCACGGTCAGCGGACCGCCGCTGACGTGGTCCGAGATGTCGAGCAGACGCAGCACCGCCCCGAAATCGCTAGACGTCAGCGTGAAGGGCCGCCCGCCGCCGCTCTCGCCGAAGCGCAGGCTGAGCGATCCGGCGCCAAAGGGCGCGAGCTCGAGGTTGATGCTCTGCCAGTGCTTGCCGTCGCTGAAGAGCTTGAGCCGGACGTCGCGGGCTTCGCGTTTCGGGCCGAAGACGACGCGCTGCAGCTTGGCATCGACGACGAGCGGCGGCTGGTCCGTCTTCGCCGATTTGCCCGGTTTCGTCACCCCGTCCATCAGCGCGGTAGCGTCCAGCGACGCACCGCTGATTTCGGCGCGCCAGCCGCCCTCGGGACGCCGCGCGACGGTCCCCGCGAGATTCGTCCCGCCGAGCTGCAAATGGCGGATGTCAAGGCTCTGGAGCAGCTGGTTCGCGAAGGCGGCGCTGAGCCTTAGATCGATCCCGTCGCCGGCGATCGCCGCCTGGCGCACCGCGGTGAGCGCGCCGCCGGCGCCGAGGTCGAGCTGCACCGTGCCGGCGGCGCGCACGCCGGGCTCCTTCGCCCAGTTGAGATCGGCGACCGCGAGCGCCGCATCCTTGAGATCGAGCTGCAGCGCGACCTCGGAGCGCGCCCCGGCAGCAGCCGCGCCGGATTTTCGGTTGGCGGATGCCGGCGTGGCGGCGGCGAAATTCGTCATCGTGGC
>JAQGID010000254.1 GCA_028291405.1 Rhodospirillales bacterium | reverse complement strand
GACGCAGCTCGCGCTCGATCGGTTCACCATCGACAAGATCGTCTTCTCCGGGATCGCCGGCGGCGTCGATCCGAAGCTGACGATCGGCGACGTCGTCGTCCCCGACGCGTGGAGCGAGTATCTCGAGACTGTCTTCGCCCGCGAGAAGGACGGTCGCTATGAAAGAATCTGTCTGACGCGCAAGCCGACCGTCCTGGTCGGCGGCCACGGCGTCTCCGGTCAAGCCTTCGTCGACAACAACGCCTTTCGAGACTATGCGCGGAAGACCTTCGGCGCCGAGGTTCTCGACATGGAAAGCGCCGGGGTCGCGCAGGTCGCTTACGCCAACCACGTCCCCTTCATCGCGTTTCGCAGCCTGTCGGATCTTGCCGGAGGCGGCGCCGCCGAAAACGAGATGGGCACCTTCTTCCAACTCGCATCGGACAATTCAGCGGCGGTCGTCAGAGCATTCCTAAAGGCGCTGCCCTGACGGCTGAAGCTATTGTACAGCCGCAACTTTCTCGCAGGGCCGGCCTCCGACCGGCTTGCAAGGACGCGCGCGTTTTATACGCCAGCCTTGCGGACCTGGCGGCGGTATGCCAGCGCGTCCGGCGGGCTCGGCGTCCGGACCACGTTGTCCGCCGCGATCACCGCCCCCCTGGTTGGCCTTCTTTTGACCTTGGTTCGACGCATAGCGCAGCACTCGCTAGCGCCACGGAATAAGCAGGCGCTCGAGCCAGCTCAGCGACGCATAGAAGAAGGCGCCGACAATTGTTGCCACGATCAGCCCCGCCATCGATTGCTTCAGCGACAACACGGTCCAGGAATTCCAAATGAGATGACCAAGGCCGGAGTCGCCGACGAGGAACTCGACCGTGATCGTACCGAGCAAGGCGAGTCCGAGCGATAGGCGCAGGCCGTCCATCAATGCCGGCGTGATCGCCGGTAGCACGACAAGCGTGTAAAGATGCCGGGTGCCGGTGTTGAAGTTGCGGGCGACGTCCCGATACGCCGGTTCAACATTCATCACCGCTCCCATCGTGGTGATGAGCATCGTGAAGAAGGGCCCGAGCGCGATCATCAGCTCGTTGGAGAACTCGTTGAGACCGACGAGGATCAATACGAGTGGAAACAGCGCGATGCGGGGCACATTGTAGAGCATTGCGACTAACGGACCGAGGGCCGCGCGCGGCCACCTGAACAAGCCCATGGTCGCGCCAATGAATACGCCGGGAACCACACCGAAGACGAGGCCGATTAGAAAACGGACTACAGTGTCGCGCACGTCACCGGCCAGTTGCCCCTCACGCAAGAGCTCCCAGATGGTCGCGAGCACGACCGATGGGGCAGGCAGGATGCGGACGTCTATCAGGTGTGCACGCGCCGACAGCTCCCAGGCAAGCAGCAGCAGGATCGGGCTTGCGATCGAAACCAAGCGCTCGCCGGAAGAAAACACTTCGTGCGGAGCTTTCGCGGGCTGCACGGGAGAAACGGCCGGCTTGTCGGCACCCGCCGCTAGTTTGTCAGCATCGACATCGTCGCTCATCGAGCATCCGTTCGATCGGTCGCTGCTGACGACAGCACCTCTTCGCGCAGACTGTCCCACACGCGCCCGCGGATAGCGACAAAGGCCGGATCATTGCGGAGCTCGAGGGCGCGCCGCGGGCGCGCGAGGTCGATATCGAATATCGCCTTGATGCGTCCCGGACGATGGCTCATCACCGCGACACGGTCGCCGAGGACCACCGCCTCATCGAGGCTGTGCGTAATGAATATCACGGTCTTCTTCGATCCCTCCCAAAGCCGAAGCAGGTCCTCCTGCACCAGCATCTTGGTCTGCTCGTCCAGCGCCGATAGCGGTTCGTCCATCAAGAGCACGGCGGGATTATTGGCGAATGCGCGCGCGAGGTTCACGCGCTGCCGCATCCCACCGGAGAGTTGCCGCGGAAAATATCGTTCGAAGTCGATCAAGCCGAGCTGGCGCAGGTAGTGGCGGGACGCGGCTTCGCGTTCTTCGCGCGGGACTCCCCGCACCGTGAGGCCGAACGATGCGTTTTCGAGCACGGTGAGCCAGGGAAAGACCCCTTGCTCTTGGAACACCATGGACTGCAGCGGATCGTTGCCGTGCTCGATCCTAAAGTCGAGGCCACCTTCGCTAGGCTTTTCGAGACCACCCAGTATCCGCAAAAGAGTCGTCTTTCCGCAGCCGCTCGGGCCGACGATGCAAAGGAACTCGCCTTGGCGGACACTGAGGTCGACGCCGCGCAATGCGTGAATTTCGTTCCCGCGACTAATGAAGCTCTTGCCCAGCCGTTGAATGAAAATACCGTGCGCGTCACGGGTTCCAAACTCGCGCCGGTCCAAGTCCGCTCGAGCAATGGCGACCTCGGCCATTCGCGCCATCCTCAGTTGATCCCCAGGCTCGAATGGGCTTCCTGCATCGGCGTGGTATCGAGAATGGCGGCGGGGTCGACACGCTGCTTGACGAGTCCGAGCGCCGCCCAGAAGTCCTGTTCGGAGCCCAGCCGGGATGCAGCGACCGTTCCGTTGCCGCCGTAGTAGGGCGGCGTCGGGATGGTCCTGATGTCGTCCTCGGACATCCGCGACCAGTCCGACAGCACCTTTACGAGCTCTGACGACCACACGGGGCCGCCTCTTACGATGTCCTGCTCGGCTTTAACGATTGCCCTTAGAAAGGCCACCGTCGTGGCTCGGTTGTTTCGAATGTAATCCGATGAAGCGACGTAATAGGCAGAAGGATACCAGGATAGCACATCGTGCGGCGAAACGAGCTTCACGCCGATTCCCTGTTTCACGAGCTGACTGGCGATCGGCTCCACCGCCGAGAGCGCGTCGACCGCGTTATTGTGCAGAGCGGCGAGCCAGTCCGCGGGCGTCGCCAGGCGCGTGCTCATCTTGACGTCCGCAGTGGTCAGTCCCGCTTTGGTCAATGTCCCGCGCATCAGCGCGTTCACCGGAGAGCCGTCCGGTCCGGCATCGATCGTCCGCCCCTTGAGATCGGCAATCGTCTTGATCGCCCCGCTATCCCAAAGGTCCTTGCGGACGATTACCCAGGTCGCGTCGTTCCATCCGGCCTGCGTATCATCTTGCAAGCCGATAACCTTTATATCGAAGCCTTGCGCCGGCGCATTGAACAGCCCGGGCCCCGCCACCACCGGTACGATGTCCAAATCGCCTCGCGCGACCAACGGCATCTGTGTCGTCGATGACCCGTTGTATCTGTTGACGACGACGTTGATGTTTTGCTCGGCAAAGTAGCCGCGATCCTTTGCGAGCATGATTGGCAGGTGGCCATAGACAAGCGGATTGAGCGCAGTCCGAACGGACGGCATGGTCTCGTTCTGCGCCTGTGCAGGTCCGAGCAAAGACAAAGCGTCAATCAGGAGACCGAGCATGACGACGAGACATCTGAGCATTCGACCATTCCTCCCCGGCGAGTTTTTTCCGCTCCGTGGCGAATATACTATTTCTTAAGTGAAGCAAAATTGCGAGGATCGCGCGACGGTCTCGGTGCCGCCACGACCGTGGCCGCCGCTAGGGCCCTGGCCTATTCCGCCGCGATGCGACGGGACGCCGCGTATTCCCCGAGCCGCGGCATCACCTCCTTGGCAAAGAGCCGTAAGCTGTCGGTCGTGTCTTCATGGTTCATTGTGCCGGCCTGCGCCATCATTTGAAGGTGCCCGAATCCTCCGACAGCCTCATAGAACTGGACAATCTGCTGATAGACTTGGTCCGGATTGCCGGCAAACAACAGTCCCCCCGCAATGGCGTCCTTTGGCTTCGCCTCCGGGAACGAGCAGATACGCTTGCCGTTCTGATCGAATAGGCTGTGATCCTGAAACCCGACCTTCCCTGTCTGCTTGAGCATCCGCGCCTGCGCGCCGGCGGATACGTAGCCAGGAGGATTGCGGAATTGATCGGCGACGATCGCATTCGTGCGCATGTAGGCCATGACCTCGTCGCCCCGACGCATGCCTTCCCCCTCAGTATCGCCCACCGCCACGAACGAGCAGTTACAGAGACGGTCCAGCGGAAGCGGCTTCTGGTTTGTCTCATGCCAGACGCGGCGATACTCTCCGAACAGATCCTTGACCTTGTAACCCATCATCACCGTTCCGAGGATTGCACCGTGCTCGGCGATGGCGCGAATGCTGGGTACTGAATTCGAGCTGACCCACACAGGTGGATGTGGCTGCTGATAGGGCTGCGGCCATATGTTCACACTTCGATAATGAAAATGCTCGCCCTCCCAGCTGAACGGCCCCGACCTCGTCGACAATGCCTTGACGATAAGGTCGTGCGCCTCCCAAAAACGCTCCGTCATTCGCACCGGCTTCGAGTTTGCCGGGACAATCTCGTACGGAACGCCCTTGACGAAGCCCATATCGAGTCGGCCGCGCGAGATGACATCGATCATCGCCATCTCTTCGGCGACGCGCACCGGATCGCTTCGGTTGGCAATGGGTGTCCCGAGACCCAGAATGCGCACCCTCTTTGTCACGCGTGCCAGAATTGCCATCGTCAGCGACAAGCATGCCGTCAGGCATGTCGCAGTACTGTGGTGCTCGTTCACGAACAGGTGGATGCCCAGCTCGTCGCATAGCATCCACTCATCGATGAAGCGGTGATAGAGATCGGCCGCGATCTCCGGATCGCAATATTTATTGGGCAGGGTGACGCGAAGGGATTCAGTGCTCTTGTCCCACGCATCGGGATAAGGCTGCTCGGTCATATGATAGATGCGCATGAGAGCCTATCCCCTATGCCGCGATTGAGTCGGACTGCTTCGCAAAATGAAGAATGCATTCGGCAAATCGAGCCGGCTCTTCGATATGCGGAAAATGGCCGGACTCTTCGATGGTTTGGAATTTCGCAGACGGCATCTGCGCCGCGAAGGCGCGCGCGTACTCCGCGCTGGTGATGCCGTCGTTCTCGCCGTGCAGGACGAGGGCGGGAATACGAATACGGTGCAGCCAGTGCCTCAGATTTGGGTTGTGCATATACGGCGACCAACCGAACAATGC
Organism: Rhodospirillales bacterium; assembly: GCA_028291405.1. GTDB lineage: Bacteria > Pseudomonadota > Alphaproteobacteria > ATCC43930 > CGMCC-115725 > URHD0088. The sequence continues at coordinate 3,206 of JAQGID010000254.1, read as the reverse complement.
GGTCGATTCTCGGCTGCGGAACATAATGAAAGCTTCCTCTTCCGACAGGGCTGAGAGGTCGGTCAGCGCAAATTTGGGGTCGCGGTATAGCCGCTTGTCGACATCCTTCTGCGCCGCGACGAAGATATCGAAGATATCGGTCGCTTCCGGGCCGCCGAGCCGAATGCCGACCGGATCGGCTAGGACGAGGCGGCTTAGCCTCTCCGCCGATTTGACGGCGATCTCAGCCGCGATCCAGCCGCCCAGCGAAGCGCCGACCAGGGTCACGTTCCTCAGGTCTAGCATCTCCATCAGATCGAGGTAGAAATAGGACAGGTCATCGACCGTCTTCATCCACGCCGGCAACTCGGTGCGGCCGAAGCCCGGGTGGGAGGGGGCGATCACCGTCCAATGACGTGCAAGATGCTGCAGAACGGCCGCCCGGGGATCGCTCCCCGTATGAGGATGCAGGAAGAGGAGCGGTGGACCCGAGCCCAACTCATAGACTTCGGCGCTCATTCCGCTCACCGTGAGCGAACGCACGGGCAAATCGGTTTCTGGCATGTCTCCTCCCGGTTCGTTCGCGCACTTGCTTAATGTCGGTTCTTGCCGGACGAATGATCGATCAAAGCGGAACGTGTTCATGTTTGTGCAGAAGCGGCCGGGTGTCAAGGAGTGATCATGCTCTCGTCTCGGAAAAGTCGTAGCGGTCCCGGTGTCGGATCGCGCGCCAAAGGCGTGGAACCGCCAGCGCCCGCACCCGTGGAGATTGGCAAACGCGCGGCAAAAAAATCCGAAAACCTTTCGCGCATCAAAGCAGCGGCGCGGGAGTGTTTCGTTTCACAGGGCTTCGAGGAAACGACGATGCGCAGAATTGCTGCTCGCGCGGGTGTCGGTCTGGGCACCCTATTTCGCTACGCCGAAAATAAGCGCGACCTTCTGCTCCTGACCGTAATCGACGATGTCGAAGCAGCAGTGCTGCGAGGCAAAGCCTCTATCGACCCAATGGCAAGCTTGTTGGTCAATCTCGTAAACGTACTCGCGCCGGTCTACGTGTTTTTCGCAAGTCAGCCGATCATGTCACGGCTGCTGCTGGGCGAGTTGCTTTTTTACGAAGATGGATCGCTCGCCCGCCGGTTCTGGGCGGGACGCAACGCCATGCTCGAAGCCTTGACCGACTGCATCCACATCGCGGTTGCCAAGGATGAGATCGAAATGCCTCAGGATGTGGAACGGGTCGTCTGGCTTGTCTACAGCATCTATCACGCCGAGCATCGCTATTGTCTCGGCGCCGAGCAAACCGGCTTAGACTTTGCTCTTGCAAGGCTGAGCGACTCGCTGAAGCTGTTCATCCGCGGCTTGGAGCACCGAAGCAAAATCTAAAAGCAGCCGTGAATTCGCGGCCCCAAGGAGGGCGGAGCATGATGGCGGCCCTCCGCTTCAGAGGAGGATAATCATGCAAAATCCAGATGGAGCGCTTCGACGACATACGCGTCAGACGCCGCCGCGCGCACCAATAACTCCCTGACCGGCGCGGCCAATGGCGCCTCGACCACGGTCGGCACGGGCAACCTCAACGTGTCATATTCGGTGGTCGAGACCCAGGAGGGCGGTAACATAAGTATCATCGGGCCGGGCGGCGGGGATTGTCGTCGGCAGCAATTCCCGCGACACGCTCGCCCCCAACCGGGAGGGCCTGCTGACGCTGGCCGGCGGCTCGATCCGGGCCTTCACCGATGGTACGATCCAACTCGCCCAGAGCCGGATCATGACTGAGCAGGCGGCAACGTCGATCTGTTCAGCGCCAACGGCGACATCTCCGCCGGCGAGGGACCCAAGACGTATGTCTCCGACCCGCCCCTCCACGAGATCTGCGATCTGAACGGCTACTGCCACGTGTTCCCGGCGGGTCTGGTCACCGGCGCCGGCATCGCAGCGCTCGTGACCCTGCAGGGCCAGGATCCGACCCAGAGTAACGTGACCCTGGTCGCGCCAGGCGGCACCGTCTATGCCGGCGCGGCCGGCATCCGCGTCGCCGGCAACCTCAACATCGTGGCGCTGCATGTGATCAACGCCTTCAACATCCAGTTCGGCGGGACCACGATGGGCGTGCCGACTGCGCCATCGGTCAATATCGGCGCGCTCACCACAGCCGCGGGCGCCGCAGCGCAGGCCGAGGCCACGCAGGCGAGCCGGCGCACGAACAACGTTTCGGTGGTGGGAAGGGAGCGAGCCGCGAGGCGGTGCTAAAGGTCATCTCGTGGACCAAGGACAGCGTCTCGCCAATGGCGCAGGCGAAGTACGCGTCCAGGACCCGGCAGAGTGATCCTCCGGCCGGGGGCTTGTTCATGGTCAACGATGAGGCCCGCGCGCTGCGCGGCGCCGAGATCGAGGCGGAAATCACGTCATGGGATTTGAAGCCGGCGGCCGAGAACCTGTCGAACGCGGGTAAGCGGGCCTCGCCGGCTGAGCGAAAAGCGATGCCGGCGGCGGAGCGCCTACACAAGCGCCAGGCGGTGCACATGATCTTTAGCGTCCCGTCGCACTCGACGGCAGATTCAGCGCGCCTTGGCCGCGCGGTAGATCTCGCGCTTGCGGAGACGGTTCAACGTGGCGGCTTCCGGTACGTCTATGCGATCCACACGGATCATAGCGCGCGGCCGCATGCTCACATCATCGTCAAGGCGCAAAGCGAGCCATTCGAGAGAGACGGCGCCGACAGCTCCGGCTTGGCCCCAAGGAGCTTGATGCAATGCGCCAGGTCTTCACCCGGCATGCGCAGGAGCATGGTTTAAACGTCGTCGCCACGCGCCGGCAGGACCGCGAGCAATTGCGCGCCGACATCCTCGCCGGGCAAGCGCCGCTTCGGGAGAACACGAAGCTGAATCCGAAAATGAAGCAGACGCGCCAGGGGCGGACCTTCGACATGAAGGCGCCGAGCTGGTACGCGGAACACGGGCTAGACTACGAGCGCCGCCGACTGGCTGCCGCGAGTGTCGATCGCGGGAAAAAGGGACCGGCGCCGGGACCTACAGTAGGGCAGGGGAGCCCGGAGGCTCAGACAGCGCCACGCCCCCGTGGGCTGCTGGGGCGCCTGTTCGGCCGGGCCGTGGGTAAGGGCTCCGAACAGGACCCCCTTTCTAGCGGTCAGGAAACCCCGCCTGCGGCGGCGCCCAAGCGCGGCGGCTATTACCAGAATTTCGACAACTACCGGAACGGCACCGGCC
>JAQGID010000240.1 GCA_028291405.1 Rhodospirillales bacterium | reverse complement strand
GGCCGAGGTCGGTCGTCTTCATCTCGACCTTGGAGAAATCCGGCGGCTGCTGCGCAAACGCCGATGTCGCAAGGCGAGCGTCCCCGCCAGCATCGTTGCTGCGATCCTGTTCATTGCATCCTCCCCCTCGACCAAATCCACGGTCGCTACTAGGCTGCCGCTTTCCGCGCAGCCCGCAACAGGGGAATGGAAACCATGCTTCACGTTATCGCGATCATCACTGCCAAACCCGGCATGCGGGACGGCATCCTGACGGCGTTCCGAGCCAACCGGCCGACGGTCTTGGCGGAGCATGGCTGCATCGAATACGGGCCCGCGACGGACGCCGACGGTGTCGGGGGCATCCAGACCAAGCTCGGGCCCGACACCTTCGTCGTGATCGAGAAATGGGAGAGCGCCGATGCGCTGAAGGCGCATGCCGCCTCGCCGCACATGGCCGCTTATGCCGCCAAGACCCGCGAGATGATCGCGAGCCGCGTCGTCCACGTCCTGTCGCCGGCCTGAGGCGACCGATGATGAAAGCGATCCGCATCCACGCGAACGGCGGTCCCGAGGTGCTGCGCTGGGAGGACCATACCGTGCCGCCGCCCGGTCCCGGCGAGGTGCGCATCCGCCACACCGCCATTGCGGTCAACTACTCCGACGTGAATGTCCGGCGCGGCGGTTTCTACATCGCCAACCCGCTGCAGTTTCCCGTCGTGATCGGCAACGAGGCGGCCGGCATCGTCGAGAGCGTCGGCCCCGGGGTTACCACGGTGCGACCCGGCGACCGCATCGCCTATGTCGGCTCCGGCGGCCCGTTCTACGAGAATACCGGCGCCTATGCCGAGCAGCGCAACCTGCCGGCGTCCTGCCTCATCAGGCTGCCCGCCGGCGTCTCGGATCGCCAGGCCGCGGCGATGATGCTGAAGGGGCTGACCGCCTCGATGATCGTCAACCGCATCCATCGGCCGAAGCCCGGCGAGACGATCCTGATCCACGCCGCGGCGAGCGGCGTCGGCCTCATCCTGACGCAATGGGCGAAGCATCTCGGCGCCACCGTCATCGGCACGGTCGGCTCTGCCGAGAAGGCGCGCGTGGTCGCGGCGCATGGCTGCGACCACCCGATCCTCTATCGCGAGACCGATTTCGTCGCGGCGGTGAAGAGGCTGACCGGCGCCGGCGTCCATGCCGTCTTCGACGGCGTCGGCAAGGACACGTTCATCCCGTCGCTCGACTGCGTCCGGCCCTTCGGCATGCTCGTCAACTACGGCAACGCCTCGGGCCATGTCCCGCCGCTCGACCTCCTTCTGCTCGCCAAGAAAGGCTCGCTCTCGGTATCGCGTCCGGCGGTCAGCAGCTTCCAGGCCGACGAGGCGGCGTGCCAGGCCGCCTGCGACGAGCTCTTCGACCTCGTCGCGCGCGGCATCATCAAGGTCGAACTCGGCCGCACCTACCGGCTCGAGGACGCTGCGACGGCGCATCGCGACCTCGAGGCTCGGCAGGGTGCCGGCTCGATGGTGCTGATTCCCTGACGATCAGGCCTGTGAGGCTGCGCGCAGCGTTGCGGCGCGCCGCCCGTCCGCCGCGAACGCCCAGCCGCCCGGGCCGAATGCGACGATCTGCAGCAGCCCGCCAGCGATCGCGAGGTCCTTCATGAAATGGATCGACTGGTTAAGATCGCCGGCTTGAGCGTGAAAGCCGATCGCGGCGACCAGCGTGAAGGCGGCCAGCGCGGCGGCTGCGGCGCGGGCGCGGAACCCGAGCAGCAGCGCCAGCCCGCCGCCGCATTCGACGACGACGGCGACGAGATAGGCGAATGATGGGAAGGGCAGGCCGCTCATCGCGATATAGGCGGCGGGATCGCCGAGCTTGGCGATGCCGCTCCACAGGAAAATCGCGCTGATCAGCAAACGACCGAGGAGGGCGACGGCGGGCGTAAGCTTGTCCATGTTTCCGTTCTCCGACCGGTCGAATCAGCGGGCGGCGACGAGCGCGCTCGCCACCTGCGTCACGCGGCGTCCCTGAAAGCGCGCGATGGCGAGGTCGTCCTCGGTCGGCGGCGCATTGCTCTGGCCGAAGCTGACCGACGAGGCGCCGTAGGGGGTGCCGGCCTTGAACAGCAGGGGATCACCGTAGCCGAGCGGCACGATGATCAGGCCGAGATGCGCCATCGGCGGGTAGAGCGACAGCAGGGTCGTTTCGTTGCCGCCATGGAGCGTCGCCGTCGAGGTGAAGACCGAGCCGGCCTTGCCGACCAGCTTGCCCTGGAACCACAATCCGCCCAGCCCGTCGATATAGGCCTTGAGCTCCGACGTCACCGAGCCGAACCGCGTCGGCGTGCCGAAGACGATGGCATCGGCCCATTCGGCGTCGGCCTCGGTCGGTGACTCGTAGGTCGCGTTCATCCGCGCCGCGCTCTCCGCCCAGCCAGGCGCCAGCGCCATGACCTCGGGCCCGACGATCTCGCGTGCCCGCCGCAGCCGGACCTCGGCGCCGGCGGCCTCGGCGCCCGCTGCGATCGCCCGGGCGAGCGCCTCGACCGAGCCGGTCCGGGAATAGAACGCGATCAAAACCTTCGTCGCCATTATCGGTCTCCTGTTGGGTGAGCGGGCCGACGTCGTTGCGCTCGACCGTCGGGAGACGAAATAGGCGCATTCTCATATCGAAAAAATGGCGATAATATCGATCGATATCATCGAGGATTTCGATATGTCTGCACCCCCGACACCGACAATCGACCAGCTCAACGTCTTCGCGGCGATCGTCGAGGAGGGCAGTTTCTCGGCGGCCGCGCGGCGGCTCAATCGCGCCCAGTCGGTCGTCAGCTACACGATCGCCAATCTCGAGGCGCAGCTGGGGCTGGCACTGTTCGAGCGCGGCCGGCGCCGCAAGCTGCTGACCCCGGCGGGACGCGCGCTGATCGGTGACGCACGGCGTGTCGGCCTCGTGGTCGACGAGTTGCGCGCCCGCGCGACGGCGCTCGCCAGCGGCATCGAGGCCGAGGTCGCGCTCGTCGTCGACGTGATGTTCCCGACTGCGCGTCTCGTCGCCGCGGTGCAGGAATTCGCGGTCGCGTTTCCCACGGTGGCGCTGCGGCTGCGGATCGAGGCGCTCGGCACCCCGGCGCAGCTCGTCCTCCACCGGATCTGTGGCATCGGCATCGCCGGCGGCGTGGTCTTTCTCGATGGCTTGGACCGCACTCCGGTCGGCACCGTTGTGCTGCTGTCGGTTGCAGCGCCGTGTCATCCCCTGGCGGCGCAGGACGCGCCGCTCGCGACGGCGGCGCTGCGCGACCACACGCAGCTCGTGCTTACCGACAAGAGCGCCCTGACCGAAGGGCGCGATTACGGGGTCTATTCGGTCCGCAGCTGGCGGCTCGGCGATCTCGGTGCCAAGCTCGCGCTGCTCCGCGCCGGGCTCGGCTGGGGCAACATGCCGGAGCCGATGGTGCGCGACGATATCGCCGCCGGAACGCTGGTGCGGTTGACGCTGCGCGAGCAGCCTGCGCTCGAGTATCCTTTCTACCTCGTCCATCGCCACGATACGCCGCCGGGCCCGGCGACGCGCTGGCTGGCCGACCGTCTCGCGCTCGGCGCGCCGCCGGCCGACCGAATCTGATTTGATTGGCCGACGGATCAGTCCACTCTGGCGCCGCAGCACGCGTGCCCGTCCCCTTCCAGAGGATCTCTCGACCATGCCGAAAACCCGTTCCGTCGCCGTTCTCGTCGGCAGCCTCCGCAAGGCGTCCTACAATCGCAAGATGGCGCTCGCGCTCGCCAAGCTGGCGCCCGATACGCTTAAGCTCGGGATCGTCGAGATCGGCGATCTGCCGCTCTACAACGAGGACGTCGAGACCGCCGGTGCCCCGGCCGCCTGGGTCCAGTTCCGCGGCGAGGTCAAGGCCGCCGATGCGCTGCTCTTCGTGACGCCCGAATACAACCGCTCGGTCCCCGGCGGTCTCAAGAACGCGATCGACGTCGGCTCGCGGCCCTACGGGTCGAGCGTCTTCGGCGGCAAGCCCGGCGCGGTGGTCAGCGTCTCGCCCGGGGCGATCGGCGGCTACGGTGCCAATCACCATCTGCGCCAGTCGATGGTCTTCCTCGACGTCCCGACGATGCAGCAGCCGGAGGCTTATATCGGCGGCGCGGCGACGCTGTTCGACGAGCAGGGCGGCATCGTCAGCGAGACGACGCGCGGCCTCCTGACCAAGTTCATGCAGGCCTTCGCCGCCTGGGTCGAGGCGAACGCGAAGGGCTGAGCGGATGCCGCGCCCCGCCTTGCAATGAACGGACTGCGATGACCTCGCTCGAAGTCGTCGCCGCGCCGGTCTTCGAGAAAGCCGATCTCGACTGGCTGATGCGGCGACGCGAGGCGCAGGCGCAGAGCCTGGGGCCGCCGCATCTCACGCTCGTCTTTCCCGGCTCGGAGCTGACGCCGCAGGAGTTCGCTGCCGAGGTCAAGTCTCGCGCCGCCGGGGTGAAGCGCATCCGCTTCCATCTCCGCTGCGCCCTCGTCGTGCCGGATCGCCAGGTCCAGGCCTTCCACGTCTTCCTGGTTCCTGAGGAAGGCTTCGCGGCGATCGTTCGCCTGCACGAGCGGTTGCACGCCGGCAAGCTCGCCGCCTGTCTCCGATCGGAGATGTCCTACCTGCCGCACGTCACGATCGCCAGCACCCACGACCTCGCCGAGGCACGGGCAATCGCCGCCAAGCTCAACGCCGGCGAGATCTCCATCGCCGGGCGCATCGACGCGCTCGACCTGCACCGCCGCGACGGCGACGTGGTGCGGCATTTCGGCAGTGTGGCGCTGGCGAAGCCGCGGTTGTTCGGGTGAGATCCCCTCGTCCGTCGGAGAGCGGGCGAGGGGATTATACCTTCACTGCCAATGCATCTCGGCGATCTCGACGCCAGTGCGGCTGATCGAGCCCTTCTTCACAAAGAGATCCTTGCTGTGGATGAACAGCTCGGGGACCGTCGCGATCGGCAGGACGTAGTTCATCTCGTTGACGCGATCGAAGAGCTGACGATAGATCCCCTTGCGCGCGGCGAGATCGGTGGTCGCGACGCCCTGGTTCATCAGATCGGTCAGCTTGGCGTCGTGCCAGTAGTCGCGTGGCCCGCCGTCGAAGAACAGCGCCGCCGTCGAATAGACGTCGGGTTGGCCCCACATCCAGACGAGCATCTGGATCTTGCCGCCGGTCTGCTTCTGGCGATAGGCCGGGACCGAGACCTTGTCGATCTTGGCGCGGACCCCGACCTTGCGGAGCTCGCCGCCGATCGCCTCGGCCAGGCTCTCCATGCCGGTCGGCGTCGTGATTTCGACGTCGAACCCGTCGGCGAAACCAGCGTCGGCAAGGTCTTTCTTGGCGGCGGCGCGGTCGAATTGCGGCGGCGTCGACGAATAATCGCAGCCGCGCTCGACGCGACGGCA
>JAQGID010000203.1 GCA_028291405.1 Rhodospirillales bacterium | reverse complement strand
ACCACGCGCGCGACTTGCAGGCTCGGTTCCCAAAAGTGAAGGTGGAGGAAGACCGCATCTTCATCTGCGACGGCCCGGTGTGGACCTCGGCCGGGATGACCGCGGGTATCGATCTGGCGCTGGCCATGGTCGAGCAGGATCTAGGCGCGGAGGTGGCCCGGGCCGTGGCGAGGAAGCTGGTGGTCTACCACCGGCGTGCCGGTGGCCAGTCGCAGTTCTCGGCGCTGCTGGAGCTGGAACCAAAGTCCGACCGTATCCAGAGCGCGCTAATCTATGCGAAGCGCAATCTCGATAAGCCGCTGACAGTTGGAAAGCTTGCCGAAGCGGCCCATCTAAGTCCGCGCCAGTTCAGCCGAGCGTTCCGCGCCGAGACCGGCCAATCGCCAGCCAAGGCGGTCGAGAACCTCCGCCTCGAGGCGGCCCGGCTGATGATGGAGCAGAGCCGCCATCCGATCGATGTCGTCGCCCGGCAAACGGGTTTTGCTGATCGCGACCACATGCGTCGCGTGTTCCTGCGCACCTTCGGGCAGCCGCCACAGGTGATCCGGCGAAACGCGCGTGCGGAGGCCAAGGCATGACCAGTCGACCTTCTGGCCGAGGACGCTGACTACAATGGCGGTAGCTCAGATCACGAAAAGCCGTTCTACTATCTGGAAATCCGTATCCCGATCAACCGGCTCGATCTGCTGGCGAAACAGGGGCTGATCCGCGATTTCACCCGTGTCGTGCTTGAAGCCGAAGGATCTGACAATGGAGCAGAGAACGGGCGCCGCGTCTGGGTGACGATTAACGAGCTCAAGGCGGAGGACTGGGGCATCGGCGCCCACATTGATTGGCTTCACGGCTACACCAGCGCCCTCGACGAAGTGGGAGATTACAAGGCGCCAACCTGAGCGATGGACCAATTCTCCAGCTCAAGCCGTTCGGTCGGTCCTTGACCGCTTGGCGTGGCTGAATTGGGCGACAAGGTTGCAGAGCGGACGTGACGTGGACGTCCTCAGAAACGGAGACCCATCAAGACCGCAAAGGATCTAATGCTCGCCTATCTCGCGGGGACGGCCGAAGAGTCCGGCCGGCCTGCTTTTCGCCGATAACGGGACTCTGGAGCTTCCCTACCTTGCGTCGATCGGGCTGCCACCCATCCAGACGGGGCCGATGGAGATCACGAAGTTCCTCGGGTTCCTCCACGGGAGTCGCTATCCGAGATTTCTCCTTCGAGGAGATCAAGATCCACATCGACACGCCGGAGCAAGTCTTCGCAGAATATCAAATCAATCACCGGTCCGGCATTTCCGGCAAAGACGCCCGGCAGCAATTCTTCGGTCACCTGCAGGCCGACGGTGGCAAGATCGCTCAATTCCGGGAGGCGATCGACGTAGTGGTTGCCGCGGAAGCGATCTATCCGAACGGCCTCGCGGACGTTCTAGCAAAGAGGTCATAGGCAGGACGGCGCCGCGGTGCGACTGCCAGAACCATGCTCGTGTTGGCGGCACCAAAGCGCTGGATTGTGAATCCAGCGTCCTGCCAACTGGGAAGCGCTGCCGATCGACACCACGGTTAAAGCAGCCGGTGTGAACCGAAGCGCGCCCCGTCCGCCAGGCGGGCGGCTGGCCGAGGACATCTAGTCGGCGCCGTCGGCATGACGGTGTCGAGGAGAAACCAGCCACGCCGCGTCGACGTAGCTTTGACGAGGAAACTAGGACATGCCGCTCGCAAAAATCCGGCGCTTGAAGGTCAGTATGACAAGGCGCGTCTCGGGAAAATGCGGCGGCGATTCAAAATGAGGTAATGGAGGCTCTCGATTTGTTTCAGATCCATCACGTCCTGCCACGCGATTGCGCTAGACCGGCATTTAAGCGAAGCAGTAAATTCGCCAGGGTCCGTAGCTCTGTGTCGGTAAACGTTCCAAGGGCCTTTCGAAGGCGAGTGGCGTTCGATTTTACCAACCGTAGCGTCGTTGCCCTCCCAATAGTGGTGAGTTCGACGAGCACCTGCCGTTTGTCGTCCGGATCGGACGTCACTTTGAGATGCCCCGAGGCTTCTAGGAGCTCGACGAGTGCTGAAACCGTCGCGCGGGAGACATCCAAGGCCTTGACGATGTCACGCTGCGGTAGGGGGCGCTCGGCGGCCCAGAGAACGACCAGCACTTGAAAGCGACCAGGCGTCAGGGCATCGGGCCCGAGCCATCGCGCTAGCACGTTATCCATCCCTTGAACGCTGGCCCGCAGCCCGAACAGGACGTCGAGGGCGACGATCTGCGCGGGTGTCAGCGCCTCAGCGTAGCGGCGCCGAATCTCTTCCGGGGGAACGGGCTGATCGCCTCTGAGAAATTTTTTGCGACGAGCTCTTGTAATTGTCAGGCTCCTAACGATGTCTACATTGTAAGGTGCCTGACAGCATATGTCCTGTGCGCAGCCGCGGCAAGGCGTCTAGCGGTTAGTCACCTGGAAAGAATTGAAGGTCGGAGCAACCAGGATGAGCAACGCTGCTGAACCGCAGATCGACGCCGCCGCGATAGAGGACGATGCCCGATCGAACCTGGCGCAGTTCCAGCAGACGTATCCGCTGCGATCGACGCGGGTGGGCGATCAAACCTGGATATTCCGCCGGACGCCCGGCCGATCGAGCGATCAGCTGCCGGTTCTGATGCTCCCCGGTATTCAGGGCGGCGGCGACATCTTCTTCGACGCGGGGCTCGCACTCGGCGAGGTGATGCCGGTCATCACGGTTAGCGCCCCCGACATCGAGGATGTCGCCGGGATGACCGCGGGCATAGGGCGCTTTTTGAGGACGATCGGCGTCGCCCGCGCGCATTTAGTGGGATCATCGCTTGGCGGCTATCTCGCGCAGAGCTTTGCGCTTCGCTCGCCGGACATGGCCGAGCAGATGGTGATCGCGAACGGCTTTTTCGAAGTCGAGGCCTTCATCGCGAAATTGCCGCCGATGGCGACTGTTGCGGAGATGGATGCCTCCACGCTCGTCGAGCAGAACCTCGGTCCGCTGCTGGCGACACCGGCCTCCGATAAAGGCCAGGTCCGGATGAAGGCGATCGTCAAGGGGCTGGTCGGTCCAATCCAGACGCTGGAGAACTATAAGTCACGCGTACTCCTCATGATGGGCGCGCACTCGCTTGCCGCGCCGACGATACCCTCCAGGCGCGTGATGATCATCGACGACGATCACGATCCCATGCTCCCGCGAGCGATGCGCGACGCTGTTCGCGATCGTTTCAAGCGGTCCGAGCACCACGCCATCGACGGTGGAGGTCATCTGCCGGCGATACAGCGTCCCGCTCAATTTGCCGACCTGCTGAGGCGGCGTCTTGCTCGAGATGCCTGATGATCACTAATAGCAAAGGAGGTTGCGATGTTGCCTATTCGCTGGGTTTCGCGGGGCGAGATGCTCTCGCACTATGTCGCACGATTCAAGGATTTGAAGGGCTCCAGCCACGGTCTGCCCGACAGCGAGATCGAAGGGCATCGCAAATACATCATGAACGTCTTCGGCTTCGATCCCCCCGAAGGCGCCAACGCAGTCAATCCCGTCGGCAATGACACGCCGTCGGCGATCAAGCCCAAGGCCGGATTCAGCCTCGGGTATTTGAAGGCCAAGCCGCACAACGGACCTGTGCTGCACAACCACAACACCAACGAGACCTTCATTCCCCTCGCCGGGAAGTGGCGGTTTTCCTGGGAGGCCAGCCCGGCACACATCGAGTCGGTGGATCTCGACCCTTACGACACGGTGTCCTTTCCTCCGGGCGTCCCGCGCATGTTCGAAAACCTTGTGCCTGCACCCGATGAAGAAGAGGGTTTCCTGCTCGCGATCGTCGATGACGATGCGCCGATCAGCGAGGCGATGCCGGGGGTCCTGCAGCTGATCATGCAATCGAATAAGGGCGAATTGCCCATGCTTCGGACCGGCGCTGCCGACCAGGGACAGCCGGGAAACGCAGCCGAGGGCACGACGAACATCGGCACGACAACGGATGGCGGCCAGGCAGGCAAGTCGATCCTGATGAGTACCAAGAACGGCGGCTTTGGCGGCTGACCCGGCGAGGACCAGCGGCTTGGCGAAGCCACGCCGCTGGCGCTCACCAGTGAACGCGCGGCGTCGTCGGAGCGACTCGGGACAGGAAGTCAGGCCACAAGCACAACGTTGCTGTAGGGCACGTCTCCATGCGCGCTCGCCAATGTCAGGAATTGGCACGATCCGGAAGATAGTGCTCACTCAGCGTACGTCCGCTCGTGGTCCGTCATCAGACTACGGATTGTGAGAAGACCCAGTCGCATTCGTGCCAAGAACGGACATACGCGGGCTGAGAGGGACGGTCATGTCGGCGGCGACACGCC
>JAQGID010000184.1 GCA_028291405.1 Rhodospirillales bacterium | reverse complement strand
TCGCCTGCACTTTCTCCGGCGACTACATCTACCCGCCGCTCTCGGCCAAGGTGCAGCGGAACCTGAAGGCCAGCCATGCGCAGATCTTCGATCTGCAGGCGAATTGCTGCGGCTTCGTCACCGGTCTGACGGTCGCTTCCGACCGCATGCAGGTCGATTCCGAGGTCCGCCACGCGCTCGTCATCGGCGTCGAGTTCTGCTCGCGCTACATCGACCGCACCGACGTCAACACCGCGATCTATCTCAGCGACGGCGCCGGCGCCGCGGTGCTGAGCCGCACCGACCCCGGCATCGGCATCCGCGCCTCCGCCTTCTTCACTGACAGCTCGAACTACGAATCCGTCCGCATGCGTGGCGGCGGCTCGAGCTTTCCGACGCATGGGCGGGATTTCGATCCCGCCGTCGATCTCATGGAGATGAACGGCCTCGCCACCTGGAAGCAGGCGATCACGCATCTGCCGACGGTCATTCGCCGTGCCTGCGCCAAGGCCTCCGTCGAGCTGGCGGATGTCGGCTTCCTCGTCTTCCACCAGGCAAATCTCAATCTCATCGAGTACATCGTTCGCAAGATGGGGTTCGACATGTCGCGGACCTATACGAACGTCCAGGAGATCGGCAATACCGGCGCCGCCTCGCCCGCAATCGCGCTGAGCGAAGCCGTCGCCAAGGGCTGCATCAAGCCCGGCGACGTCGTCGTCATCGCCGCCGTTGGTGCGGGATTCAATTTCGCCGCCAACGTCTGGCAGTGGGACCTGCCGATGAACCAGGGCGGCCGCTGATCATGTTCGCGGAGTTCGATACGATCCAGATCGGCGATTGCCGGTCGCTCGTCCGGACCGTGAGCGAGGCGGACGTGCGCAAGTTCGTCGAGATGACCGGCGACGACAACCCGCTGCATGTCGATCCCGCCTTCGCCGAGACGACGTCGTTCAAGGATGTCGTCGTCCACGGTATGCTGGGCGCGTCCTTCATCTCCACGGTCATTGGCACCCAGCTGCCCGGGCCGGGCGCGCTGTGGGTAGCGCAAAGCTTCGAGTTCCTGCTGCCCGTTCGCCTCGGCGACGAGCTCACGGTGTCCTGCACCGTGCTGAAGAAGCACGAGCGCGACCGCCTGCTCGAGCTCGAGACCCGCATCGTCAACCAGCACGGCCAGGCAGTTCTGACCGGTCATGGCAAGGTCAAGGTCCTGGTCCGCAAGACGACGGAGCCGGCGGCCGCCACCGCGCGGCCGCCGAGCGTCGCTATCGTCACCGGTGGCGCCGGCGGCATCGGCAAGGCGATCTGCGTGCGGCTGGCCCGCGACGGCCATCATGTGATCGTCAACTACCGCGGTCATGCGGAGCGGGCGCGCCAGATCGTTGCCGAGATCAACGGCGGCGCGACCCGCGCCATTGCCGTGCAGGCCGATATCGCGACCCCTGCCGGCGCGCGCGCCCTGTATCAGGCCGCGATCGATGCCTTCGGCAGCGTCAGCGTGCTGGTCAACAATGCCTCGCCGCGGATCAATCCCAAGCCCTTCGCCGAGACGTCCTGGGACGATATGCAGCAGCACATCGACGTCCAGGTGAAGGGCGCCTTCCTGCTCGCGCAAGCCTGCCTGCCGGCGATGGCGCTTCGCCGTCACGGCCGCATCATCAACATCGCCTCGCAAGTCACCGAAGGCTCGCCCGCGATCGCCTGGACCGGCTACGCGGTCGCCAAGGCGGCGCTCGCCATGCTGTCGCGCTATGTCGCGGCCGAGGTCGGGCCCACCGGCGTCACGGTGAACTGCGTCGCGCCCGGAATGACCGACACCATGCTGATCGGCGACATCCCGGAAAAGCTGCAGCTGATGGCGGCGCGGCAGACGCCGCTGCGCCGCCTCGCCACGCCCGAGGACATCGCGTCCGCCGTCGCCTATCTCGCCTCCGACGATGCCGCCTTCGTGACCGGCCAGACGCTGCGCGTCAATGGTGGGAGCGCCATGCCATGACGACGCTCCTCGCTCCGGACCCGTTGTCGATCCTCGGCGATCCCGGCGCATCGCTGAGCCAGATCATGGCGGCGCTCACAAACTTCGAAGAAGCGGGTCAGGCAACTCGCCATGCCAGCGTCGGCTTGTCGTCGAATGCCACGATCGAGCTGCTCGGCGTCTTCCTCCGCAAGCATGCGGCGCTGAGCGGCGTCCAGCTCACGGTGCATCAGGGCAATTTCGACGACCCGATCGGCGATATCAATCGGTTCCGGCAGGGCAGCGTCGAGCATCTCGTTCTCCTGCCGGTCTTCGACGCGCTGCTGCCGTCGTTCGAGGCGCAGCTGGGACATCTGTCGCCGGAGTCGGTTGCGGCCAAGGAGGCCGAGGTGATCGCCCGCTATCGCCTCGCCTTCGAGCAGGCGAGCGGGTTCCGCAGCGTCTTCGTCAGCAGCTTCCATCGCCTGTCGTCCTCGGCCGAGCCGGCGGCGAAAGACGCCGTCGATGCGTCGATCGAACGCCTCGACCGGGCGCTGCGCGAGGCGGCGGCGCAGTTCCCAAATATCCGCATCCTGGACCTCGATGCCGTCGTCACCACCCTCGGCCGGAATGCCGCCTTCGACGGCCGCTTCTACCTCCGCAACAAGGCGCCGTATACGACCGGCTTCCTCAATGAACTGGCTCGCCGCATCGCAGCGACCTCGCGCGGCTTCGGCAGCTATTTTTACAAGGCGCTGGTGCTCGACTGCGACAACACGCTGTGGGGTGGAACGATCGGCGAGGACCTGCTCGCAGGCATCAAGCTCGGACCCTACGATTACCCCGGCAACGTCTTCTGGCAGGTGCAGAACGAGATTGCCGCGCTCGAGCGCAGCGGCGTCCTGCTCTGCCTCTGCAGCAAGAACAACCCCGCCGATGCCGAGGAAGTCTTCGCCCGCCACCCCGACATGGTGCTGCGCGACCGTCATCTCGTCCTGAAGAAGGTCAACTGGGCGGACAAGCCATCCAATCTGCGCGAGATCGCGGCGGAGCTGAACATCGGGCTCGACAGTCTCGTGTTCCTCGACGACTCGCCGTTCGAATGCGGCGCCGTGCGCGCCGAGCTGCCGATGGTGCGCACCATCCAGGTTCCCGCGGCGCTGGCCGAATTCCCGCGCGTCATCCGGGAGATCAAGGAGCTGTTCCTCGCCGGCGGCGTCACCGAGGAAAGCCGGTCCAAGACCGAGCAATACCGGCAGCGTGCCGCCGCCGACGTGCTGAAGAGTCAATTTTCGTCAAATGACGAATATCTTGCCTCGTTGAATTTGCGGGTCGAGCTGTCGCGCGACGCCGAAGCCAGCCTGGCGCGGCTCAGCGAGCTCTCCCAGAAATCGAACCAGTTCAACCTGACGACACGACGCTATAGCGAGAGCGATATGCGCCGGGCGCTGGATTGCCCCGACACGGCTGTCTATTCGCTCGTGGTCGGCGACAAGTTCGGCAATGCCGGCCTTACCGGCGTCGCGGTGGTCCGTTGGAACGCCGATACCGCAGTGGTCGAAGCCTTCCTGATGAGCTGCCGCGTCATCGGCCGCGGCATCGAGTTCGCGATCTGGCCGGCAATCCTGCGCGACGCCGCGGCGCACGGCTGCACGCGGATCGCCGCGACCTATTCGCCCTCGGCGAAGAATGCGCAAGTCGCGGATTTCTGGGAGCGGGCCGGCCTCTCGCCGACTGCGGCCGAGGACGGCATTTGCCATTACGGCGCCGAGATCGCCGGCTTCACCTGCCCGCCAACACCCTGGATCGAGGTCATCCGATGCTGAACGAAGCGACGCTGCAACAGGTCATGGGCGCGGTGCTCAACGTGCCGCCCTCCGCCATCGAACCGAACTCGAGCATGGACACGATCAAGGCATGGGATTCTTTGCGCCACATGCACCTGGTCCTCGCGCTGGAGGAAGAGTTCGAGGTCGCCATCCCCGATGAGGAGGCGGCCAACATCACCTCCTATGCGCTGATCAAGCTCGTCCTCCAGGATCTGTTGAAGAGCCGCTGAGATGCAGTGGCTGCTCGATCGTTTCGCGACCGCTCCCGAGCGTGTCGCCTTTACCCACGAGGGCCGCGCCGTCACCTATGGCGCGGTCGTCGATCGTGTCGGCCATTTCAGTGACCGGCTCGCCCGGCACGGTATCGGCGTCGGCCAGACGGTCGCAGTGCTCGGCGATTACTCGCCCGAGGTCGTGTGCCTGATCTTCGCCCTGGCGCAGAACGGCAACATCATCATCCCGCTGACACGCGACTCGGTGATCGAGCAATCGGCGGCGCTCGCGATCTCGGGCTGCGACTGGTTCGCCCGCTTCGACGAGGCCGGCGACGACGTCACGATCACCGCGGAACCGGTGCCCTCGGACAATCCGCTGCTGGCGCGCTTCCGGACGACTGGCGCACCGGGTCTCATCCTGTTTTCATCGGGATCGACCGGCAAGCCGAAGGCAATCCTCCACGACTTCGACCGCGTCGCCGAGAAGTTCCGCAAGCAGCGCAGCAGCGTCGTCGCCATCCCGTTCCTGATGCTTGATCATTTCGGCGGCATCAACACTATCCTGGCGATCACCGGCAGCCTGGGAACGGTCGTCACCGTCACCGATCGGTCGGTCGCGAGGATTTGCCAGGCAATCGCCGAGCATCGCGTCGAGCTGTTGCCGGCGACGCCCTCGTTCCTGACCCTGCTGCTGGTGTCCAAGGGTCACGAGCAATACGACCTATCGTCGCTGCGCCGGATCACTTACGGCACCGAGGTCATGCCGCAGACGACGCTCGACCGCCTCCGCGCGCTCTTCCCGCAGGTCGAGCTGCAACAGACCTACGGTCTCTCGGAGGTCGGGGTGCTGCGATCGCAGTCGCGCAACGACGGCAGCCTATGGGTCCGGATCGGTGGCGAAGGCTTCGCGACCAAGGTCGTCGACGACATTTTGTGGATCAAGTCGGACTACGCGATGGTCGGATATCTCAACGCCCCGTCGGAGTTCGACGCCGAGGGCTGGTTCAACACCCAGGACCGCGTCGAGGTCGACGGCGAGTTCTTCCGCATCCTCGGCCGGGTCACCGACGTCATCAACGTCGGCGGCCAGAAGGTCTATCCGACCGAGATCGAGGACGTCATTCTAGCGCTGGAGAACATCACCGACGTTGCGGTGTTCGGCGAGAAGAACCCGCTGCTCGGGCAGATCGTCGTGGCGCGGGTGGTGCTGACCGCGACCGAACCCGTCGGCGAGGTGAAGAAGCGCATCCGTGCGGCCTGCCAGGCCAGGCTCGCCGCCTACAAGGTGCCGGCGAAGGTCGTCCTGTCCGAAACGCCGCTGCATACCGCGCGCCACAAGAAGACGCGGCGAGCCGAACCCGTCGCGGTGGCCGCGGCCCCTCGCCTCGTCGCGGAGCTCATTCCCTGATCGAACAACGAATAGCACGAGGTCGGCCAGGCCCAAGCTGATCAAGCGGGTTTGCGGGCGACCAGACCGATATTGGCCAAGAGGTGCGCCGGTGCCGTAATGCTCCCCTCGCCGTAGCCGCATTCGAGGACGTGACGCGCCGACCCAAGCTTTTTCAACAGGGACGGCAGGTTGGTCCCGTGAACGATGTTCTCGATGAAGTTCTCGCCAGTCTTGTCTTCGATGTAGACGGAGCTGGCAAATTTTTCGATGGTGTCGACCGTGGACATCATGAACTCCTTGATGGCGCCTGCATTGCACTCAGGTGGCGCGGAATGGCTGGGCACCGGCCTCGAAGCGATCGAGCGCCAGCAGGTCGAGCAACGGTCCGACGAAGGCGCCGAGGGTCAGCTTCGTCAGGGCTTCCCGGTATGAGATTTCCAGAGCGTCGTCGAAATCCGCTGGCGTATCGAGCGCCAGCATCGCCCGCTCTTCGAAATCCGCGCTGTCGATGTCGGCACCGCGAAACGCCGGATAGTCCGTCAGCTCGGTGCGCGAAAATGGAAATTCGTCCGAAAGGACGACGGAGCGTGCCAGCAACCCGGCGACGACCCGTTCGTGCATGCCGTGCCGCACCGACGGGGAGACGCTCGCGAGCACCTTCGAATTCGCGTAGAGTTCCAGCAGCTCGCCCGCCGGAATGTTTCCGTGGAAGGTCGCGCGGCTGTTGGAACGGTCGAGAAAATCCCAGCCGGGGCCATAGATGCGTGCCGGCAGCCTCATGAGGAAGCGCGCCATTCTCGCAGCGCGCACCGCCCTCACGTAGTAATCGACGGTGCTGGCGATATAGCAGAACATCTCCCGGTGATCGCCCCAGCTGAGGTTCTCCGCCGCAAAGCGCGCACCGCAGATGTCGGCGATCGTCTCGTCCGAACCGCGCAGCGCCGTCGCCGCGCTGTCGTACGCGATCGAACGAAGCCGCTTCGGAAATTCATCCCACATCGTCGTATAGCGGGCGGGGTCGATCCCGGTCTTGACGTAGGCGATCTCGATCTCGCGTTCGCGCCAGCGCCGATCGAGCGCGTGCGGGTTCTCCGGAAATCCATTCGGATGGATCATTGCGATCGCCGGTCCGGGCAAATACTTGCAATAGGCCTCGTAGAAGTCCGCGCAGCTGTAGAGCAAGTACATCCGCGGATTTGGCTGCCAATGCAGCCGCGGTCGATGATAGGGGGCATCGCCCATATAGGAGAAGAACGGGACACCGAGCTTCGCCCAGACGTTCTGACCGTTGATCGCGAAATTGTTGCCGATGCCCTGCAGGCCGAAGGCGAAGGTCGGTGGCCGGTTGGTCAACGATTCCATCAGACCGTCCGCCCAGTTCGGCTTTAGGGCGTTGACGAGCCGTGTCTCGAATCCGGCGCGTTCGATCTCTTTGAGGATCTCGACTGTCCACCATTCGAGAATGCCGTTCGCATTCTCGCCGACGAACGCGACCACGTATCCCTTCATGCTGCGAGCGGTCCTCTCGGTCAGGTCGCACGGAACCAGACGGCGCGTTCCTCGAGCCCGACGACGGCGAGCAGCTCGAGCAATGCGGCGACGAATCCCTCGAGAGAGAAGTCGGCGCGAGCCTTCCGATAGGACGTCTCCAGCCGATCCTCGACGTCGGAGGGCAAGGACAGCCGCGCCATCGCCTGGTCCTCGAAGTCGGCGCCGTCGATGTCGACGCCGAGGAAGCTCGGATAGGCGGACAAAGTGCTGTCTGCGTAGGGGTTCGTATCCGACAGGACGGCCGAGCGTGACAGGAACCCGGCGATGACCCGTTCGTGCATGCCGAGACGAACCGACGGCATCGTGTTCACGAGGATCTTGGTGTTCGCGTAGAGCGCCGGCAGCTTGTCCGCCGGGATGTTGTCGTGAAAGCTTGCGCGGCTGTCGGAACGGTCGAGGAAGTCCCAGCCGCTGCCGTAGATGCGTGCCGGCACCTTCATGAGGAACCGCGCCATTTTGGTCGCGCGTTCGGCCCGCACATAGTGGTCGAGGTCGCTGGCCAGCGTGCAGAACAGCTCTGTGCGCTGCCCCCAGTCGAATCCCTCGGCCGCGCATTGCGCGGCGCAGAGATCGGCGATGGTTTCCGGCGACCCGCCGAGCGCGATTTCCGCGGCATTGCGGAGGATCGCGCGGAACTGGCGCGGATAAGTGTCCCACCGCGCCGTGAACTGCGCCGGATCGACCCCGGTCTTGACGTAAACGGTCTCGAACTTGCGCTTATGCCACGGGGTCTGCAGCGCATGAGGGTTCTGCGGAAAGGCGCAGGGGTGCAGCAGCGCGGCCCCCGGTCCCTTGATGTATTTCGTGTAGCTGTCGAGGAAGTCCTGGCAGCTGTAGAGCAGATAGGTCTTCGGCACGGTGTTCCAGTGCAGCCGCGGGCAGTGGTATGGATTGTCGCCGAGATAGGTGAAGAAGGGGACGTTGATCTTCTGCCAGATGTTCTCGCCTTGGTCGGAGATATGCGCACCCATGCCCTGGAAGCTGAAGGCGAAGGTCAGCTTCTCGTTGTTGAGGACATCGGCGAGCTCGTCCGGCCAGCTCGGCTTCATGAAATCGATCAGCCGCGTCCGCAGCCCGGCGCGTTCGATCTCCTTGAGAATCTCGGCGGTCCACCATTCGAGAATGCCGTTGGCATTTTCGCCGACGAAGGCGACCACGAATCCGGCCATGCTGTGCTGCATCCTCTCGATCTTCCGGCTGGGTCGCACGCTCGCGACGGCAGAAAGCGAGAGAGTTTTTCACCATCAAGGTGAAAAACCGGTTAAGGCGCCGGGCGGCTCACCCGCGAAGGCGCGCCGCTCAGCCGCAGGTCATGCGCCCTCGTGGCCGGGCAGGCGAAGCAGCCGGATCGCATTGCCGGAGTAGATCTTGGTGCGATCCGCTTCCGACATCTCCAGCGTGTCGAGGGCCGCGATCGTCTCGCGGATGAACATCGGGCCGCCCTCGGGATCGAACGGGCAGTCGCTGGCGAAGAGGACGCGGTCCGCCCCGAAGAACTCGAGTCCGCAGCGGATCGCCGATTTCGAGCCGCCGACCGCGGTGTCGTTGTGGAACATCCGGAAATAATCGAGCGGCCGCCGGCCCTTCGCCTTCATGCCGGCGAGGATGCCGCTGTAATCCTCGTCCGAGGTGCGCGAGCCGAGCTGGTCCCACAAGGGGCCGACGCGGCCCTCGAAATAGGGGATCATGGCGCCGAGGTGATGCGTGATCAGCACCATCTCCGGCAGCCGGTCGAGCATCCCGGAGAAGACCATCCGCGCCATTGCGACGCTGGTTTCATAGGGCCACCCAAGCACTTGCCAGATCTCGTATTTCGACTTCTTCTCGCCGGGATAGTCGGCGGTCCGCGCCTCGCGCGCCGGGTGCATCCAGATCGGCACCTTGTGGTGCTTCACGGCGCGCTCGAACAGTGGAAAGAACTTGGGCTCGTCGAGCGGCTCGCCGGCGATGTTGGTGAAGATCTGGATGCCGCTGGCGCCCTCGGCGATGGCGCGGTCCATCTCCTCGAGCGAGGCGTCGATGTTGTTGAGCGGGAGCGACGCCGCCCAGGCCGGGAACTTGTCCGGCTTCGTCGCGCAGATCGTCTTCAGCGCCGCGTTGCCGGTCCGCGCCAGCGCCGGCGAATCCGCCGGGCCGGCGATCGCCTCGAGCGGCGGGTTCGCCAGGGTCAGCACCTGCTGATAGCCCGGCCATTGCTCCATCATCTTCACCCGCGCCTCCATGTCGTGGAGCATCGCGATCGAGGTGACGCGCTTGACGATGTCGCCCTTCTCCGGGGCGAGCTCGCGCATCCGGTCGGTGAGCTCGCGTGGCAGGACGTGGTTGTAGATGTCGATCTTGCGGCTGCTCATGCGTTAGGTTTCCCCTGCCCGGCCGTCGCCGCGACTTGATAAAAATACCCGTACTTGTAGAAATTCCCGGCTTCGACCTTCACGACCGCTTCCGCCGGGTCGAAATTGACGCCGAGCGGATCGCCGCCCCCCTGCACCAGCTTGATCTGCTGCTTCAGCAGCCGGCGGAGCATGACGACGCCCTTGTCGCTCGTTGCCAAATTCTCCTCGGAGTGCAGGCTGATCGGCCCCTGACCGGTCTGCGCCTCCCAGTCGCCGGGGAAGCGCTGGCGCTCTTCCTCCGTCATCGTCGACCATTTCTTACGGTCGCCGAGGGGGATCCGCAGCTCGAAGGATTCGGGCACGCGCATCGCGTGGAACAGACGGAAATGCGTATCGTCGACCGGCAGTACCCAGCCGATGCTGTCGGCGGGTCCTGCCTTCAACTGGACATTGGGGACGATCCGCACATGCGGGAATAGCGCCAGCGTCACGCGGTCCATCTCGCGCCCGTCGTCGAGCTTGCGATAGGCGGTGTAGCGCATGCCGGTCTCGGCATAATCCCAGGTAACCTGGGGCATGACGCCCATCTCGGGGACGAACTGCACGCCGCTGAAGCTGGTATGAAGGATCGGGATATGGAACGGGTCCATGACGTTTTCCCAATCCTGCAACCAGTTGCAGGGCACGATCTCCTGCGTCTCGTCGCCCCCCGCGCCGAAGGCCGAGCCGGTGGCGAAGATCTTCTCGCCGGGTCCGATGCCCTCGAGCGTGTCCCAGCGCGGCAGCACCGGCTTCTTGTCGGGCGGCCCCATGTAGGCCCAGACGAGACCGTAGAGCTCCTGCACTGGATACCAGGGCTGCCGCACCTTGTCCTTGTGCAGACCGCCCTCGGGCTCGCATGGCTGGTCGAGGCAATGGCCCTGCACGTCGAACAGCCAGCCGTGATAGCAGCAGCGGATGCCCTCGTCCTCGACCTTGCCGTAGTAGAGGGTGGTGCCGCGATGGGCGCAGCGTGGATAGAGCAGGCCCGGCCGGCCCTTCTTGTCGCGGAAGAGCACGAGATCCTCGCCAAGGATACGGGTGTTCTGCGGTCGCTCGTTGACGTTCGCCGACAGCGCCACTGGGTGCCAGTAGCGGCGCATCAGCTCGCCGCATGGGGTGCCCGGCCCGACCTCGGTGATGACCGGGTCATGGTGCTGCGGCCCGCGGCCATAGGCATTGCCGTCGCGTCCTCGCGTCTCGCGATGATCCATCAACTTCCTCCCAATCCCTGCGGCCGCCGCCGCCCGCCGAGAGCTTAGCGTTTTCGGGGCGGCCCGCGCCAGCACGATGCGCGGCGATCGCAAAACACCAGAGCTTGATTCGTCATGGAGATTTGCAGGCCGATTGCAGGAAAGACGCCTAGATATGGCTCGCGGTCATGCCGGTTCCCGGCGGAAAGTGCAGCGGCGACGGCCAGGCCGCCGGCGCGTCGGCGCCGTCCGGCTCGGGGGCGAGCGCCCCCAGCGCCGCAATCAGCCGCTGCTGCTGCGCCGGCAGGCCGGCGAAGATCTGCCGGACGGCGGCGGGCGATGGCGAATTGCAGGGCGAATGCAGGGGAGCCGCGGCCGCGCCGGCATCGGCTGGCCGCTCGTCCGCCGCGACAGCAGCGGTCTGGCGCGCCGCGACCCGGGCTTCCTCGGCTCGCCGCTCCGCCGCCGCTGTCTCCAAAGCCCGCCGCTTGCCGTCGAGGATGCGCGTGACGATGAGCGCCTCGTCGGGCGTGATCTCGCCGGCTGCCATCGCCGCCAGCGTCGCGTCGAAGGCGGCGATGATATCCCCAGCCGTGGTGCCTTCCGGCAGGTCGAGCTCGATCTCGCGGCCGCGCTGCGGTGGCGTCAACATCCGCAGCAGAAACCGCGCCGCCACCGCATCGCCGGCGACCGCCTTGTCGATCACGACCCGCGCCACGGTCGTGTCCTCGCCGTCGCGCAGCGCCTCCATGAGGATCGTCTTGCGGTTGCGCGTGCCGGGCTTCTTGCCGGCAGGATTGCCGGAGGCCCCGGGGACGAACCGGCCGAAGGAATCGCGGGTTGCAGCGTGCTCGAAACCATCCATGACGAACCTCCTGCGATAGAGATATGTTCATGATATGTTCTTTAACGGGAATTTCAACCTATTTCGGTCGCCTTCCCCGCGAAGGCGGGGACCCAGTCATCCGAGAGCGCGATGCCGACACGATGGATCCCCGCCTTCCAGGCCGTGTGAGAAGTCCGGCCAGAGAGGGGGCGGTGGAAAGGATCGGTGCTTTGTTGGCGATGATTGGATCATGCTGGGACGGGCGCCAGTGCCGCCAGGAGGGCGGGAACGCC
>JAQGID010000346.1 GCA_028291405.1 Rhodospirillales bacterium | reverse complement strand
AGGAGGAGCATCGCGGCAAGGGCGAAGAATCGTGCGAGCACTGTCATTGGGCGTCCGTGATAAGGAGGGGAGGTCGCGACCTTAGCCGATGGTGCCGCGCGAGAGAAGCACTCTGCTCCGGCGTCGGGGGGACTTCTATCCACCGAGCCGACTGAGCAGCTGTTGCGCGGCGGCGCTTTCGTCGAACTTCGCCCCGGATTGCAGCAGGTCGCTCAGTACCTGCCTAGCGTCGTCGTGCCGGCCGGTCTTGTCGAGCGCCACCGCGAAATGGTAGCGGGCCGCAGGCGGCGGCGTGGCGCCGGCGGCAGCCTTGTTCAGGATCTCGGTCGCGCTCGCGGCATCGCCGCTCTCGCAGAGGATCCAGCCGAGCGTGTCGGCGATGATGGGCGATTCGGGCGCCGCCTCGTAAGCGCGCTGCGCGACGGCGAGGGCTCGCTTGTCGCCCTTCTGCAGATAGAGCCACGCGAGATTGTTCAGAACGATCGGATTGCGCGGCGAGACGGCGAGGATTTGCTCGTATTGCGCGATTGCCGGCTCCGTCTGCTTCGCCTCGGCCAGGATGATGGCGTAGCCGAGCCGGGCATCGGCATCGTCCTGCCGCTTGGCGAGCCATTTGCCGAGCGTCGCGGCCGCCGCGTCGCTTTGCCCGCCGGCTGCCTGGGCATGCGCCAGGCGCCGTACCAGAAAGCTGTTCTCGTCTTTGGCGAAGGCCTCGGAAAAGGCCTCGATCGCCTTGTCGTAGCGGCGATCAGCCTCGTAGAGCTGGCCCAGCATGTCGCGCGGCGCCGGGTCGTCAGGACGCAGTTGCGCGAGGTCGCGCGCGAAGCTGATGCTAGCGCCGACCGTGTCGGTCCGCACCGAGAAATCGAGCAGCGCCGCCTGGAGGCGCGCGTCGCCCGGATTGGTCTCCCAGGCCTTGCGCATATAGCCGTATGCCGCGCTCACCTTGCCATCGAGCTCCGTTGCGCGGGCAAGACGGATGAGCGCGTCCGGCGCGCCGTTCGTCATGTCGACGACGCGTTGCAGCGTGGTGATCGCGGTCTGGCGGTCGTTGTCGGCGAGCTGCGCCTCGGCGAGGCCGGCGATTGCCTGCGGGTCGGCCGGCGCGATCTGCTCGAGCTCGCGCGCCATGGCGACGGCCTTGGCCGCCTGCTTGAGGTCGAGATAGGCGCGCAGCAGTTGCATGTGCGCCGGGATAGATTGCGGATCGGCAGCGCGGGCGCGTTCGAGCCAGGCGACGCCCTCGGCCGTCTTCTTGTCGGCGAACTCGAGGTCGGATCGCGCGATCATCAGCTCGGTGTTGCGGGGCTCGAGTTTGACGATGCGGTCGTAGACGGCGCGCCCGTCGTCGAAGCGGCGCTCCATGCGATAGGTCTGCGCCAAATCGATCGCCGCGGTGACGAAGTTCGCCTGCAGGGCGAGCGCCTTCTCGAAATGCGGCCGCGCCTCCGATGCGCCGCCCTTCCTCATCGCGACGACGCCGAGCAGGGTCTCCGGAACCGGGCTGTCCGGGGCCCGCTTGCCGAGATCCGCGGCGACTGCGGCAGCGTCGTCGACGCGGCCGGCGCCCAGCAGCGTCTGCACGGCGAGGATCGTCGCCTGCGGCGAGAGCGGCTCGCTGGCACGGGCGATCTGGATATCGACCAGCGCCTCGGCGACGCGGCCGACGGCGATGCGCTGCTCGGCGATGCGCAGCCGCGTCGCAGCGTCCTTCGGGGCCACCGCCGAGAGCCGGTCCAGCGTCGCCGCCGCGTCGGCCTTCTGGCCGTTCAGCGTATAGGCGTCGCTCAGCAGGCCGAGCAGATCGGTGTTGTTCGGGTCGTCGATTAGCGCCCGCCGCAGGATTTCGACGGCGCCGGCCGGCTTGCCGCGCCGCATCATCACCGAGGCCTGGACGCCGAGCCCGGCCGCGTCCTTCGGCACGAGCGCCAGATATTGATTGATGTTCGCCTCCGCCTGGCCGATCTGGCCGAGCGCGAGATCGACGCGGCTGAGGAGATAAAGGGCCTGCGGCAGGTACTCCGGCGCCAGGATCGTCATCAGCGCGACCTGCGCCTCGCGCCATCTTTCGTGGCGCGCCTTGAGGATGGCGTCGAGCAGATTGACGCGCGGATTGTCCGGCGCCTGATCCAGCAGCAGGTCGATATCGGCGCGCGCCTGCCTCTCGTCGTCGTCGATGGTCAGCGCGGCGCGGCCGAGCAGCGCGACGACATTGTAGGGTGCGATTGCGATCGCCTTGTCGAAGGCATTGCGCGCGCGCAGCTTGTCGTTCTGCAGCGCACGGACGCGGCCGAGCAGGATCCAGGCGTCGGCAAGACGCGGCTCGATCTGCAACGCCTTCTCGAGGAGGTCGGCGGCGCCGGGCAGATCGTTCATGACGATGCGCGTCTGCGCCAGCCCGGCCTGGGCGAGGGCGATCGCCTCGCTGAACGAACGCTCGGCATCCTTGGGTCGCCGCAGGTTCAGCTCGGCATAGGCCCGCGCGGTCCGGATGCGCGCCTCGATCTCCTTCGGCCGGTTCCCTTCGGCAAACGCGTCGAGCAGCTCGCCATAGCGCTCCTGCCGCAGGTAGAGTTCCGCCAATGTGACGGCGACCTGGTCCTTGTCGAAACCGGCAGCTTCGGCGCGGCGCAGCTCGTCCTCGGCGGCGTGCGGATCGACGCCGCGGTTCAGCGCCAGGGCGAGGCCGAGCTGGAAATGCATCTCGGGATTGGCCGGATCGCTCGCGACGGCATTGCGGAACTGGATGATCGCCGCAGCCGGCTTGCCGTTCTCGAGGAGCTTCCTGCCATCGTTCAGGAAGGCGCGAGACCGCTCGAAATCGGAGGCCGCCGTGGCGGTGCCGCAGACCGCGAGAGCCAGCGCCAGGCTGACGATGATGATCGGGGCCCGGCCCATCGGCGAGGCGGCGGCGCTACGCCGTGCCGGAAGGATGGCGGCGGCGCGCGACCGCGACGCCGGCGATGCCGACGGCGAGGATTGCGAGCGTTCCCGGCTCCGCGACCTTGTTGGCGCTCAGGGCGGCGACCTTGAAGTAGTCGGGCGTGCCGGCGTTGTCGTTGAGCGACGCGGCGATGATAAGATAGGCGCCGGGCAGCGTGCCGGTCAGATTGATCGTGCGGTCGCCGCTGCCGGTGAGGCTGCTGCCGGTCACGAGATTGGCGGTGGTGATCTGGGTGAACCCGTAGGTGCTGACGAGCTGCGCCAGCGTCGTCGCGCCGGTCGGCATGTTCGCCGGATTGCCGCCGACGAAAATGCTGACGTCGTCGAAGCCGGTGCTGCCGGCCGGGACGCAGGTCTGGGCGCCGGAGGCGAGGCCATTGGCGCAGAACTGGTGCAGCGTGATGCTCGTCGGGTAATAGCCGAGGCCGGGCAGGGCGAAGGCCACCATGTCGGTGATCTGCTGGCCGCCGCTCCTTCCCTGGTTGCTGATCGGATTGGCGGGCGAGGCGTTCGTCTCGCTGGAATCGACGACGCCGATGCCGCCGGTCGTGCCGGTGAATTCGACCGCGGTGGCCGGCATTAGCGTGTCGGCCATCTTGGCGG
The DNA here is from genome assembly GCA_028291405.1 of Rhodospirillales bacterium. Lineage (GTDB taxonomy): Bacteria > Pseudomonadota > Alphaproteobacteria > ATCC43930 > CGMCC-115725 > URHD0088. Next base: position 523 of record JAQGID010000346.1, on the reverse strand, counting down.
CGGCGGTGGTGCCCCCGGTGATCCGGTAGCCGACGGCGTAGATCGACTGGCCGTTGCTCGTGTAGGGGCCGAGCGTGCCGCCCGAGCTCGTGGCCGAGTCCGTCGTGTCCCAGGTGAAGGACGTCGCCCGCGCGCCGCCGGCCTGCGCAACCACGGCGAGGGCGGCGACAAGGGCAAGTTTGGCGAGCCGGTCCCACGTCATCGGGCAAAGGTCCTACACATAACGTTCAACCGAGGAGCGAACGGTTCTGTCACGAATCAGGTTCCGGTTATATACCCTTTAGAGGCGGGTCCCGGAAAAGAATTAACCTTAGCCGCAATGTATTAAGAAGCTCCCCGAACCGAACGGTTCGGTCCCGCCCGAGCGCCTTCCGACGCTTCGGGCGGCCTCGGAGTTCAGCCGGCCTCGGCGGAGCGGCTGAAGCGCTTGCGCGCGTTCGGGTCGAGCAGCCGCTTGCGCAGGCGGATCGACTTCGGCGTCACCTCGACCAGCTCGTCGTCCTCGATATAGGCGATCGCCTGC
>JAQGID010000118.1 GCA_028291405.1 Rhodospirillales bacterium | reverse complement strand
CGTGGAGATGGCGCACCAGCGCGGACATGATCTCCCTGAAGCGCGGATTCGCTGCGCGCTCCAGCTCAGCCAGGACGGCGCTGGTGACATCGGTTTGATTCTGGATGATCATCGTTCTCTCCGGTGGCGGCGCGAGGTCTCTGTCGCCATTGGCTCGATGGTGACGCGGATACCGCGCTCGCGCAACGATGGGAGGAAGCGCCGTGACTCTCCAGCAGAATACCGACCACATCCAGACGACCCACATCGGCAGCCTGCCGCGGCCGCACAACGTCCTCGACATGCTGAAGGCGAAATACGGCGGCAAGAGCTTCGACCAGGCGACGCTCGACGCCGCGATCACCGCGGCGGTGCGCGACAGCGTGAAGAAACAGGTCGATTGCGGCATCGAGATCGTCACCGACGGCGAGGTCTCGAAGCCGGGGTTCTTCACCTATGTCCAGGAGCGGCTGGAAGGATTCGAACCCCGACCGAACCAGAAGATGAAGCTGTTCCAGAAGGAGGTCGCGGCCTTTCCGGAATATTACGAGGAATACTTCAAGACCGCGATGATGGGCGGGACGGTGGTCTCGATCGCGCCGGTGGTCTGCGTCGGTCCCGTCAAATATCGCGGCGACAAGGCAGTACAGGCCGACATCGCGAACGTGAAGGCCGCCGCCAAGGCGGCCGGCGTTCCGGAGGATCACGTCTTCCTGCCGGCGACGGCGCCCGCGGGGGTCGGCATCAACGAGTACTACAAATCCGACGAGGAATATCTGCATGCCGTCGCGGCGGCGTTGGCCAAGGAGTACCAGGCGATCGCCGCCGCCGGCATCCTGCTGCAGGTCGACGACCCCTTCCTCAGCGACGTCTTCGTCGAGCCCGGCCTCGACGCCGCGCAGATGAAGCGGCGCGCCGAGATCTATGTCGAGGCGACCAACGCGGCGCTGAAGGGCATCCCGGAAGAGAAGGTGCGGTTCCACACCTGCTACGGCGTCAACGAGGGGCCGCGCATCCATGAGGCGGCGCTCGCGGAGGTCGTCGATTACATGCTCAAGATCAACGCGGGCTCGTATAGTTTCGAGGCGGCCAACCCGCGCCACGAGCACGAATATCACCTGTTCGAGCGGGTCAAGGTGCCGGATGGGAAGGTGCTCTGCCCCGGCGTCATCACCCATGCCAGCAACATCGTCGAGCATCCCGAGCTGATCGCCGAGCGGCTGCTGCGCTTCGCCAAGCTGGTCGGCCGCGAGAACGTCATGGCCGGCGCCGATTGCGGCTTCTCCTCACAGGCGCTCTACAAGACCGAGGTCCACCCCACGGTCGTCTGGGAGAAGTTCAAGGCGATGCGCGAGGGCGCCGACATTGCGACGCGGCGACTGTGGAATTGATCACGCCGGCAGCACGATCTCGGCCCATTCGCCGCGGTCGTGCAGACGCTCGACGGTCTTCCGCCGGCTGCCGAGAACGGCGCGCTGGTTGAGATAGCCCTTGTCGGTTATCTCGCCGCGGTCGATCGACGGCGGCTCGGCGAGAAAGATCGCCCGCGCGATCCGCCGCGAGCTGCCGCCGGCGCCTTCGTTGTGGCGGGCGAGGCCGGCGGCGAGCGCCCGGCGGACCGCCGGCTCGGCGATCAGCCTGGCCAATGGCGCGTCGGCAAGGTGCGGACAGAGCGAACGGCAGCCGGCGAGGCTCGGAAATACCAGCAACCCGATCTCGTCGCGGTCGTGGCCCGTCACCACCGCATCCTCGACCACCGGGTCGCAGCCGGCGATAGCGGCGACGCGCAGGGCACCGACGCTGACCCAGGTGCCGGAGGTCAGCTTGAAATTTTCCGAGAGGCGGCCGTCGAAGACGATGCCGCTTTGCGGATCGTCGGGGTCCGCGAGCCTAACCGCGTCGCCCGGCCGGTAGAAGCCGTCCTCGTCGAAGAGGGCCCGCGTCAGATCGGGACGGCGCCAATAGCCGGGTGTCACGTTGGGCCCGCGCACGCGGATTTCGATCTTGTCGTCGGCGGGGACCAGCTTGATCTCGGTCCCCGGGGCCGGCACGCCGATGTTGCCGGGCCGGTCCATCGCGAAATGGACGAGAGTCGCCATCGGCGCCGTCTCGGTGGTGCCCCAGGCCGAGATCATCGGGACGCTGCGGCCGACGGTCCGGCGGGCCACGGCGTCGAGCCGGTCCCAGACGCTCTGCGGCAAGGAGGCGGCGGCGTAGAACAGCACGTCGAGATCGCGGAAGAACGATTCCGCGAGCGCCGCGTCGCGCTCGAGATGGTCCAGCAGCATGGCGTAGCCGCCGGGGACGTTGAAATAGACCGTCGGCGAGACCTCGCGAAGCGTCGCGACGGTCCTGTCGATAAGGCCGGGCGCCGGCTTGCCGGCGTCGATCGTGAAGCTGCCGCCGTTGCGCAGCGCGAGGTTGAAGGTCGCATTGCCGCCGAACGTATGGCTCCACGGCAGCCAGTCGACGAGGACCGGCGGCCGATCGGTCAGGAACGGCCAGCCGAGCGCCCAGGACTCCTGGTTCGAGCATAGCATTCGCTGCGTGTTGACGACGCCCTTGGGATCGCCGGTCGAGCCCGAGGTGAAGAGGATCTTGGCGATCGTTTCCGGCCCCACGGCGGCCTCCGCCGCCGCGAGCTGAGGCGTCGGGACGGTGGCGGTCAGCGCGGCAAACGGCGTTCCGCCGAGCCGCGGATGCGGCGCTCCGACGACCACAAGCTCGGCCTCCTCGAGGCCGATCGCATCGAGCGCCGCCGCGTGCGCCGCGCCGTCGTCGACGAAGACGAGGCCCGGGCGCACCTGGTCGCGCACCGCGCGAAGCTTGACGAAATCCCTGGAGCGCCGCGAATAGGCCGTCGAGACCGGCGCGACCGGTACGCCGATCTGCATGGCGCCGAGCGTCATGAGCGCGTGATCGATGCTGTTCTCGGAGAGGATCAGCACGGGCAGCTCGGGTCCGAGACCGCGGTCGAGCAGGGCCTGGGCGATGCAGCGGACGGTGGCAGCGACTGCCGCATAGGTCATGCGGCGCCATGATCCGACGGCGTCGCGCTCGGCGAGAAACACGCGATCCGGTGCACTCGTCGCCCAGCCGCGCAGCAGGTCGCCGAGGCAACGCGGCGTCGCGCCGAGCGGGATCGCAGAGCGCAGGATCATGCCGCCGTCCGGCAGAGTTTCGGTGGTGACGTGCGGAGTCGCAAACCGCAGAGTGTCGCTGCCGACGACGCGCTGGATCATGACCGCTGTCCTATCCCTTTTTTTTCGGCACAAAGTCTAGCGCATCGGTCCGCGTCCGGCGATGCCGGCAATTCTGCGGCGCGCTCGACCCGACCGACACGCTCGGCTATGAGTAGGTTGTCACGTTCAAGGAGGCGGACAATCGGATGAAGAAGCAGCGACTGGCTTTGGCCCTTTGTGGGCTTCTCCTCATCGGCGCAGCGGCGCCAAGCTCGGCCGCGGTCCGACAATCGCAGAGACCGCACGCGGCGCCGCCGACCGACTTCGTCGTCTTCTTCGGTTCCAGCAGCACCAGCCTCAGCCACGCCGGGACGGCGATCGTCTCGCGTGCAGCCGTCGCGGTGACGACGGAGTTCGGCAAGGTGCCGGGATCGCACGTCAAGGTCATCGGCTATTCCGACACCACTGGATCGAACGACGCGGCGCAACGCCTCTCGGAACGGCGCGCCGCCACTGTGCGAGAGGCGCTGGTGGCCGACGGCGTCGATGCTGCCAAGGTCGAGACCGAGGGGCGCGGCAAGTCCGAGCTGGCGGTCCCGACGCCCGATCGGACGCGCGAGCCGCGCAACCGCCGCGCCAGGATCGTCATCTATGGACCGAACGACTGACGCGATGACCCACGCCGTGTGACTCGCGGCGACGCGACAGGCGCAGTCGGCGATCGCTGCGCTCGACGGCGCGGCCGGCATGGAAAGCGTGAGGGGCCTGCGCTTCGGCCTCGCCCTGCATCTCGGCGAAGTTCTCCACGGCACTATCGGCGGCGGCAATCGGCTCGATTTCACCTGTATCGGCCCTGCCGTGAACCTGGCGGCGCGGCTCGAGAAGCTCGCCGGACGGCTCGGACGAGACGTCGTCGTCTCCGGCGCGTTCACCAAGCACTGCCGCTCGCCGATGGCCCCCCTCGGCGAGTTCGCGCTCGCCGGATTCGCGACGCCGCAGCCGGTCTATGGGGTGGACGAGGAGCGGTAGGATGGGGTCCCCCCTTTCGGCTGATAATCTGAGTTGGTATGTTCCCATTCTTGCTAGGTTGCGACGGTCAACCGATTGATTAGCTTGGTCCCATACGCTTCCGGGGGAAATTTTGGCTCGCGCGATCGACGTCAACGATAAGGCTGCCGGATTCTTGACCGACGGCGGTGAGATCGGTGCGCTGATGCGGACCAAGGATTGGTCCGACACCCCGGTCGGCCCGATCGAGACATGGCCGCAAAGTCTCAAGACGGTCGTGCGGATCATGCTCGATTCGCGCTATCAGATGTGGATGGGCTGGGGCCCCGAGCTCGCCTTTTTCTATAATGACGCCTATCGCCCGACGCTCGGCACCAAGCACTCCTGGGCGCTCGGCAGCCCGGCGCGTGAGGTCTGGGCCGAGATCTGGCCGGAGATCGGCCCGCGCATCGACACCGTGCTGCGCGACGGCGTCGCGACCTACGACGAGGATCTGCTGCTCATGCTCGAGCGGCACGGCTATCCCGAAGAGACCTATCACACCTTCTCGTACAGCCCGCTGCCCGACGACTCGAATGGCATCGGCGGCATGCTCTGCGTCGTCGTCGAGGATACCGAACGCTTCATCGCGGAGCGCCGGCTTGGCGTGCTCCGCGAGGTCGCCGCCGGGATCGCCACGGTGCGCAATCCGAGCGATTTTTTCGGTACGCTCGCCGGCGTGTTCGGCGGCCACCTGCAGGATCTGCCATTCACTGCGATCTACCTCATCGACCCCGACGGGGCGCAGGCGAATCTCGTCGCGGCGACCGGTATCGAAGCCGGGCACGCTGCGGCGCGGGCGACCATGGCCGTCGATGCCGACACTCCGTGGCCGATCAAGGCCACGCTTGAGCAGCTTGCGCCCATCCTCGTCGAGGATCTCGCGGCAAATTTCGCGGCGCTTCCGGTCAGCGGCTGGGACAAGCCGCCGCGGCAAGGCCTGGTGGCGCCGATCGCGCAGCAAGGCCAGGCGATGCCGGCCGGGTTCATGGTCGTCGGCCTCAATCTCTATCGGCCCTTCGACGAGAATTATCGAAGCTTCATCGATTTCCTGACCGGCCAGATCGCGGCGGGTCTTGCCGACGTGCGCGCCTACGAGGACGAGCGCCGGCGTGCCGAGGCGCTCGCCGAAATCGACCGAGCCAAGACGGCCTTCTTCTCGAACGCCAGCCACGAATTCCGCACGCCGCTGACCCTGATGCTGAGCCCGCTCGAGGACATGCTCGCGCGCGCCCCCGCGGCTGCGGCCGTCGAGGCGCCGCGTCGCGAGGTCGAGCTCATCCATCGCAATGGCCTGCGCCTGCTGAAGCTCGTCAACACGCTGCTCGATTTCTCGCGCATCGAAGCCGGCCGCATCGAGGCCGTCTACGAGCCGTTCGATCTTGCATCCTATACCGCCGAGCTCGCCAGCACCTTCCGCTCGGCGATGGCGCGGGCCGGACTTCGCTTCGAGGTCGAGACGGGGGACCTGCCCGAGCCCGCCTTCGTCGATCGCGACATGTGGGAGAAGATCGTCCTCAACCTCGTTTCCAATGCCTTCAAGTACACGCTCGACGGCGCCGTGACGGTCACGTTCGGCGCGACCGCGGACGGTCGACACGCGGCGCTCGTCGTGCGCGACACCGGGATCGGCGTTCCGGCGGAGGAGCTGCCGCGGCTCTTCGAACGGTTCCACCGCGTCGAAGGGCAGCGCGGCCGCACGCACGAGGGAACCGGTATCGGATTGGCGCTGGTGCAGGAGCTGGTGCGGCTGCACGGCGGCACCGTCGCGGTCGAGAGCGCGCTCGGCCGCGGCAGCGCCTTCATCGTGACGATCCCGCTCGGCAAGGCGCATCTCCCGGCCGAGCGGATCGGGGCGGCGCGCCGCCAGGTTTCGACCGGCCTGGGCGCCGACGCCTTCGTCGAGGAGGCGCTGCGCTGGCTGCCCGGCGACAGCGGAAGCGAAGCCGGCGGGCTCGCGACGGAGTTACTCGGCCTCGGACCGGACCCGAAACCGGGGGAAGAGCGGGCGCATGTCCTGCTTGCGGACGACAACGCGGATATGCGCGGCTATGTCGCCCGCCTGCTCGCGACACGCTACGAGGTCGAGGCGGTCGGCGACGGCGAGCTGGCATTGGCAGCCGCACGCCGCCGCCGGCCCGATCTCGTGCTCACCGATCTGATGATGCCGGGGCTCGACGGTTTCGGGCTGCTGCGGGCGATCCGCGACGATCCGGTGCTCCGCGACCTGCCGGTCGTCTTCCTCTCGGCGCGAGCCGGCGAGGAGGCGAGGGTCGAGGGTCTCGAGGCCGGCGCCGACGACTATCTCACCAAGCCGTTCAGCGCCCGCGAGCTGATGGCGCGGGTCGCCGCCAACATCGAGACCGCGCGCATCCGTCGCGAAGCGTTCGAGCGCGTCCGCGAGGAGGCGCGCACGCTCGAGATCCTGAACCAGACGGGAATCGCGGTCGCTGCCGAGCTCGATCTCGAGAGATTGGTCAAGACGGTGACCGACGCGGCGGTCGAGCTGACGGGGGCCGAGTTCGGCGCCTTTTTCTACAACGTCATCAACGAGGCGGGCGAGGCCTACACGCTTTATGCGCTCTCCGGCGTGCCGCGCGAGGCTTTCGAGAAATTTCCGATGCCGCGCAACACGGCGGTCTTCGACCCGACCTTCCGCGGCCTCGGAGTGGTCCGCTCGGACGATATCCGCGCGGATCCACGCTACGGCAAATCCGCGCCGCATTTCGGGATGCCGCAGGGTCATCTGCCGGTCTCCAGCTATCTTGCGGTGCCCGTCGTGTCGCGCTCCGGCGAGGTGCTCGGCGGCCTCTTTTTCGGCCATTCTCTGCCGGCGGTTTTCAACCAGCGCGACGAGCATCTTGTCACCGTGATGGCGGCACAGGCGGCAGTCGCGATCGACAATGCGCGGCTCTTCCAGGCGCGACAGCGCGCCGAGCGCGAGCTGCAGCTGCTCAACGAGACGCTGGAGCAGCGCGTCGCCGAGCGCACCGCCGAGCTCGCGGCCGAGACCGTCGAGCGCCGGCGCGTCGAGGAAACGCTGCGCCAGGCCCAGAAGATGGAGGCGATCGGCCAGCTGACCGGCGGCGTCGCGCATGATTTCAACAATCTGCTGACGGTGATCACCGGCAATCTCGAGGCGCTCGACCGCCGCATCGCCAACGAGGCGCCGGAGCTGCGGCGGTTCGGCGCCGCGGCGTTGCGTGGCGCGACGCGCGCCGCGACCCTGACCCATCAGCTCCTCGCCTTCTCGCGCCGCCAGCCGCTCGATCCCAAGCCGGTCGAGATCAACCGGCTCGTCCTCGGCCTCTCCGATCTGCTGCGTCGCACGCTCGGCGAGCGTGTTGCGATCGAGACGGTCCTCGCCGGCGGGCTGTGGCAGAGCTTTGCCGACGCCAACCAGCTCGAAAACGCGCTGGTCAATCTCGCGGTCAATGCGCGGGACGCGATGCCGGACGGCGGCAAGCTGACGATCGAGACCGCCAACGCGCACCTGGACGAGGCCTATTCGGCGGCGCATGACGAGGTCGCCATCGGGCAATACGTGCTGATCGCCGTGACCGACACCGGGTCGGGCATGAGCAAGGAGGTAATGGCGAAAGCCTTCGAGCCGTTCTTCACGACCAAGGACATCGGCCAGGGCACCGGCCTAGGGCTGTCGCAGGTCTACGGCTTCATCAAACAGTCCGGCGGGCACGTCAAGATCTACAGCGAGCTCGGCGAAGGGACGACGGTCAGGCTGTACTTGCCGCGGCATCGCGCGACGGATGCGGTGGTCGAGACGCCCGCGGCCGCCGAGCCGGTACCAACGGGGACGAGCCTCGAGACGATCCTCGTCGTCGAGGACGATCCCGACGTGCGCAGCTACACCGTCGAGATCCTTCGCGAGCTCGGCTATCGCGTTCTCGAGGCGGGCGATGGTCGCGCCGGGCTTCGCGTGATCGCCCAGCATCCGGAGATCGGACTGCTGTTCACCGACGTCGGGCTGCCCGGCGCGATGAACGGCAAGCAGCTCGCCGACGCGGCGCAGCGCGAGCGTCCCGATCTCAAGGTCCTGTTCACCACCGGCTATGCCCGCAACGCCATCGTCCACCAGGGACGGCTCGACGAAGGCGTCGAGCTGATCGTCAAGCCCTTCACCTGCGGCAATCTCGCGACCAAGATTCGCGGCGTGCTCGAGGACGGCTGAATAGGCGCTACATCAGGATCGTCGCGCCGCCGTCGACGGTCAGGACATGGCCGTTGACGTAGGACGCGGCGTCCGACGCGAGGAAGACCGCAGCGCCGGCGATCTCGTCGGGTCGTCCCCAGCGGCCGATCGGCGTGCGTCCCTCGAAATAGGATCGGATCGCCGGATCGGCGAGCAAGGCGGAGTTCGGCTCGGTCGCGAAAAAGCCGGGGGCGATCGCGTTGCTCGTGATGCCGTGCTTGCCGTACTCGGCGGCGAGCGCCCGCACCATGCCGGTCAGCCCCGCCTTAGCGGCGGTGTAGACGGAATCCGCGGGGCGGGCGACGGCGCCGGCGATCGAGGTCACCGCGATCAGCCGGCCGCTGCGGCGCGGCAGCATCAGCCGTACTGCCTCGCGCGACAGCATGATCCCGGCGGTGAGGTCGGTCTCGATCAGTGTCCTGATCTCGTCCTCGGCGAGGTCGAGCAGCGGCTTGCGGTTGCGCTGGCCGACCGTGTTGACGAGGACGTCGAGCCGGCCATGCCGCTCCGCGATCGCGGCGAAGCCGCGGCTTCGCTCGGCCGAATCGGCGACGTCGAAACGCTCGGTCTCGACGGCGCCGGCGCCGGTCGCGGCGATCCGCCGTGCCGCCTCGTCGAGCGAGGCCTGGTCGCGACCGTTCAGGACGACCAACGCCCCGGCGCCGGCGAGTCCCTCGGCGATAGCGAAACCCAGCCCGCGCGCGGCGCCGGTGACCAGCGCGACGCGGTCGGTCAAGGCGAAGCGGGCGAGCATCGGAAGCATGACGAAAGCATGCGTCGCGTATCCGGCTTTGGCAACCGCAGGCTGGCAAGGTGGCGCGCGGCCGACTAATGTCGCCGTCCCGCCAGCGCATCGGATTGCCCAGATTGTCCAGCGACCAGACGACCCAGATTCTCGACCGGCTGACCGCGCTCTATCCGCGGGCGATCGACCTGTCTCTCGAGCGGCTGCTGCTGCTGCTCGATGACCTCGGCAATCCGCAGGATCGCCTGCCGCCGGTCGTCCATATCGCCGGGACCAACGGCAAGGGCTCGACGATCGCGTATCTGCGCGCCGCCGCCGAAGCCGCCGGATATCGCGCGCATGTCTATACATCACCGCATCTCGTCCGGTTCAACGAGCGTATTCGCCTCGCCGGCGCGCTGATCGAGAACGACTTCCTGACCGAGCTGCTCGGCGAGGTCGAGCGCGTCAACGCCGGCCGGCCGATCACGTTTTTCGAGGTGACGACTGCCGCCGCGTTTCTCGCCTTCGCGCGAATCCCTGCCGATCTGGTGCTGCTCGAGACGGGGTTGGGCGGCCGCCTCGACGCGACCAACGTCATCGCGCGGCCTGCGGTCTGCGGCATCACGCCGATCTCGTTCGACCATCCCGATTTCCTCGGCGATTCGGTGGCGCAGATCGCTGGCGAGAAGGCCGGCATCCTCAAGCGCGGCGTTACCGCGGTCATCGGACCGCAGCCGGACGACGCAGCGCCGGTCATCGCGGCGCGTGCCGCATCGGTCGGCGCGCCGCTCGTCCTGCACGGAAGGGACTGGCGCGTCGAGGAGCGCGACGGCGGCTTCCGCTATATCGGCCGCGCGACGCTCGACCTGCCGACGCCGGCGCTGCCGGGACGGCATCAGATCGACAATGCCGGTCTCGCCGCGGCGATCGTCGAGCATTTGCCCGGCTTCGCGATCACGCCGCGGCATCTTGCCGACGGGCTGCGCAACGTCGAATGGCCGGCGCGGCTGCAGCGGCTGACCGCCGGTCCGCTCGTCGACCTCCTGCCGCCGGGCGGCGAGCTCTATCTCGACGGCGGCCACAATGAAAGCGGCGGCGCCGCGATCGCCGATTGGGCGGGAAAGATCGCGGACGGGCGCAAGCTCAGCCTCGTCATCGCGATGAAAGCGAGCAAGGCGGCGGATACGTTCCTGGCGCATCTCGCGCCGCATGCCGAGCGCCTGCGCAGCCTGTCCTTTCCCGAGGAAACGGGTTGGATCGATGCCGCCCGCATCGCCGAGCTGGCACGCGCTGCGGGCATCGCCGACGCCGCCGCGAGCCGCGATCCGGCCGCGGCGGTCGCCGAACTCGTCGCGGGCGCCGGCGCCGCGCCGCGCATCCTGATCTGCGGCTCGCTCTATTTCGCCGGCCGCATCCTCAGCGAGAATGCGTGAGCTCTACGCTGGCCCGGTGTTCATTGTTTATTCTCAATAAACGTTCTTCGATCATCAATTGATAGGAAGATTTTTCCTCGGAATTACCAACTTAACCGCGTCAGTAAACTTTTATTACTGAATCGCGTGTTGGATTTCGGATAGCCTCCGAGGCATCGTTTAGGTTCACCGTCTTCAGCCTCAGCAAACACGGCAGATCGCGGCATCAACCGAGCCGGCACCGATTTGTCCGGATGCGACAACGCGCGCAAAAAAGGGAACGTCGCTGATGAAGCGCTTTCATCTCCTGGATGGTATGAGGGGTATCGCTGCCGTTGCCGTCGTTACCGCGCATCAAGACCAATTTTTCGGCGAGGCGGTGTTCGGCGTGGCCGGCCTCGCCGTAGATTTCTTCTTCTGCCTCTCAGGCTTCGTGATTGCCGGGACTTATGACGCGAAGATAAAATCTCGGGGATTATTGTGGTTTATCGGCGTTCGGCTCATCCGCCTTTATCCTCTCTACCTCATCGGGATCGCGATCGGTCTCATAAATCAGCTGATACAGCCCGATCCAGCCGTCTCTTTAATTCCGACGATCATATTTTCGATGTTCATGTTGCCGACCCCGTCGGGCTGGGGGAATATCCTTTACCCTTTCGACATGCCGATTTGGTCTGTCTTCTTCGAAGTCGTCGTAAATATTCTTTGGGCTATCTTCGGTAACATCGGCAAACGTGCGCTTTTCAGCATGATGTTTATCTGCATGCTGTCGATCATCGCGGGCGTTATGCTAAGTACCCATCACACGATCGGATTGGGCTTCTTGTGGAAACATCTGCCATTCGGCCTCGCACGCGCGATTTTTATGTTTGCGATCGGGGCACTTTTGGTCCGCCAATGGCGGAGAGACGGCAAGGCTATTTCGTCGAATACGTTGACCTTGCTGATGTTGGCGGCTGTCGGATGCATTTTGCTTCCCCGACTCGGCGAGAATTTCGGCGCGCCGATCTATGGCCTCGTCACGATTACGGTCGTCGTGCCAGGGCTCGTGTACCTGGCGGCGCGGATCGAACCGACGCGGACGCTAACTGCAATATGCGGTTTTCTTGGAGCGACGTCCTATGGGGTTTACGTGTTGCACGACCCGCTTGGGAATCTCGTCGCAGCCCTGGCGCCGCAAACGGTCGCGCTTGCCCCGTGGTCAGGCATGGCGTTCGTTGCGCTCTTGATGATCGGGTCGTGGACGTTCGGGGTCGTCTATGACGTCCCGATCAGGAAATCTTTGGCCGGAATCTTGGAAAGGCAGTCCTGGCAAGTTTTGGCAGATACGCCTGGGCGGATGTTTCCGCCCGCTCCGTCGCATACTCTACCGGGGGCCATCGACGATCCGACCATCGACGCTCAAGTGCCCTCGGCCCGCGGCGCTCCTTGATCCATTGGGAAGTTGCGGTCGTCGATCCGTTCGCGTCGACTTCTAGAACGTCTCGACCCAGGGGCGCAGCTCGAGCTCCCAGGTCCAGGTGCTGCGGTGCTGGCGATGAATCGCGAGATAGTTCTCGGCAATGGCCTCGGGCTTGAGCAGCGCGTCGGCGGGGCGGCCTCCGGCGCGCATATCGCCGGCGGGCCGCTCGATGCCGCCGTCGATGATGAAATGCGCGACATGGATGTTCTTCGGCGCCAGCTCGCGCGCCATGCTCTGGGCGAGGCCGCGCAGCCCGAACTTGCCCATCGCGAAGGGCGCCGAGTTGACGTAGCCCTTGATGCTGGCCGAGGCGCCGGTGAAGAGGATCGTGCCGCTGCCGCGCTTCAGCATCAGGCGCGCCGCGGCCTGGCCGACGAGGAAGCCGCCGAAGCAAGTGATCATCAACGATTTCTCGACCTCGTCGGGGTCGAGCTCGATGAGCGGTCCGCGCGTCCGATAGCTCGGGTTGTAGACGACGACGTCCGGCGCGCCGAGATCGCGCACCGTGTCGGCGAACAGCGCCGCGACCTGATCGCGGCTGCCGACGTCGCAGGCGTAAGTGCGCGCGCCGGTCTCGCTGCTCAGCGCCGCGAGCTTGTCGGTCTGACGCGCCGCCAGCGCGAGCTTCATGCCGGCGCCGGCGAAGCTGCGGGCGAGGGCGGCGCTCAACCCGTCGCCGACACCGATGATAAGGGCAGTTTCCTGGCTCATGCATGCCTCCCGTCCGGTAGTTGCCGCCAGTTTAGCCTGCGACGGCCGTATTCGAAAGGCGGCTGCCCGCGGACCTTTCTTTACCGTCGGTCGTCGCTCGGACTAAGCTCGCGGCACCGCGCGGCCGGTCGTCGGCCGCACCGGGCGAGGGAGGATTCATGCGCGGAGACATGACTATGGTGTTGGGGCTGGCCGTCCATATTCTCTGCGCAGTCATCTGGGTCGGCGGCATGTTCTTCGCGCACCAATGCCTGCGGCCGAGCGCCGGCGCGCTCGAGCCGGCGATCCGCCTGCCCCTGTGGCACCGCGTCTTCACGCGGTTCTTCCCCTGGGTCTGGGTCTCGATCATCGGGCTGCTGGCGAGCGGCTACGCCGTGATCTTTCTCGGCTTCGGCGGCTTCAAGGGCCTCGCGATGCACATCAACATCATGCAGGGGCTGGGTATCGTCATGATGTTGATCTATTTGCATCTCTTCTTCTCGCCGTGGAAGCGGTTCAAGCGCGCCGTCGCGAGCGGCGACTTGCCGGTCGCGGCGCGCAATCTCGATCAGATTCGCCAGCTGGTGACGATCAATCTCGTGCTCGGCCTTGTCACGGTGGTGGTCGGCGCGAGCGGCCGTTATTGGGGCTGAGGGAAGGGGGAGCCGTACGATGACGATCACGATGTACGATCTGGCCGGCGCCGAAGACGCGCGGCGCTTCAGCCCCTATTGCTGGCGAATCAAGATGGCGATGGCGCACAAGGATCTGGACGTCGAGACGATCCCGTGGCGCTTCACCGAGAAGGACCGGCTGCCGGCAGGGACCAAGACGGTGCCGACGCTGATCGACGGAGACACGGTAATCGGCGATTCCTGGGAGATCGCCGATTATCTCGACCGGAAATATCCGGACCGTCCGCTGCTGCAGGGGAAGAGCGAGCGCGGCCTCGCGAAGTTCCTGACCGCCTGGACCGAGTCGGTCGTGCATCCGGCCCTGACGCGCATCGTCGTGCTCGACATCTACAAGCACATCGCGGAGAAAGACCGCGAATATTTCCGGACCTCTCGCGAAGCCCGGGTCGGTAAGACGCTCGAGGCCTTCACCGCCGACACCGAGGCCAATGTCGCGGCTTTCCAGAAGACCGTCCATCCGCTGCGCATCACCTTGCGGATGCAGGATTATCTTGGCGGCGACGCGCCGAATTATGGCGACTACGTTGCATTCGGCGCCTTCATGTGGGCGCGCTCGATCAGCCCGGTGCGGCTCCTCGCGGCCGATGATACGATCGCCGCCTGGCGCTCCCGGCTGCTCGCCGCCTTCGACGGGCTCGCCGGCAAGGCGCTCGGCTACCCCGTTTGATGGCGATACCGCCGGCCCGGCTGACCCTCAGCGTTCTCGACCAGTCGCCGATCGTCGCGGGTGGAACGCCGGCGCAGGCGATTGCCGAGACGCTCGAGCTGGCGCGCCATGCCGACCGGCTCGGCTACGCCCGCTACTGGCTGGCCGAGCATCATAGCTCGGCCGGGCTGGCGGGGCCGGCGCCGGAGATCCTGATCGCCCGCGTCGCCGCGGAGACCGAGCGCATCCGCGTCGGCTCCGGCGGCGTCATGCTGAGCCATTATTCGGCACTCAAGGTCGCCGAGACCTTCCGCATGCTGGAGACGCTGTCGCCGGGCCGCGTCGATCTCGGGATCGGTCGCGCGCCGGGCAGCGATCAATGGACCGCGCGCGCCTTGGCGCATGGGCCGGGCGCGCTCGGCATCGAGCATTTTCCCGGCCAGATCGGCCTGTTGATGGGGTTCCTCGGCAACGAGTTGCCGACCGATCATCCCTTCGCCAACATCCGTGCGATGCCGACCGGCGAGACGGTGCCGGAGGTCTGGCTGCTCGGCTCCAGCGACGAGAGCGCCTCATACGCGGCGCATTTCGGCTGCGCCTTCTCCTTCGCGCATTTCATCAACGGCGAGGGCGGCGTCGCCGCGATGGAAGCCTATCGCCGCGAATTCCAGCCGTCGCCGCGCCTGCCGGCGCCGCGGGGCAGCGTCGGAGTCTTCGTGCTCTGCGCCGAGACCGAGGAGGAGGCGCGGGTGCTGGGGTCCAGTCGGGATCTCTCGCGGCTGCGGCGCGAGCGCGGCATCCTCGGCCCCGTGCCGTCGGTCGAAGAGGCGCTGGCGCATTCCTGGACCGAGCGCGAGCTCGCCTGGCTGGAGTATCACCGCCGCCGGCAGTTCGTCGGGACGCCGGCGCAGGTGCGGGAAGGGCTCGTCGCGCTGGCGGCGGCCTATGGCGTCGAGGAGCTCGTGATCCTCACGATTTGCCACGAGTTCGCCAAGCGCGTCCGCTCCTACGAGCTTCTCGCCGAGGAATTCGGGCTCGCGGCTACGGCGAGCCCGATGCCGTGACCGTCGCGGCCGGGCGATCGACCTCGGCCGGGAAGGCGACCTGCTGGTCGGGTTCGTCGCCCCAGGCGTCGTGGCAGGCGATCTTCGCGACGTCCTTGGCCTCGATGAAATCGCGGATGCAATCGCCGAAGCCTTTCACGAAGACATTGGTCGTCGAAGCCCAATGGCCGGTCAGGAGCGGCGGCTGATCGACGATCAGATGGTCGATGTGATGCGCCGAGAGAATCGCTTTGGCCTGCTCGCCGCGTCCGCCCGGATCGAAATCGTCGCCATGGAAGAAGAACAGCATGACGCGGGCGCTGCGCACGGAATCGAGTAGCGGGTAGAGCCGCGTCGCGTTGGCGCGCCAGCTGTCATAGAAATCGTTGAAGTTGCCGAAGGCGGCCGGGGCGGTCGCGATGACCGCATGCACGTCGTCGCTCTGATCGGCCGCCATCAGCGAGAGGAAGGCGCCGAACGACTGGCCGGTGAGAACGACCCGACGGTAACCCTGCGCTTTCAGTTTCGCGACGTCTGCGGCGAGCTCACGCGCGCTGTCCGGCAGGGTGTCGCCATCGCGCATCCGGTTGAAGCGATAGGCGTCCCACCCGGCCTTGCGCAGCACCGCCATGTAGCTCGGCGTCGGCGACAGGGAATCTTCCGAGTTAACCGAACGGCCGTGGCTCCAGACGACGGCACCCTTGGCTGCCGCGGGCCCCGCCATCGGCTTGTCAGGATAGGCGGGGTCGAGCCGGTATTGCGCTGCGGCGCCATGAAAAGCGAAGCAGGCGAAGGCGAAGAACGCAGCGAGCGTACGAACTCGCCAGATATGACGCAAAATCATGGCAGCCCCGTTGCAACAACGGGGCCAGCATCATTCCTGATGGTAAATAAATCGTTGCTGTCGGAGCCGTGACCGAGAAGGTTTCGAAAGGTGCTTCAGATCGGGAAAGACGCCGCGACGGGACTCCCTCGCGACGTTGCGCTCAAACGCGCAACGTCATAAGGACCATCGCGGCCAACATCACGCCGAGCATTTCGAAGCCTGCGGTAATTTGGCCGAGCATGACTCCGCAAATCGTGCTCGCAACCGTGACAGTGCCGATCAACCAGCTCATCCCCGCCCTCCTTCGATTTTTGTTTGGGATTGGTTGTGTGGCTGTAACGGGCGAGTGCTGCGGCTTATTCCGCATTGCACACCATTTTTTCGGCGGTCGGCCGATTTATTGGGCGCCAGCCTCGGCGAGGGCTTGGGACAGAGCCTCGAAAGGCAGCAAGACGCAGCGATGCCGGCTCTTGAAGTCTCGGACAGGGCGAAACCCGAGAAGCTCCGGCCACAGCGGCTCGAGGTCCTTGCCGGCGATCAGGGCGGCGATCTCGGCGCCGGCCTGCTGCAGTTGGTGCGGCAATGCGCCGCGCGCGTGGAGGCCGATCGCCGAGGCGGCGGCCTCGCACAGGGCGCAGCCGCGGACGCGGTGGCCGATCTCGCGCACCAGCCCGTCGCCGAACGCGAGGTCGAGGGTGATGCGGTCGCCGCACAGCGGGTTGTGGACCACCACCGAGACCGTCGGATCGACCAGCCGCCCGGCCCCGTTGGCGGCGCGGGCGAGGTCGATGATTGCCTGCTGATAGAGCGATTCGCTCACGAATTGACCGGCGCACGGTCGAGAAATTCGGCAAGTGCCTCGGGCGTGTCGATGTCGAGGAGGGTCCCGTCGCCGCTCATCTCGACCTCGACGACCGCCTCGGGGTAGGCGCCGATGAGATGGCGGGCGCCGACGTCGCCGGCGACCTCCTGCATCTCGGGGAAGAAGCGCCTCCCCCAGAGCACCGGATTGCCCCGCTTGCCGCGCCGGGTCGGGACGACGATGGCGCGGCCCTCGACCGGGTTGAAGGCGTCGATCAGCCGGCCGATCTCGGCGGCGCTGAGCAGCGGCATGTCCCCGAGGCAGACGACGACGCCGTCGAGATCCTCGGGCAGCGCCGCGAGGCCGCGGCGCAGCGAGGTCGAGATCCCATCGGCGTAATCCGGATTGTAGACGGCGCGGATCTTGAGGCCGCTGAAGGCGCCGCGGACGCGGTCGCGCTCGTGGCCGAGGACGGCGACGACGGGGGTCGCACGCGATTCCAGCACCGTTTCGGCGACGTGCCGCACCATCGGCTTGCGGTCGATCTCGATCAGGAGCTTGTTGACCTCGCCCATGCGGCGCGATTGGCCAGCGGCAAGGATCAGCGCGCCGATCCGCGCCTCGCGCGGCGCCTCGGTCTTCGCCTCACTCGGCGCGGCGGCGGCGCGCGGCAGGCCGCGGCTGGGGATCTCGGCGAGGAGCCCGCCGGCGCCCATCCGCATGATGTCCTGGCTCCCGACCGTCAGCCCGGCGGCGAGGCGCTGGAGCACCCAGTCGAAGCCGTTCTCCTTGGGCGAGCGGGCGCAGCCCGGGAGGCCGAGCACGGTGACCCCGCCGATCCGGCCGAGGAGGATGAGGTTGCCGGGGTCGACCGGCATGCCGAAATGCTCGATCCGACCGCCGCAGGCGACGATCGCCGCGGGGATGACGTCGCGGCGATCGACGATCGCCGAGGCGCCGGCAACCAGGACGAGGTCCGGCTTGCGCTCGAGCAGCGCCTTCAATTCCGCCGCCAGCGCATCGACCGCATGGGCGCAGCGCGTTTCGCCCATCAGGCTGCTGCCGAGCGATTCCAGCCGGGAGGCGGTGACGCCGACGGTCTTGTCGAAGATCGTCTCCTTCATCCCCGGCAGCCGGGTCTGGATCAGCCCGACGTTCAATTTCAGGAAGGGTGCGACGCGCAGGATCGACTCGCCTCCCGAGGCCAAGGCGACGCAGCGTTCGATGGTGTCGCGTGGCACGGCGAAGGGCACGATCTTCACGGTCGCGACCATCTGCTTCGGCTCGACGACCGCGTAGGGCGGCAGCGTTGCCAACGTCACCGCCTCGTCGACCAGGTTCAGCGCGTCGAGGCGCTCGCGGTCGAAGACGCAGAGGCCGCGTTCCGCCGCGAAGAGATTGGCGCGGCCGGTAAAGGCGTTGGCGACCGTGACATTGGCGCCGGCGGCGGCGCGCGCCAGAAGTGTCGCCGCGGCATCCTCGCCGAGCTCGTCGGCGCCGATCCGGGCGACCGTGACGCGCGCGATCCCGGCGGCGGCGAGGGCGGCGGCGTCCTCCTCGGTGAGGACGCGGCCTTTCTTGAGGGCGCGTCCCGCCAACTTGACGCTGTGGACGAGGATCGCGCCCGCCGACTCGCCGACCGGGATCTCGCCGAATTCCATCAGCCCGGCTCGCGTTCCTTGAGCCGGTCGGCGTGCAGCGTCGCGGTGATCTGCGCCAGGATCGAGACGGCGATCTCCGCCGGCGACAACGCGCCGATATTGAGCCCGACTGGCCCGTGGATGCGCGCCAGCGCGTTCTGCGCGAAGCCGGCTTCGCTCAGCCGGCCGCAACGTGCCGCATGCGTCTTTCGCGAGCCGAGCGCGCCGATGTAGAAGGCGTCGGACTCGAGCGCGGCGCTCAAGGCCGGATCGTCGATCTTCGGATCATGGGTGAGGGTGACGATGGCCGTTCGGCGGTCGGGTCGCAACGCCTCCAGCGCCTCGTCGGGCCATTCCGTCGAGAGCGTCACGCCGGGGAACCGCGCCTCGCTGGCGAAGGCCTGGCGGGGATCGATGATCGTCACCGCATACCCGCCGAGCGCCGCCATCTGCGCCAGCGGCTGCGCGATATGGACGGCGCCGACGATCATGCAGCGCAGCGGCGGGTTGAAGACCTCGACGAAGACCTTGCCTTCCGCCGTGTCGATCGTGGTGCTGCGATCATCGCGCACTGCCGCGGCGACGGCAGCGAGTGCCGCATCGTCCAGGGCGAGAGTTCCTTTCTTTTCAGATCCTTCGATCAGGATCTGAAGCCCGGATCCTAAGTTCGTGGCGAGTGCCGCCGGTCGTCCCGCGTCGGCAGTGGCGATCGCCTCCTGGAGGAGCGGGAGCTTCATGTCTCGACGCGCTCGACGAAGACCTGAACTTTGCCGCCGCAGGCGAGCCCGACTTCCCAGGCCTGCTCGTTGGTGACGCCGAAGTCGAGGAGGCGCGGCTTGCCGTCCTCGATCGCCTCGAGCGCCTGCAGGACGACGGCGCCTTCGATGCAGCCGCCGGAAACCGAGCCGACGAAATTGCCGTCGGCGTCGACGGCGAGCTTGGAGCCGACCGGACGGGGCGAGGAGCCCCAGGTCGTCACCACCGTCGCCAGGGCGACGCGCTTGCCCGCGCCCGTCCAGTCCGTCACCTGCTTGAGGATCGCCTCGCGATCACCGGTACTGTCCATGAACCCTCCAATCACCCCGTTACGTGACGCCATGCCGCAGCGGCTTCGAGGCGGCGCGGCTGCGGGCGGCTGAGCTGCATCGCAAGATCGTCGAGACTGGCCAGGCTATGGACCGGCCGGAACTCGTCGACGTGCGGCAAGATCGCCCGCATCCCTAATGATTTTGGCTCGAAGGCCTCGTAACGCAACAGTGGATTGAGCCAAATCAGCCGGCGGCAGGATTTGTGCAGCCGGTCCATCTCCTTTTCCAGCCCCTCCCCGGCATCGCGGTCGAGCCCGTCGCTGATGAAGAGCACGATGGCGCCCTGGCCGAGGACGCGGCGCGACCAGATGCGGTTGAAATCGGCGAGGCATTGGCCGATGCGCGTCCCGCCCGACCAGTCTTCGACCGCCTCGGTCACCTTGTCGAGCGCGACGTCGACGTCCTTGTAACGCAGGAACCGCGTGACGTTGGTCAGGCGGGTCCCGAAGAGGAAGGTGTAGACGCGGTCGCGATCGTTGGTGACCGCGTGCATGAAATGCAGGAAAAGGCGGCTGTAGCGCTGCATCGAGCCGGAGATGTCGCAGAGGATGACGAGCGGCGGCTGGCGGACGCGGCGGCTCCTCCGGCGGAGGGCGAGGAGGCCGCCGGCGCGCAGCGCGGCGCGCAAGGTCGCCCGCATGTCGGCGCGGGCGCCGTTCGGATCCGCCCGGAAGCGCCGCGTCGCCACTGCCATCTCGGGGAGGCGCATGCGCTTGATCGCGTTCTTGGCGCGTGCGACCTCGTCGAGCGACATCTTCTCGAAATCCATCTCGCGCAGCATCTCGCGATCGGAGAAGGTCATCGTCGCGTCGAACTCGATCTCCTCCTCGCGCTCGCCGGCGTCGCCCTGGTTGCCCGGATGCATCGCCTCGGCGAGGCGGCGCATCATCTCCTCGCCGCGCTCCTGCTCGGGCGCCGTCATGTCGGGGAGCAGCAGCGAGAGCATCTTTTCGAGCAGCTGCGGGTTGCGCCAGAAGATGTGGAAGGCCTGATCGAACAGCTCGCGCTGGTCGCGCCGGTTGACGAAGACGGCGTGCAGCGTCCAGTAGAAGTCGTCACGGTTGGTGATGCCGATGGTACGCACCGCCTCGGCGGCGGCCAGGACCTTGCCGGGCCCGATCGGCAGGCCGGCGGCGCGCAGGGTGCGCGCGAAATACATCAGATTTTGGAGGAGGCGGCCCTCGCCGGCTTTGGTTTCAGCTTTGTCGGCCATCTCCGGCTCACGCCGTCGCGGCGCCGGCGAGCTCGCTCTTCACCTGGTTGAGCAAGCGTTGCGCCTCGCTGCCCTGGATCTTGGCGATGTCGTCCTGGTACTTCAGGAGGACGCCGAGCGTGTCGTTGATCGCCTCGGGGGTCAGCGCGAGGACGTCGAGCTGCATCAGCGCCTGCGTCCAGTCGATCGTCTCGGCGATGCCGGGCAGCTTGAAGAGGTCGGTCTGACGCAGCTTCTGGACGAAGGCCACGACCTCGCGGCTCAGCGCCTCGCCGGTGCCCGGCGACTTGACGCGCAGGATCTCGAGCTCCCGATCGGCCTTGGGGTAATCGACCCAGTAGTAGAAGCAGCGGCGCTTCAGCGCGTCGTGGATCTCGCGCGTCCGGTTCGAGGTGATGATGACGATCGGCGGCTCGGTCGCCTTGATCGTACCGATCTCCGGGATCGTCACCTGGAAGTCGGAGAGCAGCTCGAGGAGATAGGCCTCGAATGGCTCGTCGGTGCGGTCGAGCTCGTCGATCAGCAGCACCGGCGGCCCGCCGATCGTCGGCTCAAGGGCCTGCAGCAGCGGGCGCTTGATTAGGAATCGCTCGGAGAAGATCTCCTGCTCGACCGTCTCGCGGCCCTCCTGGCCGGCTTCGGCGAGGCGGATCTCGATCATCTGACGGGCATAGTTCCACTCGTAGACCGCCGAGGCGATGTCGAGGCCTTCGTAGCACTGCAGCCGGATCAGCTGGCGCCCGAGCGTCGTCGCCAGCACCTTGGCAATCTCGGTCTTGCCGACCCCGGCCTCACCCTCGAGGAACAGCGGGCGCTTGAGGGCGAGCGAGAGATGCACCGCCGTCGCGAGGCTGCGATCGGCGATGTAGTTGCCGCTGGAGAGCAGGGCGAGCGTGTCGCCGACTGTGACGGGAAGGGCGGTCATCGACTCATTTCCCCTCGCCCGGGGCACGGGGCAAGGTCGGGGTGAAAGGTTGCTAACACCTGGCTCCTGAAATCGTCATGCCCGGGCTTGGCCCGGGCATCCACGTCTTTCGATGAAGCAGTTGTTTGCGCGTGGATGGCCGGGTCAAGCCCGGCCATGACGATAATTAGGTGCACCCCCATCGCTCTCCAAACGAAAGAGAATGCGATGGGGCTGGTGGTCGTTCAGCCGCACGCCGTCACGGCACGTCGCGCCATCACGTTGCAGAGATGCGCGCGGTACTCGGCGCTGGCGTGGATGTCGGAGTTCAGCCCGTCGGCCGGCACCTTGATGTCCTTGATCGCGTCGGGCGTGAACGAGGCGGCGAGGGCCTTCTCCATCTCGGGAACGCGGAACGCGGTAGCGCCGGCGCCGGTGATCGCGACGCGGACGCCGCCAGCGCTCTTGGCGACGAAGGCGCCGACGATGGCGTAGCGCGAGGCGGGGTTGCGGAACTTGGTGTAGGCCGACTTCTCGACCAGCGGGAAGCTGACCGAGGTGATGATCTCGGCCGGATTCAGCGCCGTCTCGAAGAGGCCGGTGAAGAAATCGTCGGCGGCGATCGTCCGCTCGTTGGTCGTGATCGTCGCGTTCAGCGCGAGCACGGCGCCCGGGTAGTCGGCCGCCGGATCGTTGTTGGCGATCGAGCCGCCGATCGTGCCGCGATGGCGGACCTGCGCGTCGCCGATGACGCCGGCGAGATATGCCAGGCCCGGGATCGCGCCCGTGACGACATCCGAGGCGGCGACGTCGGCGTGCTTGGTCATCGCGCCGATGACGATCATGTTGCCGTCGCGACGGATGAAGGCGAGATCGGGAATACCCTTGAGGTCGATCAGATCCGACGGCCGCGCCAGGCGCTGCTTCAGCGTCGGGATCAGCGTCATGCCGCCGCTGACGATCTTGGCGTCCTCGCTGCTGCCGAGCAGCTTGAGGGCGTCGGCGATGCTCGAAGGCTTATGGTAATTGAAGTTGTACATGGCTTTCGCTCCCCTATTCGGCTGCCTGCGGCAGGTCGTGCGACTGGATGGCGCGCCAGATCCGCTCGGGCGTCGCCGGCATGTCGATATGCCGGATCCCAAGCGGCGCCAGCGCGTCGACGATGGCGTTCATGACGGCGGCCGGGGCGCCGATCGCGCCGGCCTCGCCGCAACCTTTGACGCCGAGCGGATTGTGCGTGCACAGCGTCGTATTGGTCGAGACCGCGAAGAACGGAACGTCGTTCGCCCGCGGCATGCAGTAGTCATTGTAGGATCCGGTCAGCAACTGGCCGTCCGCGTCGTAGACGCAGCC
>JAQGID010000106.1 GCA_028291405.1 Rhodospirillales bacterium | reverse complement strand
GATGTACGGTCCGGGCGCCAACCCCGCTACGGCGTTCTCATCCAGGACCACGTTCCGCGCCTCGATCTCGAGCACACCGCCATCCGGCATGGCGTCGCGCCCATTCAGGGTCAGGTTAAGGAGCGCGGTCTCCAGCTGTGCTGGATCGACGTGGCAGGGCCATAATTGTTCGTCGGTGATCAGCTTGACTTCAACGGCTTCTCCGACCGCTCGGTGGATGAGCCATTGGAACTCATGAATGAGATGGTGTGCGTAGACCACTTTTGGGCTCAGTCTCTGCCGCCGGGAAAAGGCAAGAAGCTGCGCCGTTAGCTTCGCGCCTCGATCGACGGCCTGCCGCGCCGCCGCGGCGAACCGCGTGACGCTGTCATTGTCCCCTGCACCATCCTCGATGAACGTGAGGTTCCCGGCGACCACCGCGAGCAGATTGTTGAAGTCGTGGGCGACGCCGCCGGTGAGCTGGCCAACCGCCTCCATCTTCTGGCTCTGATGGAGTTGCTCCTCGATCAGGCGGCGCGCTTCCAGCGCGTGCTTGTGCTCGGTGATGTCGCGAAAGTAGACCGCGATGCCCGGGCTGGAGGGGAACGCATTGATCGCATACCAGGCATTGCGCCGAGGCGAAAACGTTTCGAAGGAGGCTGGGCCCTGGTCCAAAGCCGCCCGATATCGGCGATACACTTCACTCTCGCCAGCCTCTGGGAAGGCCCTCCACAGGTCCATTCCGACGAGGTCGCGTCCTTCGGCGACCTGGGCCTTGGCCCGCTCGTTGAGGTAGGTAATGCGCCAGTCTCGATCGACGATGAGGACGCTGTCGGTCGTGCTCTCGAAGACCGTCGTGATGCGGGCCGCCGCGTCCTCGGCCCTCTCCTTTGCCTCGCGCAGTTCGCGCTCGCGGTCCCGCAGGGCGTCGGCCATGGTGTTGAACGCGTCGCCGACCCGCGCGATCTCGGACTGCATTCCGTCGATGTTCACACGGCGGGAATAGTCGCCAAGCCGCCATTGGTTCGCGGCGTCGACCAACTGGCCGAGCGGGCGATCGATGAAACGGCGGGCGCCCAGCCATGTCAGAATCAACACCAGGGAGGTGCTCAGAAAGATCAGCAGGATGCCGCGCTGCGTGCGACGTTCGATCTCGGTGAAGGCTTGCGCCTTGTCGAGGCCAAAGCTGACGAGAAGCCCTCCGGCGTCAGTCCGCAGCGCGGAGTAGCCGACGATCCGCTCCACGCCATCGAGGTCGCGCGTGTCGGCGGTGCCCGGGTGGTCCGCGCTCAAGGATTTGCCAACCGGCGTCTTCCTGCCGACGAACCGGTCGTTATCAGGGTAGCGTGCGAGGACCGTGCCGTTACGGTCCCTGATCGCAATGGCGCCTCCCGGCGGAACACCCTTCCGGGCGATGTCGTCGGCAAGCCAATCCAAGCTGAGAGACGCTATGATGACGCCGCCCATGCGCCCATCGTCACCGTAGAACGGCAACGCAAACTGCAGGACGTTGCGGCCGGTTTGTCGACCGACCGCAAACTCCCCGACCGTGAACCCGCCGCTCTTGAGCGCGTTGGCGAAGTAGGCCCGCCCCGCGGCGGTCACTGGCTCATCATGGTTGGTTGTGTTGCAGGAGGATTGGCCAGTCAAGTCAGTCACGATAAAGGTGATGAACGCCGGATATCGCTGCTTGATCGTGGAAAGGTAAGCATTGCAACCCTGCGAGTCCTTCGCCTTTATCGCCGGGAGCTCCGACAGCGCGATCAGCACCTGCCAAATTCCCTGGACGATCTGCTGCGGCTCTGCGGCAGCGACCTTGGCGAGGCCGAGCGCTTGCTGCTGCACCTCAACTTGCCGCGAGCGGCGCAGGTCGAATTCATTGTACGTTTGAATAGCGAGCGCTGGCAGGAGCGCAACTGCGACCAGCAGAAAAAGGCGAAATAACACGGGCACTTTTTATGCTCCAAGCGGGGCAACATTGTAACCGTCAAAACTCAGAATTACGGATCTGCCGCCAGTAGCCGGACGTCAACCGTCCCGGCCCCGCGAGGTCAGCGCGACCATCGGCGTAGCGTCGAACCGTTTCGGCCGCGTCAGGTAGAAGTGGTTGGCGAAGTGGGTATAACCGTCTCGTGATCGCCGCATCGGCTCTTTCCTCCGCTCCCCCTCCTATTCGTCTCGCGTTGGGCCGTGTTTGGACGCCGCTAGTTGCGCGATGGTGTCAAATCCGCGGACTGGTGTTTCATTCGTAGCCTCAGCTTCGGCCGAAGCTAGGCGCCATAAAATCGGACTCCCGACGGAGTTGCGTAACACACCCCCTCCTTGCTGGGCTGGGTCGGCCGCGCCTCGCGGGTCCTGGCCGGGGCGAGGCGGCAATTCCGGTAGAGCGCAACACTGCGCGGCCATCAAGCAGAAGCGCGGGCGCGGTCGGTCCTCGGACGAACCGGGCGAAGCCGGAGCACAGCACCCAATTTGCCGTCGAAGATGATGATCGGCCGGTCGTCGGGAAAGAACGGCCAGCGGATCGCTGCGATAGTTGAACGCCGTGCGCCGCGCTCGCCCCATCTTCAGAACCCGAGATCGCTCAGCGACGGGTGGTCGTCGGGACGCCTGCCGAGCTTCCAATGGTATTTGCGGTCGCTCTCCTTGATCGGCGCATCGTTGATGCTGGCGATGCGCAGGCGCATCAACCCGTGCTCGTCGAACTCCCAGTTCTCGTTGCCGTAGCTGCGGAACCACTGGCCGCTGTCGTCGTGGAATTCATAGGCGAAGCGCACGGCGATGCGGTTGTCGCGGAAGGTCCACAGCTCCTTGATCAGCCGATAGTCGAGCTCCCGGTTCCACTTGCGCGTCAGGAACGCCTCGATGGCCTCGCGGCCCTGGAGGAACTCGGCGCGGTTGCGCCAGCGGCTGTCGGTCGTATAGGCGAGCGCGACCCGCGCCGGGTCGCGGGTGTTCCAGGCGTCCTCGGCGAGGCGGGCCTTCTGCGCGGCAGTCTTGGCGGTGAAGGGGGGAAGCGGCGGGCGGTCCATGGCGGGGGTCCTCTGGGGCGGGAGAGGAGGGGGCCGGGTGCGGTCGCGATAGACATAGTGATGGCGCGCGGCTGATTCCGTTTTCGCAGCTGTCTCCGTTTTCTTGCTCCCTCCCAACATGGTCATGGCCGGGCTTGACCCGGCCATCCACGTGGTGCCGTCGCGCCACCGGAAGGCGTGGATGCCCGGGTCAAGCCCGGGCATGACGATTCACCGAGAGGGGATCCAGAAAAAAAACCGCAGCCGGACGCTCCGGACTTGAAATTTATCCAAGAAGGACTAAAATATGTCCGGATAAATTTTCTCTGGGGGCGAGTATGACTGCAATCGAGAAATTCACCCACCCAGCCCGACGAGCCGCCGCCGCCGTCGTACCTCGTCCGTCGTCCTGTCGCCGCCTGTATCTCGCCTGTTCTTACAGGCGTCGCCCGGCCGGCGCCTAAAAATTGGTCAGCGGGCCGTCGCGACCTTCTGCCCGGCCTGGAGGAAGGGTGCCGCAGCGTTGTGGTCGGCGCCGGAGGGCAGGTTGCGCTGCGGGTCGGCGATCCAGGCGGTGATGTCGTGCAGCACGGCATCGGCGTG
>JAQGID010000069.1 GCA_028291405.1 Rhodospirillales bacterium | reverse complement strand
TCGAGAACGTCGAGCGCGTCATCGAGGAGGAGCCGGAGCTCTCGGTGCCGGAGGCGACCAAGAAGGCGATGGCCGAGATCACCGCGCCGATCATCGCGATCACGCTGGTGCTGCTCTCGGTATTCGTTCCCGTCGCCTTCATCCCCGGCATCAGTGGCCAGCTCTTCCGCCAGTTCGCCGTCGCGGTGTCGGTCTCGATGCTGATCTCGGCGCTGAATGCCCTGACGCTGAGCCCGGCGCTGTGCGCCGTGCTGCTGAAGCGCGGCGGCGGCACGCGGCGCGGCCCGATGCGCTATGTGCTGGGCGCCATCGACAAGGTACGCGACGGCTATGTCGCAATCGTGCGCCGGCTGGTGCGCGTCGCGATCCTCGGCGTCGTCGGAGTGATCGCCGTCCTCGCCGGCGCGGCGGGGCTTTTCAGCATCACTCCGAAGAGCTTTTTGCCGGAAGAGGATCAGGGTGCGTTCTTCGCCGCCATGACCTTGCCGCAAGGCGCCTCGGTCAACCGCACGGAGAGTATCGCCGAGCGGGTCGAAAGCATCGTCTCGCCTGTCCCGGGCGTCGAAGGGGTGCTGTCGGTGATCGGCTTCGACTTCATCGACGGCATCGCCTCCTCCAACCAGGCATTCTTCGTCATTCGCCTCAAGCCGTTCGACCAGCGCACCGACCCGGCGCAGAACGTCAACGCCATCATCGCTAGGCTGCGGCCGCAACTGGCCGCGATCGCGGGCGCCGTCGTCTTCCCGTTCAACCTGCCGCCGATCATCGGCCTCGGCAGCACCGGCGGCTTCCAGTACGTGCTCGAGGCGCTGCAGGGCCAGCCGGCCGCCGACCTCGCCTCGACGATGCGCGGCGTCCTGTTCGCGGCGAACCAGCAGCCCGAGCTCGCCGGGGTGTTCAGCACCTACGCGGCCGACACGCCGCAGGTCTATCTCGATATCGACCGCGACAAGGCGCAGGTGCTCGGCGTCCAGATCACCGACATCTTCAACGCGCTGCAGGCGACGTTGGGCGGGTTCTACGTCAACGACTTCAACCTGTTCGGCCGGACCTGGCAGGTCAATGTCCAAGCCGAGACGCCGTACCGCAAATCGGTCGACGACATCTACCGGATCTATGTGCGCAACGCGAAGGGCGCGATGGTGCCCATTCGCGCCTTGGCGCAGGCGAGGCTGGTGCAGGGTCCGCAGGCGATGGTCCGCTACAACGGCTACCGCGCCGCGATCATCAACGGCGCGCAGAAGCCCGGCTACAGCTCCGGCGACGCGCTGGCGGCGATGGAGCGCGTCTCGGCGACGACCCTGCCGCCGGGCTACAGCTTCGAATGGACCGGCACGGCGCTCCAGGAACAGGCGGCGGGCGGCCAGACCACCATCGTCCTCGCCCTCGCCATCCTCTTCGCCTATCTCTTCCTTGTCGCCCTCTACGAGAGCTGGAACATCCCGATCCCGGTGCTGATGTCGGTCAGCGTCGGCGTGCTCGGCGGCATCGCCGCGGTTTCCTTCACCGGGCTCAGCTTCGACGTCTACGCCCAGATCGGCCTCGTCGTGCTGATCGCGCTCGCCGCCAAGAACGGCATCCTCATCGTCGAGTTCGCCGTCGAGCAGCGCCGCCACGGCGCCGGGCTCTTGGACTCGGCGATCGAAGGCGCCAGGCTGCGCTTCCGTCCGGTGATGATGACCAGCTTCGCCTTCATCCTCGGCCTGCTGCCGCTGGTCATCGCTACCGGCGCCGGTGCCGCGAGCCGCAGAGCCGTCGGGACGCCGGTGTTCGGCGGCATGCTCGCCGCCTCGCTGTTCGGCATCTTCCTCATCCCGATGCTCTACGTCACCTTCCAGTGGCTGCGCGAGCGCGTCAGCCAACCCGGCGCGGCGGCGCAGCCGACGAAAGCGCCAACCGGGGACTGAACGCGAAAGTCGATTGGCCCGAGCCCTGATGTCCGCGCGCGGATACCGCGCAGCGGCGGATCAAAGCACCTCGAAGACGCTGTAGACCGGCCCGTCGGCGCGGCGATGGCCGATGCCGATCGCGACGATGCGGTTGAGCCAGTCGTATTGCGCGGCGGCGGTCTCGAACAACGGGTTGGTGCGGAAATAATAGCTCGCGGCATCGACGATCTCGCCCTTCTCGAGCCGCGCCACGACGTCGGACGGGCCGTGGCGCAGGCCGCGGTAGGTCATGAGGATCAGGGCGTCGTCGGTCGTCTTGAGGACGAGCCGCACGTCCAATGTCGTCGCGCCGTCGCGGCGGACCGTCTGCCAGTCGCTGCCGCCATCCAACACCTCCCCCGATAGCCGCTCGCCGCCGAACGAGCCGCCGGGCACGACGCCGATGCGACGGAAGGCGTCCGGCGGCGCGCCGACGACGATCAGCGGCCGGACGTCAAGGCGCATGACGAACAAGGGCCGGGTCCGCACGGTCTTGAGAACCTCGGGCAGGTCTTCGTTCAGGCTGGTGGACATGACCGTCGCCCTCGCCGGTTGAGATGCGCAGACGCTAGCACGAGGCAGGGAGAACAGCGACGCCGTAGACCCGGCCCCCGAATTAACCTAAGTTATGATCATAGGTGTCGGCCACCGAGGGGCTGTCCCATGATTGCAATCATCGTGGTCGTCTGCGTCGGAGCACTCGCGATCGCGGTGTTCGTGCATACGATTGTCTCCCTGGCACGATAGCGATCCCGGATCGCCGCGCCCCGGACGGTCGGCGCCTAGGGTTTCTCGCCCTCCGCCCCTGGGGCGACGACCTTCATCGCGCCGCGCTCGAGGAAGGCTTTGACGCGCTCGTAGCCCTCGTCGCCCATCACCGAGTTGACGATCAGCCCTTCGACGAAGAGCCCGTCCTCGTGGCCCATGTCGGAGATCCGCGGCAGGGCCGAGCAGACCGCCCAGTTGGTCTTCGGCGCGTTTGTCGCGATCGTCGCCGCCAGCGCCTTCGCCTTGGCCAGCGACGATTCGCCGGCAGGGACGACGTATTGGATCAGCCGCGCCTCGCGCGCCTCCGCGGCGGTAAGGACGCGGCCGGTCAGCATCATGTCGGCCATCAGCCCATAGCCGATCAGCCGCTGGATGCGCACCGTGCCGCCGGCGCCGACGAAGATGCCGCGCTTGCCCTCCGGCAGGGCGAAGAAGGTCGTCGAATCGGCGACGCGGATGTGGCAGGCGGTGGCGAGCTCAAGTCCGCCGCCGATGCAGGCGCCGGAGAGCGACGCGACCCACGGAATCTGGCCGCGCGCGATGAGCTCGAACGAGCGATGCGAGCCGCCCGGCCGCGGCTTCCTACCGCCCGGCTTCAGCCATTCGCGGACGCGCGTCAGGTCGAGCCCGGCGGAGAAATTGCCGCCGTGGCCGAAAATTACCCCGGCCTTGGCCTCCTCGGTGCCTCGGAAGACCGCGGCGCGGAGCTGCGTTTGCAACTCCTCGCTCAGCGCGTTGCGCTTGTCGGGCCGGTTGAGCCCGACGATCGCGACATCGCCGTCGAGCTCGTAGGTCACGACGTTCTCGGTAGTCTCGGTCATCGCACGCCTTTTCTTGTTGCCGCCGGGGTGCAGGTCACGACGCAGGGCCCCCGGTCGAGAGGCCGTCATGCTATGCGCGGTCGGCACCGCGGCGGAAGGGATAAAAGAGGTCGGACGCGCGACGCGGTCAGGTCATCGGGCGGCGCGCTGGCGCAGCAGCGAGTGGCGTCGGCCGTAGAGAAAATAGACGCCCAAGCCGCCGACCAGCCAGACGACGAGGCGCAGCCACGTTACCAGCGGCAGGCCGCTCATCAGCAGCAGGCAGGAGAGGATGCCGCAGATCGGCACGACCGGCACCGCCGGCGCGCGAAACGGGCGGCGGACGCGCGCGTCGCTGCGGCGCAGGTAGATGACCGCAGCGCAGACCAGGACGAAGGCGGCAAGCGTGCCGATGCTGACCATCTCCCCGAGGACTTCGATCGGTGTCAGGGCGGCGACGATCGCGACGACCGCGCCGATCAGGATCTGGCTGAGGTATGGCGTCTTCGTCGCCGGATGCACGCTCGCGAAGAGACGCGGCAGCAGCCCGTCCTGCGCCATCATGAAGAAGATCCGGCTCTGGCCGTAGAGCTGGACCAGGACGACCGTCGTCAGCCCGCTCAGCGCGCCGATCTTGATGACGATGGACAGCCAAGTGAGGCCGATCGCGTCGACCCCTTTCGCGACCGGGTCGGGAACGTCGAGGTCGCCGTAGGGGACGAGCCCGGTGAGCACCGCGGCGACGAGAACGTAGAGCGCGGTGCTGATCGCCAGCGAGCCGAGAATGCCGATCGGCATGTCGCGCTGCGGCGCCTTCGCTTCCTGGGCGGCGGTCGATACCGCGTCGAAGCCGATGAAGGCAAAAAACACGACGGCGCCGCCGCGCAGGACGCCGCTCAACCCGAAATGGACGTACTCGCCGGTGTTCGGCGGAATGAACGGGTGCCAGTTTGCGGTTTTGACATAGAAGGCGCCGATGCTGATAAAGGCAACGACGACCACCAGCTTGACGACCACCATGATGTTGTTGAGACGCGCCGACTCCTTCGTGCCGAAGACGAGCGAGACCGTCAGCACGGCAACGATGAACGCGGCCGGCAAGTTGACGATGCCGGAAGCCGTACCGCCGTCGGCGAGCCGGACGATCGTCCCCGGTGCGGCGGTCAGCGACGGCGGCAAGACGATGCCGATATCGCGCAGGATGCTCACCATGTAACCCGACCAGCCGACCGCGACGGTCGCCGCCCCCATCGCGTATTCGAGGATGAGGTCCCAGCCGATCATCCAGGCGAAGACCTCGCCGAGCGTGACGTAGGTATAGGTGTAGCTGCTGCCGCTCACCGGCAGCATGGCCGCAAGCTCGGCGTAGCACAGGCCGACGAAGCCGCAGACGATGCCGCCCAGCACGAAGGACAGCATGATCGCCGGCCCGGCGTATCGCGCCGCCGCCGTGCCGGTGAGCACGAAGATCCCGGCGCCGATGATGGCGCCGATACCCATCGCGGTGATACTGACCGGGCCTAGCGTCTTGGTCAGCCGATGGGTGTCGCCCTCGCCGCCCTTGACGATGTCGTCGAGCGGCTTGCGCAGCATCAGGCGGATAGGGCCGCAGGCGCCGCCGCCTGCTCCTGCGCGATGATCCGCTCGAGGACGCGCCGCGACTGCACGCCGCCGGAGTCGATATTGAGCTTGAGCAGCTGGCGACCGGGTTGCGCCGCCAGATTGCGCTGCTGCGACTCGAGCATCTCGAGGTCCTCGCTGAAGATCTTGTGCTGGCCCTCGCGGATGCTGGCGGTCAGCGGCTTGTCGTGCGGGTTGAAGTTACGCGCCATGCCCCAGAAGTACCAGATCGAGCTCTCGGTCTCCGGCGTGATGAAGTCGACCACGATGCTTGAGGCCTTGAACTTGGCATCGGCATTGTAGCCGCCGTTGCCGGCGTGCGCGACGCCAACCTCGATCAGCACGTGGCTGGGTGGCGTGAAGCGGCAGATCTGCCAGCGGTCCACCGGCACGTCGTCCGCGAGATGGTTGCCGCGCAGCGCCATGCGCCAGAACGACGGCGCCATGACGTTCTCCATGTGGCGGCTGGTGATCACCGTGTCGCCCTCGGTCACCGTCTTGGTCGGCGTCTCGTCGATTTCGCGCTGGCCGATGGTCGTCGCATGGACGTAGGTCTCATGCGTCAGATCCATCAGATTGTCGATCATCAGCCGGTAGTCGCAATTGACGTGGAAGAGCCCGCCGCCATAGGTCCAGTCGGGGCTCTCAGCCCAGGCGAGATGATGCAGCTTCGCTGCGTCCGCCTGGGCCGGGTCGCCCGGCCACACCCAGACGAAGCCGTAGCGCTCGATCGTCGGATAGGTCCGGATCACCGGGAAGCCGCGGACCCGCTGCCCCGGCATGGCGACGGTTTTGCCGTCGCAGCCCATCTCGAGCCCGTGGTAGCCGCAGACCAGCTTGCCCTCGATGACCGCGCCGAGCGACAGCGGCGCGCCACGGTGCGGACAGAAATTCTCGAGCGCGGCAGCCTTGCCCTCGGGACCGCGATAGAGCACAAGTGCTTCACCGCAGACCGTACGGCCGAGCGGCTTGTCGTCGATCTCCTCGGGCATGCAGGCAACGTACCAGGCATTCTTCGGGTACATCGGAATCACTCCCTTCGGTCGATGATCCAGGCGCGAGTCAGGGCCCGCTTCGCCAAGGGAAACGCTTCGGTTGACGATCCGGCGCAAGATTATCAGCCACGCGGGATCTCCGGGGGCGTAAAGCTCGCCCTCAGAGCGAGGCCTTGCGGCGGCTCGGGCCAGATGCCGCCGGCGTCGGCGACACGCGCGCCGAATGGCCAGCGCGAAGGCGGAGCGTCTAGCGCCCCGTCGACCAGCCGGATCGGCGCCACCTGCCAGGTCGGCGACGCGCCCGCGCCGCTGCGCCGCGGCTTCTCTGCCCCGATGCGGATGCCGGCGCGGACCAGACCCTCGATGATATGCCTGACATCCCTGAATCGGGCGAAGGCGGGCTGCTCGAACGGCGCCAGGCGCGCCGGGACGATCCGGCGAAAGCGCGAGAAGGCGGTCGACGCATCGGCGAAATGGCCGAGCTGCCCGTAGCCCGCGGCCAGGATGAGGTAGGAGCTGGCGGAAGCGCGCCGTTGGACCGCCGCGAGCGACGTCAGAACCGCCTTGTCGTAGCGGCGCAGCTGGTATTCGGCGCAAGCGAGGACGGTCAGCCAACGCGGCAGCTCGGCATTGCGCGGGTCGAGCCGCAATCCCGTGTTGGTCGCCTCGGCGGCGGCTTCCGGCCATCCCGCGAGGAGACAGACCTGGCCCAGCAGGAAATGCCCGA
Organism: Rhodospirillales bacterium; assembly: GCA_028291405.1. GTDB lineage: Bacteria > Pseudomonadota > Alphaproteobacteria > ATCC43930 > CGMCC-115725 > URHD0088. The sequence continues at coordinate 69,837 of JAQGID010000069.1, read as the reverse complement.
GACCGAAGCAAGGATTGAGCTCGACTGCGCTCGCGGCGGCGGCAAGCGCGTCCTGATGATGCCGCGACAGGAGACTCACCGCTGCCGTCAGGTAGTGGCAATAGGGATCGCTGTGATCGAGCTCGATCGCAGCCGCGACGACGCGCAGCAGTTCGTCGCAATCGCTTTGCAGGTCCTTGCTCCAGTCATAGGACCAGTTGGCGAGCAACGCGCGGGCGAGGCCGATCGACGCCTGGAGAAATCCGGGATCGATCCGCACGGCGCGCCGCAGCAATTCGATCGCCTTTTCGTTGTCGGCGGAATTAACCCGGTCGAGATGCCAGGATCCGCGCAGGAAGTGCTCGTGGGCGTTGTTCTCGTCGAGGCGATCGCGGCGGCTCAGATCGGCCTCATGCCGGCGAAGCCCGGGCTCGACGGCACCGACGATGCGATTCGTGATCTCGTCCTGGACCGCCACCACGTCATGGACCCGGCGGTCGTAGCGGTCCGCCCAGACCTGACTCGACGTCAACCTGTCGACGAGCTGGACCATGACGCGAATGCGAGACCCGCTCTTGCGGACGGTGCCCTTGAGCACGTATCGCGCGTGGCCGTCTCGCGGAGCTCCGTCCGACGGGTTGGCGGCGACGCCGTGGCCGAGCGGCAAAGCCGTGCTGCCGCCATCCGGCCCGGGCCGGAGGACGTCGATCCCCTTCCAGCGATGAAGCGCCGTCGCGACGTCTTCCGCCAGATCCGATGCAAACTGCAAGGGATCGGGCTGGACGTCGGTGCAGACGAAGGGATCGACCGCGACGGAGGGGCGCCGGAGAAACGGCGAAGGAGATTGAACCACCGCCTCGCGGCGCCGCTCGTGAATGTTCTCGCGGAGCCTTACCGTCTCGGGCTCCGGTGCAAGGCCGTATTCGCGGTCGAGTACCGCGTTGCAGAACCGGTACTGCCGCTCCGCCGCGGCCTCGTCGCCGCGCTCGGCGTAGATGCGCATCAGCCAGCGATGCGCGCTCTCGCAGGCGGGATCGAGGTCGACGGCGCGTTGCGCCGAGACCAGGGCGCCGTCGAGTTCGCCGTCCGCGAGCTGCAGCCCGGCCAGCCGCTGCATCGCCTGGCAGGCGAGATCCCGCAGGCGGTGACGCTCGGCGCTCAGCCAGAGGTCGAACGATTCGACGCCGAGCTTCAGCCCCGTCAAAAGATCGCAGGTGTAGATCGCGGCGGCGCGCGTCAGCGAGGCCGGCGATCCCTCGCCCACCGCTTCCTCGAACGCATCGACGTCGAGAGCGAGGGCAGTCCGGTGCAGCAAGAGACCATCGCCGTCGGAACCGATGAGCGACCGCGGCGTGTCGTCGATCCGACGCCGCAAATCGTGGACGCACTGGTTCAGGCTATGGCGGGCATGGACGTCGTCGCGATCGCCCCAGAGCATGCTGGCGAGGACCGTACGAGAATGGACGGTGCGGTTGACGGCGAGCAGCGCGAAAAGCGCCTGGACCTTTCTTGGCCTGACGAGAACCGGCGCCGGCTCCCCCACTATCATAAATCCCGACGAGAAAAGACGAATCTTCCTCATCATCGATCACTTGGGCATCGGCGCAGCCATGCAATCATCATTACGCTCTCAAACCAGTGGTTCCAGAGCGTTTCCTCCAAGCATCGTCATTGGTTTGGGTCGAAGAATAATGACCATTCCGTAGCAGTCAACGATTTTACTCCTTTGTCCAATTTTAGACTTACCCAAGTCTTTAGGGTCATTCACCGGCTGATTGGAAGCCAAGTCTTAGACGGGCCGCAATAAATTCTCCAAAAGGGGTAATGCAGCCCGGCGTCGCAATACGACGCGTCAGCTCGCCGCCGCGATCTCGATGCCGTACAGCGTGAAGTCGGCGTTCATGTCGACCGCCTCGCCGGGCGTCGTGACGAAATCGAGCTTCGTGCCCGGACGGACGTCTGCGGTGAGCGAGAACGCCCGGCGATCCGTCGCGCCGTGACCGCCCAGCGCGGTGCGCCACAGAGGCTTTCCGTCCTGCAGAATCATGACGATCGTTCCGTCGCCCTTCTCGGCAGGGCGTTCGGCGACGCCGGAAATCCGGATCTTGCCGTTGCGCGATGCGATCCAGCGCCGCACCGCCCAGACGGGGCGCCCGCCCGACACCGACGGGTGACCGCCATCGGCGGATATCTCGAACGAACGGAAGCGGCTCGACCGCCAGCTCCAGTGCCAGGCGTCGGCCTGCCAGACGAGTGGCTCGAGCGCCGCGGCGGCGAAGCTCGCCAGGCAGGACTCGAGAGCGTCGGCGGCGGCCGGCGGGCACAGATAGGCGCCATAGCTCCAGCCGTCGGCGGGACGTCCGTCGTCGCCGAAGTCGAGGAGGCTGTCGGCGAGCAGCGGGCGGCGATCCGGCTCGTGGATCGCGGTTACGCGGCCGCGAAGATAGACCGGATCCGCGCCGAGGCCGATTTCGGCACGGCCATTCTGGGGTCGGAGCTCGCGCTCGTTCCCCATCATGTCGGCAAGGCGCAGCGGCCCGGTCGCGTCCAGCACGACGCGGGTCGCGCCGCCCGGCGACCAGGCGACGCGGATCTCCTCGCCGTGATCGTCGAAGCGATAGACCCGCGTCCGAGGGTCGCTTGCCTCGCGGCCGTGCGGCGCCGCATCGCCGAGCTGCCTGGTCAGCACGCCGTAGGCAACGTAAGCCGGCGCTACGGCGTAGCGGCCGAGCGGGTTGTCCGGTGCCGCGACCAGCCCCATGCCGTCGAAATGCTGATAGTCGCGCAAGAGATACCAGGAGATGCGCGGGACGCCCTCGCCGAGCATGATCGCGGCGTCGGCGACGAGATAGCGCGCGGCGTCGCGCGGCCCGTCCGGCCCGCGATACTGATGCGAGAACTCGGTCGCCCAGATCGGCACCGCGCGGCCGTGCGCGTATTTTTTCTCGAGGGCGCCGAGCTGTTGCAGCCAAATCTCGGTCCCCGCGGGCATCGTGCGGTAGGGATGCACGACGACCGCGTCCATGTCGTCGAGCGCGCCATGGTCGAAGAGCCCCTGGAACCACGGGAGCGGCGCCAGGATGGCGGCGCCACCGCCGACCGCCAGGCCCGGCCTCGCCGTCTTGATCGCGGCATTGCTGGCGTGCAGGATCGCGGCATAGGCGGCGGCGCGGTCCTTCTCGCACGGCCCCTTGCAGAAGGAGCCGTTGAACTCGTTCCACACCTCGACGCCGCTCAGCCGCGGCCCGAGCGTCTTCGCGAGGAATCCGGAATAGGCGGCGAACGCCGCGATCGCCGTGTCGGAATACGGCGTCTGCCCGCCGTCGTAGAGCGGGTTCGCGAAGCTGAGCACCAGCTGCAGCTTGAGATGCGCACGGTCGAGCGCCTCGAGATAGGCCCTGTAGCGATCCGGAACTGCCAGCTTGCCGGGCGCTGTTTCGATATGGTCCCAGTAGAGCTCGTCCCGCACCTGGCCGATTCCCGCGCGCGCGACCAGCGGCAAGATGTCGGTCTCCCAGCCTTGCGCGAAATGCGTCATGACGCCGTAGCGGCCGCTCGTCGACACCGTGGCGGGCACCGGAAGGACGGCGAGCGTCGTCTTCGCCGCCTCGCCCCCGTCCGGCGCCGCGACATCGAGCTCGAACCAGCCGGCGACGCCCGGCTTCATGTCGATCTCTGCCTTGCCGCCGGCCACGGCCAGCGTCCCGCCGTCGACTCGCGCATGAAAGAAATCGGTTGCGGTCCAGCGGATCTCGGAAAGATCGGTGGCAATCGAAACCGCGACCTTCTCGCCCGGAGCGAAGACATTACCGAGGCGATCCGTGCGCAAATCGATATGCGCCGCCGCCGATCCGCTCGCGACGACGATCCCGATTGCCACAAAGACGCCGCAACTTGCGAGGCGTCCTCGCGATACAATTGGCGTCGCGACGGCGGGCAGAGCGGCTGGCGGCAGGGTCCGATCCATTGCGTCACCTCGAGACGAATCCAAACGGAGAGGACGAGAGATTGTTGCGCAGCGACCCGACCGATCCAGCGTCAATGAAAGGGCATTGCGGTCATTCGATGCGCCGCCGATGACGAAAGAGTCGTCGGCGGAGCTGACCGTCGTCATCGTCAGCGATTTCGGCCATGTCAACGGCGGCGCCGCGCAGGTCGCCATCCTCTCGGGGCTCGGACTGCTGGAGCGCCGCGTGCAAACCCTTTTCGTCTACGCGATCGGACCGCTCGACGAGCGCCTCGCCGCGGGCGGCGTTGCGCGCCATCTGCCGCTCGACGACGTATGGTCGGTGCGCAATCCGGTGCGGGCCGCGATGAACGGCATCTGGAACACCACGGCGGCGACGCAGCTCGCCGGCATCCTTGCCGAGCTCGATCGCGAACGGACGATCGTCCACTTCCATCAGTGGACGAAGGCATTCAGTCCGAGCGTCATCGACGTCGCGTTGCGCCGGGGCTTTTGCAGCGTCGTGTCGCTGCACGACTATTTCTTCGCCTGTCCGAACGGCGCCTATTACAACTACAAGACCGCGGTGCCCTGCACGCTTCGGCCCCTGTCGGCGGCGTGCCTCCTCGCCGATTGCGATTCGCGAAACTACGCCTATAAGCTCGTGCGGGCAGCGCGGCAGACGACGCAACGCATCATGCTCCCTCGGCACGGCGCGATGCCGGCGACGATCCATGTCTCCGGCACGGCACGTGGAGTCCTCGAAGCCCACCTGCCGAAAGGGCTGCGCCAATACGTGCTCGCCAATCCGATCCCGATGGAGCGCCTCGACCGCAGCCCGGCGGAGAGCAATCGCGACCACCTCTTCGTCGGCCGGCTGGTGCCGGAAAAAGGCTGCGTCGCCTTTGCGCGCGCCGCCCGCCGCGCCGGGGTGCCGGCAATATTCGCCGGCGCCGGGCCGTGCGAGGCCGAGATCCGCGCGGCGAACCCCGACGCACGCCTGCTCGGCTGGCTGCCGCATGCCGACATCGTGGCGGCGATCCGCAGCGCGCGGGCGCTCGTCTTTCCGTCGCGTTGGTACGAGACCAGCGGTCTCGTCTGCGGCGAGGCGCTGGCTAACGGTATCCCCGTGCTGGCATCGGACCGGACGGCCGCGGTCGAGCTCGTCGCGCGCGGCGTGAACGGCGACGTCTTCGACCCGGAGGATGAGGAAGTGCTCGCCGCGCTGCTCAGCCGATTGCAGAGCTCCGAGCTCGTCGCCCGCTGGAGCGAAGCGGCCTATGCGAAATACTGGGCCGCAGCGCCGAGCCTCGAGTCGCATATCGGCGGCCTCCTCGAGATCTATCGCGATCTCCTTCGCCCGGCGGCAGCCTGAGCGACGGCGCCCCCAAAGGCGCACCCATCTCATCCTAAAAATCGCCGTCACCGTCCCGTCAAGCCGTGACCGCCACCGCGCGTCTGGAGCGGTGACCGCCGCTGCGCGGCGAGGACAACGGCAAGATCGGGTCTGAAGATCCGGTCAAAATAGGGTGCCGCAAACTTTGACCGACACTTGACTGCATTTTGACTGCTGCCTTGACCGGCCCTTGAGAGGGCTCTGCTACGGTCGGGAAAGTTTCAATCAGCGATAGCGCCGCAGCGACGCCACTTCGAAGATGCAGTCCTTTCCTATTCATTCTTTACGCCCTGAGCGCCCCGGTTGTTCCGCCTCGATCGGCGCCAGCCGCACTTTCTCCCGCAAAGCCCAGCATGAGGATTTGTGAGATGTCGGATATCAGCCACGGGTCCTTCGCAAACGTCGGTTCATACGAAGCCGCGGCATCGCCGTGGTCTGCCGCGGTGATACGGCCGGTGCATGCCAACGTCGCCAAGCGGTCGCTCGATATCGCGGCATCCTTGCTACTCATCGTCTTCCTCCTGCCGCTGCTCTCGTGCATCGCCCTGCTGCTGCGGCTCGAGGGCGGCGGGACCGTGCTCTTCCGTCAAAGACGGATCGGCGCCGGCAACCGGGAGTTTTCCTGCCTGAAATTCCGCACGATGACCGTGGACGGCGATCAGCTGCTCCGCGATCATCTGGCGACCAATCCATCGGCGGCGGCCGAGTGGCGGCAATTCCACAAGCTGCGCAACGATCCGCGCATTACGAAGGTCGGCGGCTTCCTGCGGCGGACGAGCCTTGATGAGCTGCCGCAGCTCTTCAACGTCCTGCGCGGCGACATGAGCCTCGTCGGGCCGCGGCCGATCACCGCGGCGGAGGTCCAACGGTACGGCGAGCGCTTTCATGACTATCTGCGCTGCCGCCCCGGCCTCACCGGCCTGTGGCAGGTGACGCGCCGCGGCCTCGTTCCCTACGCCCGCCGCACCGAGCTCGACAGCCTCTACGTCGGCAATTGGAGCCTGCGGCGGGATCTCCTGATCCTCGTCAAGACGATCGGCGCGGTCGTCCGCGGCAGCGGCGCCTATTGACGGCTCGCCGAGCACAGCTGCAAGGAAGGGGGCTGCCGTGAAACTCCTGCATGTTTGCGAACCGCTCGCCGCCGGCGTCGGCCGGCACGTGACGTCGCTTGCCCATGGTCTCGCCGAACGCGGTCACGAGCTCCATGTACTGTACTCGCCGCTGCGCGCCGACCCGGCCCTCGTCGAGGAGTTCGAGACGCAAGGCACGGTCGTCGCGCGGCCGGTGCCGATGACCCGCTCGCCGAGCATGAGCGACGCCGGATCCTTGGCGACGATCGTCAACTATCTCCGCGAACAGGGCCCTTTCGACATCATTCACGCCCATAGCTCGAAGGCCGGCGCGCTGGCTCGAATGGTCGCGCCCATGAGCACGGCGGGCGTCGTCTATACGCCGCATGCCTTCGCGACGATGGCGACGAACGAGTTCTCGCCGCGGATGCTCGGCGTCTATCGCCGGATCGAGCGGACCCTCGCGCGCGTCACGAACCGGGTCATCTGCCTCGGCATCGCCGAGTTCGATCATGCCAGGACCGTCATCGGGATTCCGGAGGACCGGCTGGTGATCGTCCCGAATTGCCTCACCACCGACGATTTCCGCTTCGACAGCGATCTGCGGAGCGAGCTTGGTCTGCCGCGCAATGCCAAGCTTATCGGCTTCGTCGGCCGGCTCGAGCCACAGAAGGGCCCGGACATCGCCATCCGTGCGATGGCGACGATCAGCGCGGCCGAGCCGGATGCCTATCTCATCATGATCGGCGAAGGCAGCGAGCGTGCCAGGCTTCTCGAGCTTGCGGAGTCGTGCGACGTCGCGGCGATGGTGCGGTGGCTGGGGTGGCGGGCCGCCCGCGAGTACTATCATAATTTCGAGGTCCTGCTCTCGCCGAGCCGCTACGATTCTTTCGCGATGACGCCGATGGAGGCGCTCTATTGCGGCGTGCCCGTTGTCTGCACGCGGGTCGGCACGGCGCATGAGGTCGTGCGCCACGGGTTCAACGGCTTCCTCGTCGAGCTGGAGGACGTCGATGGCTTCGCCGCCGCGACGCTCGAGATCCTGCAACGCCCCGGCATGCAAGGGACGATGTCGACGAATGCGCGTGACGCCTCCGACTATCTCTCCCCCGACGAGATGCTCGCCGAGATCGAGCAGGTCTATTTCGGCCGGCGGGTCGGCCCCGGCCCCTATGCGCCGGTCGCCGAGCCCATCGCCGTGCGGACGGGCTGATGACCTCGGCCCCCACCACGAGCCTAACGATGCGGCTGGCGAAATCCGTCGCCTGGACGTCCGCCGGAAACTGGGCGTGCCAGATCGTCAGCTTCCTCGTCTACATGCTGCTGGCCCGGCAATTGGGTCCGAAAGCCTACGGCCTCGTCGGGATGACCAATGTCGTGACGGCGCTCGCCTATACCGTCGTCTTCGACGGCACCGCCGGCTACATCGTCCGCGCCGAGAAGCTCGAGCCCGGCCATGTCAATGCGGTGTTCTGGCTGCAGGTGACTGCGGCGGCGGTCTTCACCGCTGTGATGGTCTTCGGCGGCGCGGCGCTCGCGCGTTTTTACGACGAGCCGGCGCTCGCGCCGCTGCTGCTCGGCCTTGCCGTTCTTCCGATCCTCTACGGCGTCGCCGGCGTCTCGAGCAGCATGCTGCAGCGGGCGACGCGATATCGTTGCCTGGCGGCGGTATCGCTCGGCTCCGCCTGCGTCGCGGGAGGCGTCGGACTGACGATGGCCTTCGGCGGCTATGGCGTCTGGAGCCTCGTCGGGATGAACATCGGTCAGTGGTCGACTCAGGCCTTGTGCCTCTCCTGGCTCGCGGGTCGGCGGCCCGGCGTCGCTTTCCGCCGCCGCCACCTCCGCGACGTCGCGGGCTTCGCGCGCCACGCGGTCTCGGTCAAGGGGCTGATCTTCGTCGATCAGCAGCTGCCGCGCGTCGCGGTCGGTGCGACGTTGGGCGCCGAGGCGCTCGGCATCCTGACCATGGCCTGGCGCATGACGGAGATGATGAGCTGGCTGACGGCGCGCTCGATCAGCCAGGTCTCGATCCCCTATCTCGCGCGGCTGCAGAGCATCGGCGGCGTCGCCGAGGCGCTCGTCGACGTGCTGCAGATCACCGTCGCAATCGGCGTGCCGTGCTTCGTCGGCCTCGCCGTCGTCGCCCCGATCATGGTGCCGATCTTCTTCGGCCCGCATTGGGCGGCGGCGATCCCGATCATCCAGATCGCCGCCGGGATCGGCGTCGCCTGGACCGTGCTGACCTGCCTCGACGCGGCGGTCTTCGCGCGCGGCGAGATGGCGTGGCGGACGAGCCTGACGCTCGGCTCGACGATCGCCCTCGCCCTGGCGCTCTGCGTCGTCGTGCCCTTCGGTCTGGCCGGCGTCGTGGCGACGATCGCGCTGCGCGAGGCCGCCGCCTGCGTCACCTATCTCATCCTCCTCGAGCGGAACGGCTACCGTATCGGCGCCGCCATCCTGCGCCGCGTGGCGCCGTTCGGGGCTGCCGCCGCGCTGATGGCGCTGGTCGTGCTGAGCTGGTGCCGAATGCTCGGCACGACGCTCGGCCTGCCCTCGCTTCTCGCCTCCGCCGTCGCCGTCGGCGCGGTCTCCTACGCGGCGGCTGCGCTCGCTCTGCTGCCGGGGCTCGGCGCGCGGCTGCTCCGCTCGGGCGCCGTCGTCCGGGTCGCCCGCACTCCCGACGTCCGATGAGGGCCGCCATGCCGCATGATGAGAAGCAATCGCCGCCGTCGCTCGCCGATTATCGCGAGCTGGCGCGCCGCCGCGGGCCTTTCCCCGCCGAGCGCCGGCCGCTCGTCAGCGTCATCACCGTCGCGCTGAACGCCGCCGCGACGCTGGCGCGGACGATCGACAGCGTCCACCGCCAGACCTTCCAGAGCATCGAGCATATCGTCGTCGACGGCGGCTCGTCGGACGGCACCGTCGCCCTGCTGAAGAGCCGCCTCAGACCCAGCGATTTCTCGATCAGCAAGACGGACCGCGGCATTTCCGACGCGTTCAACAAGGGCGTCGCGCTGGCGCGCGGCACGATGATCCAGTTCCTCAACGCCGATGACTGGCTCTCGCCCGACCAGATCGAGCGCGGCGTCGCGGCGCTCGACCGCAGCGGCGCCGATTTCGTCTACGGCGATCTCATCTTCTACGAGGCCGGCGTGCCGAGCTTCCGCTATCTCGGCGATCCCGACTACGCCCGCAAGCTGCCGTTGCGCATGCCGAGCCTCAATCATCCGACCGTCCTCGCGCGCCGCGCCGCCTTCGAGCGGATCGGTCTGTTCTCGCCGCGCTATCATCATGCGATGGAATACGACTGGTTCCTCCGGCTCCATAAGGCCGGCGGAGTCGGCGTCTACGATCCGGCGATCCTCGGGCACATGACGCACGAGGGCGTCTCCAACCGGGAATTCCTCCGCACGATCGACGAGGTCCGGCGGATCGCCGTCGCGCACGGCCGTGCCGCGCTGCCGGCCTATGTCGAGGCGCGGCTGCGGGCGCTGAAGACGCGCAGCTCGTTCTTCTTCCGGCAGCATTGCGAAGGTCTTTATCGGCTGACACGCCGGTCGATCAACTCCTCCTACCGCCCGCTCGGCGACATCGGCTGACAATCGGAGGCGAGGCATGAAGATCCGACATATGAATTCCCTGCCCGCGCCGGCCGCTCGCGATGCCCTGCGCCGGGACGGCGGAGGGCTCGTCGAAAGCGCTGCGAGTGCAAGCGACATCGACATCCGCCGCGTCCTGCTCGCGGCGAAGCGCCGGCGCTGGCTCATCGTCGCGGTCACCGTGAGCGTCACCGGCCTCAGCTACGGCATCGGGACGATGATGACGCCGCGCTTCAAGGCGGAGACTTCGCTCGTCCTCACCATCAAGGATTCGAGCAGCGGCAGCAGCACGATCGGCGGCCTGTCCGGCGGCATCAGCAGCCGCGACACGCCGCAGGTCAGCAGCGCGATCGACGTACTGACCTCGCCGGACACGGTGCGCCGGGTGGTGAAGCGGCTCGATCTCGTTCGCGATCCCGAATGGAATGCCGCGCTCCGGCCGCCGGGTATCGCGGCCAAGCTCCGCGGCATGCTGCCGTTCGGGTCCAAGTCGGGAACCGCGACGGCGGCCGAGCAGACCGCGATAACCGAACAGGCGGTCCGTCAGCGCCTCAGCGTCACCAACGACGGCAAGTCCTATACGATCGTCGTGTCGTTCACTTCGGTCGATCCGGCGAAGGCGGCGGCGGTCGCCAATGCGATCGCCGAGACCTACGCCGCCAAGGATCTCAACGGCCGCTCGGCGGAGCTCGACCACATGTCGGAGCTGCTGCTGCAGCGAAGCGAGGGGCTACGGGCGCGGGTGATCGCAACCGAAACCGCGGTGCAGGACTTCAAGGAGAAGAACAATATCGTCGATCTCAGCGACAAGTCGCTGGTCGACGACTCGCTCGCGAAGCTCAACACCGAGCTCGTCTCGGCGCAGACCGAGCGCGCGAAAGCGCAGGGCATGCTGGCCAATCTCAAGGCGTTCGCCCGCAAGCAGGACAGCGAAGCCGCCGCCAAGGTCGCGGCCGTCTCGACGAGCCTCGCGACGCTCGTCGACCAGCGCAACCAGATCCGGGCCAATCTCGCGGAGCTGGGCACGACCTATTCGGCGAAATACCCGAAGCTTCAGGAGATGAAGTCGCGGTCGCACGAGGTCGACGTCCAGCTCGAACGGGAGATTCAGCAGCAGATGGCCGGGCTGCAGGCCCGGGTAGACATCGCGCGGGCGAACGAGGCCGCGATCAGGCACAGCGTCGCGGGTCTGACGACGACGAATCGGGCGAACGCACGCGCCAGCACCGAGTTGCAGCAGCTCGTCGCCGACGCCGGGACGGCGCGTTCGCTCTATCAGACCTTCCTCGATGCCGCCGGCAGAGCCGCGATCGAATCCTTCGCGCTCATCGGCAATGCGCGCATCGAGGCGCCGGCGACGGCCCCGGCGTTCCCGGCCTCGCCGCGGATGTCGATCGTCCTGCTGATCGGCGGCATCAGCGGCTTCCTGATCGCCATCGCAAGCGCGATCGCGCTCGAGGCCTCGCGCAAGGAGGTCTATACGCCCGAGGAGGTGTACGACGATCTCGGGCACACGGCTCTGGCGCTGCTTCCTTATTTTGCCCGCGCGAAGTCCTGGGACAATCACGCCGCCCGCGTCATGTCGATCGAGGCCATCGAGAACCCCCTCGGAGAGCATGCAGAAGCCTTGCGCTCGGTCGGTGTCGCGCTCTCGACAAGCCCCGGCCTCCGCTCGCCGAAAGTCCTGATGGTGACCTCGGCCCTGCCCGGCGAAGGCAAGACCAGCCTCGCCGTCTCGCTCGCCCGTCTCGCCGCCGCCTCGGGACGATCGACGCTGCTCGTGGAATGCGACCTCCGCCGGCCGGCAGTCAACCATGCGCTGGGGGTCGTCGCCCCGGCCGGCCTGACCGACGTTCTCGAGGGCCGCCGGTCCCTGCAGGAAGCGACCTATGAAGACGCCGTATCGGGAATGCAGGTCATCCCCTCCGGAGGCCGCGTCAACTTCCCCGCCGAGTTGCTCGGCTCGGAAGCGATGCGCAGCCTCGTCTCGGCGAGCCGCGATCGCTTCGATCTCGTGATTCTTGACACGCCGCCGGTCGGCATCGTCGCGGATGCGCTCGTTCTCTCCGGCTTCGTCGATGCCGCGATCGTCGTCGCCCGCTGGGGCAAGACGCCGCGGCGCGCCATCAGGATGGCGCTCGACCGGCTGCATTTCTCGGGCGCTCGCGTCGCGGGGGTCGTGCTGTCGCAGGTCCGCATGAAGCAGCTCGCGCAATACGGCAGCGCCTATCACCGCAGCGCCGGCGTCGAGGGCTATTTCGAAACGGCTCGCCCGTCGGCGTTGGCCGCGGGTGCGGCCCGCATCGGCTGACGAAGGCATCGCATGAAGATCGCATACGTCTACGAGCTCGACGCCGAAAACGTCACCGTCCAGTCGGGCCGCCCGCATGCGATCCTGCAGGAGATGCGAGCGCGCGATTGCGACGTCGTCCCCGCCTTCCCGCTCGATCGCAGCGCGCAGCGCAGCTTTCTCTGGAAGAAGCTCGCCTACCGCGCGACCGGCCGGATCTACCGACCCGACCGCGAGCGCCGCGTCCTCGACGCCCTCGCCGCCCAGGTGCGGCTTCGCATCGCCGACGCGAACATCGACTGCGTCTTCGGGCCGGGCTCGCACGCGATCGCTCGCCTGGAAACGAAGCGGCCCATCGTCTTCTGCGCCGACGCGACATTCCGGAACATGCTCGATTTCTACGACGACTTCACAGGCTGCGCGCCGGAATACGTACGCCAGGGCGAAGCGCAAGAGCGCGCCGCCCTGCAGGCTGCGGCAGCGGCGATCTATCCCTCTAAATGGGCCGCGGACTCGGCGGTGCGCGATTACGGCGCTGATCCCGGCAAGGTGCACGTCGTCCCATTCGGCGCAAACCTGGTAGAGCCGCCCTATGGCGAGGTCAAGTCACGGGTCGAGAGCCGATCGACGAAGACGATGAGAATCCTGTTCATCGGCCGCGAATGGCGGCGCAAGGGACTGCCGAAGGTGCTCGACGCCTGCCGCTGGCTACAGGCGCAAGGGCTTCCGGTGGTACTCGACATTGTCGGAGCGCAGGGCTACCGCGGCGAGCTTCCGGGCTTCGCACACCTCCACGGCATGCTGAACAAGCAGCGACCCGACCATCTCGCGAAGATCAAAGATCTGATGGTCAGCGCGCATTTCCTTTTCGTGCCGTCTTCCGCGGAGAACTACGGAATGGCGTTCTGCGAGGCCGCCGCCTATGGGATTCCAGCCATCTCTACGCGCGTCGGGGGTATCCCGAGCATCGTGCGCGACGACGTCACCGGCAGTTGTCTTCCGCCGGAGACCACCGCAGACGCCTTCGGTCAGGTGATGCTCGAGATCTTCTCCGATCGCCCGCGATACCGGGCGATGGCACTCCGCAGCTACGAGGAATACGCGACACGGCTCAATTGGCACGCGTTCGGCGAACGCTGCCTGGAGATCATGGGGGATGCTCGTGAAGCGAGCTAGCGCGGCGCTTGATAACCGTCGCGTGGCGGCGCTCCGCCAAGCCGACAACATTGGGGGAGACGCGGCATGAAAGTCGCTTACGTCTACGAACTCAACGCCGAGGACGTCACAGTGCAGTCGGGATACCCGCACGCAATTCTCCATGAGATGCGCGGGCGAAACTGCGATGTCGTTCCCGCCTTCCCGCTCGATCAGGGCGCCCAGCGCCGCTTTTTGTGGAAAAAAATCGCTTACCGCGCCGCCGGGCAGATCTACCGCGCCGACCGGGAACGCGCGGTGCTCGAGGACCTCGCTGCGCAAGCGCGAATTTGCATCTCCGACGCGAACGTCGATTGCGTCTTCGGCCCGGGATCGCACGCCATCGCCCGCTTGGAAACGAAACGTCCCGTGATCTTCTGTGCGGACGCGACGTTCCGCAACGTCCTCGATTTCTACGAAGACTTCACGCGCTGCGCTCCGGAATATGTCCGACAAGGCGAAGAGCAGGAGCGCGCCGCGCTGCAGACTGCCGCGGCCGCCATTTATACGTCGGAGTGGGCAGCGAGCTCGGCGATCGAAGACTACGGCGCCGATCCCGGCAAGGTCCACGTCGTTCCGTTCGGCGCAAATATCGTGGCGAAGCCATTCGAAGACGTGAAATGCTACATCGCGAACCGATCGACGAAGACGATGAACGTCCTCTTCATCGGCCGCGAGTGGCGTCGGAAGGGACTGCCCAAGGTGATCGCCACATGCCGTTGGCTACGTCGGCACGGTATCGACGTCGCCCTCGACATCGTCGGTGCTGAAGGCTATCGCGGCGAATTGCCGGAGTTCGCGCGCTTTCACGGCATGATGAACAAGTCGAAGCCCCATCATCGCGAGCGGCTCGAGGCCATGATGGCCCAGGCGCATTTCCTCTTCGTGCCCTCGTCCGCCGAGAATTTCGGGATCGTCTTCTGCGAGGCCGCTGCCTATGGAATCCCCTCGATCGCGACGCGGGTCGGCGGCATTCCAAGCATCATTCAAGATAATGTCACCGGCGTCTGCCTGCCGCCCGACTCGAGTGCTGAAGAATTCGGCCGCACGATGCTCGAGATCTTCGGCGATCGCCGCCGCTACGAGGCCATGGCCTTGCGCAGCTACGACGAATACGCGACCAGGCTGAATTGGCGGGCCTTCGGCGACCGCTGCCTGCAGATCATGACCGACCTCCTAGCGTGAACAGACGACGAATGTCGATCGGCGAGCGTCACCCGAAGATCGAGGAGGCCGCGGATGAAGCGACTTAGCGAGGCCGCTCTTCCACCACTCGCGGCGCCTCCGCCGCTGCGACGACTCCCGGAAGCTGCGGTCTTGGATTTTGGGGACGGTCCCCTCGCCGAATCGGCCGACGATGAAATCGACATCTCGGTGATCATCTGTTGCCATAACGGCGCATCCAGGATCTCGCGCACGCTCGATCATCTGTCTTGGCAAGAGGTTCCGGCGGGCCTGCGGTGGGAAGTCGTCCTGGTCGACAACGCGTCGACCGACGATACGGCCGAGACCGCTCGATCGGCATGGCTCAGCGCCGCCGCCTCGGCGCCTTTGCGGATCGTCCATGAGCCGCGCCCGGGGCTGGGTCATGCGCGCCTGTGCGGCATCGCAACGGCCGCCGGAGCGATCATCACCTTCGTCGACGACGACAACCTGGTAAGCCGCGACTGGTGCACAAGAGTCGTAAACGATTTCTCGCGCGACGCACGCGTCGGAATCCTCGGAGCGCGCGGCATCCCGGTTTTCCAAGGCGGCGCACAGCCGAGCTGGTTCGTACGGTTTCAGTCGGGCTATGCAGTCGGGCCGCAGCGCCCCGTCCCCGGCGACGATCAGCCGATGGGCTTCTTCTATGGCGCAGGACTCTCGCTCCGCAAGCGAGCGCTGACGGCGCTTGTGGACGCGGGATTTCGGCCGGCGTTGCTCGGCCGGTCCGGCAAGCAGCTGGGGGCCGGAGAGGATGCCGAGCTGAGCTTCGCAATCGCGCTTGCCGGATGGCGGCTTCATTACGATCCGGAGCTGACGTTTCAGCACTGCCTGCCGCGGCGGCGCCTGACCGAGGACTATCTTCAGCGTCTCTATGCCGGCTTCGGCAGTGCCTCGGCGTTGCACGATGTGTACGTCGCCGCAGGCCCTGGTCGCGGTCTGCGTCGCAGATTGGCGCATCGGATCGAAGCTCGCATCAGCGTCGCGCTTCTGAAGGCCGGGTTCTTCTCCCTTCGCGCGCTGCGGCCGTCTTTGTCCACCGACGATCGCCTGCAATCGAACGTCGATGCCAGATATTTCCTGGCGCGCGTGCGGTCGCTCATCGCGACGCGGCGGCAGGCGACCGCCCTGAAGACGACGATCGCCACATGGGCGAAGGCCGCGCGCGCCGGAGCGGCAAGCGCGCGGCGTGGCGAAGCCGGAAACGAACAGGACAGGAGAGCGCCGTGAGCGGCCGCGGATCGGATTGCGCGAGGGTCTTGCCGATGCCTACCGCTGGTACCTCGACCATGGGACGCGCCGCCGTGACAACTGACCTGCTGTCGAGGCGGCCCGGCGTTCTATCCGGCGAAGGCTTGCGCCGCCGCCAGCACGGCAAGCGTCACGAGGCCGGCCGCGGCAGACAGCGCGGCGGCACGCGGCAGGCGGATTCTCGCGCGCGCGACGCGGCAGCGGTCGCGACCGGCGAGCAGCACGAGATAATAGGAATGTCGGAGGGCCGGGGCGGTCAGCCGAAGATCGACTGCATGGCTGCCCCAGCTCCGCGCGCCGAATGCCTTCTTGATCTCGTCGAGCTGCTGCGCAGTGAAGAGATACCGCGCGCCGGGCGACATGCGCTCGTACATCGCATCGAAGAACGGGTCGGACGGGGCGGCCATGCGCGCGAGTCTATCGCGCAATGGTTGACGATTTCATTCGACGTCACGCCGGACAACCTGCCGGCGTGGAGCGCGGGGTGGCAACATGCTTCCTAAGCTGGGAAAACTTCGCGGAATCGTTTCCTCGCTCTCGCGGCAGAGCAAGACGTATCCGGAGCTCGAAAGCGTCTATCGCGATCTCTTCACGCGCGACATCGCCAAGGCCGGGATGGACGACGTCTACTATCCCGTCGGGCATGCCGCGAACTACAGCCTTCTCTATCTCGTGATGCGCTGCGTCCAGGAGCTTCGACTGGCGGAGATTCTCGAGCTCGGTGCCGGCCAGACGACCATCCTGCTGGACCAGGCGAAGCGAGCGTTGGCAGCGAAATACCGCGTTCGCACGATCGAGCACGATCCGCTCTGGGCGGCGCAGGTCGCCGGGCGCGTCGGCCATGAGATCGTTCAGGCGAAGCTGTTGCCGCTCGCCGTCGGCGGCCGCATGACCAATTATTACGATCGCGACGCGGTCTTCGGCGGCGGCCGCAAATACGATCTCATCATCGTCGACGGGCCGCCCGCCTTCACGGCGGCGATGCGCTATGACCGCACCGGCATCGCCGCCGTCGTCGAGCATCTCCTGGCGGCCGAGTTCGTCATCATCTTCGACGACGCCGAGCGCGACGGCGAGGCCGAGGCGGTGAGAGCCTGCCGACAGCTCCTGAACGGCCGCGGCGTCGAGTTCCTCGAAGGCTCCGTCTCCGGATTCAAGCGTCAGCACGTGTTTGCGACGACGGCACATGCCCAAGCCGCCTTCTTCTAGCGAGGCCGCCGCATGACGATCACCGGAGCCGTCTTCCTGCCTGTCGAGCTGCTCATCATCCTGCTGCCGTGGACTTGGGTCCTGGTGCTGGCGCCGGTGACGACGATCTTCATCGCAGCCGCCGTCCTCATCGTCGGCGGCTTCAGCCTGCAGCCCGGATTCTTCATGGCGGCTCTCATCATCGGCCGCACCGGCATCGAGATCTGTCTCGGACGGGTTGCGTTACCGCGGGAGATGCTCCCCGCCGTCACCGCCCTCGCCGCCTTCGTTCTCGCTTGCGTTGTCTCGCTCTGGATCGCCGTCATGTTCTTTCAGGGGCACGTGCTCGTGCTTGGCGGAACCGACGGATTCGTGCTGTCGGCGGCGACGCCTTACGAGTTCCGGCGCGAGAACGTGTCGCAGGGGTTTTACCTCTTCGCCAATGTTGCCTTGACGCTGTCGCTCGCGCTGCAGGCATGCCGCCGCTCGCCGGACGAGCTGGCGAAGATCATCGACCGCGCGCTTCTGCTGATGATGGTCGTGGCCACGTTGCTCTGTCTCTGGCAATGGCTGAATTTCAACATCGGCCTGTGGTGGCCCAAGGAGTTCTTCGCATCGGACCCGACCCATCCGGACGCCGGCGGACAGGAGATGCTGGAGGGGCTGCGCGTCAACGGACCATTTACCGAACCGTCCTCTTGCGCCTCGTATTTCGCGGGGTTCCTGTTCTACGCGTGGCATCGCTTCCTCGCGCTCCGGTCGCCCGCCTGGCTTGCCATGACGCTGGGTTGCGTCGTGGTCATCCTGCTCTCGAAGTCGACAACCGGAATCGCGATGATCGGGCTGTTCGGAATTCTCGTCGCCGGCCGGCTGATCGTGCCGCTTCTCACCGGGAAGCTGCGGCGGCCACGGCTCACCTGGCGCGGCATCGCCGTGATCGGCCTGCTGATCGCCGCGGTCGCCGCCGGTCTCGTCTACGCCGCCGCCAACGCGGATTTCATTTCCAAGATGCTGGCGACGCTTGTCTTCGAGAAGGCGCAGGGCTCGTCCTATGTCGAGCGCAGCGGCTCCAACTCCATGGCGGTAAACATCCTCATCGAGACCTTCGGGCTGGGCATCGGCATCGGCAGCCACGTCGCGAGCACGATCCTGCTGACCCTTTTGTCGAACAGCGGAATTCCTGGGACGCTCGCCCTCGCCGCCTTCGTTCTGCTGCTCTTCGCGCCGGTGCCGGGCGGCCATGGCTTTCAACCGGTGCACTGGTTCCTCGTCGGCATCATCGCCGCGGCTTCGTTCGTCGGCACCAACCTCAATCCCGTCGTGATCTGGCTCGCCTTCGGCCTCGCGCTCGGCGCGAGGACGTCCGTCTGCATCGCGGTGCGCCACACCCCGTCCCGCGCGACGCGATATTCCACCTCGTCGTCACTCGCCGCCACCTGAGGGCTCTACGGCTTCTCGGGGCAGGAAGGTTGAAGCCATGGACGAAGACAAGAACCGCGACATCGACGTCGTGATCGTCTCCTACAATCGCGACGACGACGTCATTCGGGCGATCGGCAGCGCGCTCGACCAGCGCAACGTCAGGCAGCGCGTGATCGTCGTCGATCAGGGCAGCGAGCTGCCTGTCCTCGACCGCATCGCCGCGTTCTGTCGCGGCAAGGACGCGGTGACTCTGGTCGAGCTCGGCCAGAACGTCGGCGTCGCGCTCGGGCGCAATCTCGGCTGCTGGGTCGGCTCGGCGCCGGTGATCGTCGGCCTCGACAGCGACGCCTCATTCGCGCGCGACGACGCGCTGCAATCGATTCTCCGGCTTCTCGACCAGCGCCAGGACGTCGGTACCTTGGCGTTTCGGATCGTCCAGCCGACGACAATGGCGCTCGACCGCTCGACCTGGGACTTCGGCGAGCAGCAGATTGCCCGCGCCGGCGAGGAGTTCGAGGCGATCACCTTCTGCGGTACCGGCTTTGCCGTGCGCCGCGCGACGTTCGAGGCGGCCAGGGGCTTCGACGGCGATCTCTTCTTCGGCTCCGAGGAAGGCGACCTTGCCCGCCGGCTGCTGCGCGGCGGCCAGAAGATCCTCTACACGCCGACCGTCGAGATCGTGCATCAGTCGGCGGGGGCGGCACGCGTCACCTGGACCGGCGGCCGCTGGTACCACATCGTCCGTAACACGATCTACGTGCGCTATAAATATGGCGAAAGCGCTTTCCGTCTCACGATCACGGCGCTTAATTACCTCAACCAGGGGGTCAGAAACGGCCTCGGTCGGCAGACCGTGAAGGCAATCCTCGCGGCCTTCGCCATGGGGATGCGCTTCAAGCTCGAGGGCGACCACGAACTCTACCGCCTGCCGCCGCAGCGCTGGGACTACATACGGCTGACGAACCGGAAACCGAGGCATGGCTTCCGGCACCGTCTCCGCCGTTCGTTCGCCAAGCTCACCAAGCAGGGTGAAGGGACCGGCCGGCAGCAGGCTGTCGCGCCGCGCGCCGGCCGCTAGCGCCGCCCCGCCGTAGCGAGGAGACCACCGATGGAATCAGTCGACCGCCTGTCCCTTTCCCCCGCGATCATGCGCTCGGCCGCTCGCAGCTCGGCCCGACCGATGAGCTTTCAGAACAAGATCTTTGCGCTGATCCGGCGATCGCCGTTCCAGCCCGCCCTGCTGGCGCGCGCCTATAAGCGGCTGCTGATCGCATGGGGAGCGAGCTATCCGGGGACGGCGTATTTCGGGGCGCGGTTCAAATGCGATCCGAACGATCTCATCCAATCGCGGATCCTCAATTTCGGATTCTGGGAGCCGAATGTCTCGAGCACGATCGAAACGATCTTGAAAGACGGCGACGTCTTCGTCGATGTCGGAGCGAACATCGGCTACGACTCGCTGCTCGCATCGGCTGCCGTAGGGTCCGGCGGCTCGGTGATCTCGATCGAGGCGTCGCCGCGGACGTTCCGATTGCTGTCGGATCACATTCGTGAAAACGCCGCGACCAACGTCCGTGCGGTCAACCTGGCGGTCGCGGACGAGGCTGGAACCTTGACGCTGTATTGCGGCGCCGCCGACAACTCGGGAACGGCGACGACGATGAAGTCGCGCGGCTTCGCCGAAGAGGCCGTCGTCGAATGCGCGCCGCTCGATCACGTCCTGACGGCCGAGGAGCGCGCCCGGCTGCGGCTGATCAAGATGGATATCGAAGGCGGCGAATTGCCGGTCCTGCGCCGGTTTCTCGATACCATCGATCTCTATCCCAAGACGGTGCAGCTGATCGTCGAGGCATCGGCGCAGGACGAGCCGCAGGGTTGGTCGGATGTCTTCATGCGAATGCAGGCGGCAGGGTTTCGCGCTTATCTCATTCCGAACGGCTACGACTACGATTTCTACATGAACTGGCGCGAGGCATCGCCGCTCGAGCCCCTCGCCGAGCTGCCGCCCGAGCAATGCGACATCCTCTTCACGCGCCAGAGCCAGGAGGTGCCAGGTACCCGGTCGTCTTGACAGCCGAGCCGATCCAGCGCTTGCGCGACGAAAGGGCTTTTGTCCATTCCGTCCGGCTCGACCGCTGACCACCCCGCGCAACTCCTGACGCCGCCCCGCATCCACGGAACCAAGTCTTACCGCACCGGTTCGCGAAGAGGATGCCGCCGCGAGCGTAGCAGCGGCCATCGCGGAGAGCGGAGGATCGGAATGAGACACAAGCTTCTCGCAGCGGCTGCATTGGCCGTTATCCTCCTCGCCGGCTGCGTGCAAGACCACGACGCCTCGATCAATGGTCCCGATCCGACCCTGCGCAGCGCTCTCCCGGGCACAGGTCCGTCCCTCACGCCCGTTCCGGAGCCTCCCCCGCGATATTGCACGGGCGGACCTGCCTGCTAACGCTCGACGACGGCCGGGGGGTGCGGTTCCGACGACCAGCCGGTGGGAGCAATGGGCATCTTCTACGATCAGGCGGCGATTCTCATCCGATGGGTCTATGACAGCCGAATCACCGGGCCTCCCGTCCTCGACGCCCATGCGTATTTCCCGCCTGCCGCTACCTTCGCCGGGGCCTGGCGCGAAATCCGCGACGAGGCCGAGCGCGTCGCCGCCGAATTGGGCCGCGTGCCGCGCTTTCATGAAATCATGCGGGAGCAGGGGGCGATCTCGGCAAACGACGGCCGCGACTGGCGGATGTTTGTGCTCAAGGCCTATGGCGTCGAGTTCGAAGCGAACATGGCAGCCTGCCCGCACCTTGCCGCGATCGTCGCCGCGACCCCGGGCATCCTCTCGGCCTCGATCTCGTTCATGGCGCCGGGCAAGCACATTCCGCTCCATCGTGGCCCGTTCCGCGGCGTGCTTCGCTTCTATCTGGGCCTCTCGGTACCGCGGCGCGCCGACGGCAAGCCGGCGGCAGTGCTGAAAATCGCCGGCCGGGAGCATCGCGTCGGCGACGGCGAGTGGCTCTTGTGGGACGACACCTATCCGCATGAGGCGATCAACGAGAGCGACGCGGTGCGGAGCGTGCTCCTGCTCGACGTGTGGCGCCGCGATATGCCGGTCGACATGGCGCTGTTCTCGCGGCTGCTGATCGCCGCGGTGGCGACCGGCGTGCGCTGGCGCGGCGTCGCCTAGCCGAAAAACGATCATCAAATATCGCGTCCCCGACGGAACTGCGACCCTACCCCTGCGTTCGCGTTGGCTGTCGCCGATCAGAGCAACCGTGCGGACCGCGTGGCAGCAGTGCATCCAGCAGGAATGCCGATGGTCCAGGCTGTCCTAAAGTGGAAGGCGAAAGAAGCCGCTTCGTTCAGCGGAGCGATTTCCCGCCACGATCCGGTGACATTGACGCGGGAGCAGATCGCTTTCTTCCGCGACGAGGGTTTCCTTTCCATCCCCTCGGTGTCGACCCCCGAGGAGCTCCGCCGGATGACGGAGCTTTACGATCGGATGTTCGAGGAACGGGTCGGCTATGCTGACGGCTATCTGGTCGATTTCGCCGGCGACGAATCGAGCGAGACGATGCAGATTCCGCAGCTTCTCGGACCGGTTGCCTACCGGCCGGAGCTGCGCGACACCGCGATCTGGCGGAATTGCGAGGCAATCGCGCGGCAGCTGCTGGGCCCGGAAGCGACGTTCCGCTTCGACCATGCCCTGACCAAGCCGGCGAACGGCGGCGCCCCGACGCCGTGGCACCAGGATCAGGCGTTCTATCCGCGCGGCACGCGGTACCATACAATCAGCTTCTGGATCCCGCTGCAGGACGTCGCGCCAGAAAGCGGCTGCCTGAAATACGTCGCGGGCAGCAACAAGGGACCGCTTCACGTCCACCAGCCGATCCGCGGCGATGCCGGCGTTCACGGGCTGGAGGCGCTCGCCGTCGACGCGGGGAGCCGGGTGCGATACTGCCCGCTGCCGGCTGGCGGCGCCGTGGTGCATCACCGGCTGACGCTGCACGGCGCCGATACCAATGTGACGCCGATCCCGCGGCGCGCCTATGGAATTGCCTTCGGCCTCCGCCAATCGCACATCGTGGTGCCGCAGGAATACCCGTGGAACGCGATCAAGCACACCGCCGGGGACTCGCGCCGGAACGCCTCGGTGCGCCGGCGGGCGAAGCAATTCATCAAGCGGGGACTGATGCGCTGGGGCTTCCTCGACCGCTGACGCGCGTCCCCCATTCCGCGAGCAGCGCCGCCGAATCGACGACCAAGCCGAGATGAAGCGAGACCATCGCCAGCGCGGCGCCCTCGAGGGCATCGTCGGTGCCGCGAACGAGGTCGCGCGCGACGACGACATGGTAGTTGCGGTTGCTCGCGTCGAAGGCGGCGTTCAGCACGCAGCAATCGGTGAAGCCGCCGTTCAGCACGACGGTCTCTACCTTCAGGTTGCGTAAGAGAAAATCGAGATCGGTCGGGTAGAAGACCGACAGCCGCTTCTTCGTCTCGACGAGCAGATCCTCGGGCCCGACATGCGTCATCAGCTCGGTCCAGTGCGAACCCTCGATGGCATGCGCGTCGCTGTTCGGGATCGCCCCGACATAGAGCGGGAAGGTGCGGCGCCACGCGGATGGGATCCCCTTGACGTCGTCGACGCCGCCACGCCGCAGCACCGTCCGGACGTGGATCACCGGGACACCGAGCGCCCGCGCCCGTTCGTGGAACGCGTCGATCGGCGCCACGATCTCGCGCGCCCGCGGCGCCGGGCACGGGCAGTCCGGCGACGGGTCGAGATGCCCGCGGTGCATGTCGATCGAAACGATCGCGGTGCGCGCCGGATCGAGATAGTCGTCGAACCCGTCGGTAACGGTCCGCTCTTTGCCGTAGACGTGGATCTGCATCGTCACCCTCCCTGCTCTCGGCCTCGGATCAGCGCCGCTCCTCGCGGACGTGTGGCTGTCCCAGCGCACCGGGCTCGCCGGCGCCGCCGCGCTGCGTCGCCCCGGCCCAGACCATGACGGCGATCGTCGCGAGGTAGGGCAGCATCAGCATGAGATATTGCGGCACGCGGATGCCGGCGGCGGCGATCCGCGGGATCACCGCCTCGATGCAGCCGAACAGCAGCGCGCCGCCGAGCGCCGGCCACGGCGCCCAGCGCGCGAAGATCACCAGCGCGACGGCGATCCAGCCGCGGCCGCCGACCATGCCGGTGAACCACAGCTTGACCCCGACGACCGAGATATAGGCGCCGGCCAGCCCGACCAGCGCCGAGCCCGCGACGATCGCGGCGATCCGATAGAGCGCGACGCTGACCCCCGCCGCATCCGCCGCCGCCGGATTCTCGCCGACGGCGCGCAGGTTGAGCCCGACCATCGAGAACCTCAGCACGCGATTGACGAGGTAGAAGATTGGGATCGCGAGATAGACGACGGGATCCTGGATGAACAGGATCTTCCCGATCCCCGGGATTTCCGATAACGGCCCGATCGTCCATTTGTCGAGCCCGGCGATCGGGTGATTCTGCCAGCCGGCGAGATTGCCGATCAGCCCGGTGAGCCCCTGGCAGAAGAACACGATCGCAAGGCCGGCGATCACCTGGTTGATGCGCAGGACGACGGTCAGCATCGCAAAAAGCAGCGAGACGACGCTGCTCGCCACCATCGCGATTACGAGGGCGATCAGCGGGTGGCCGCCGAGGACGATGCAGCTCGCGACGCCGGTCATCGCGCCGACCAGCATCAGCCCCTCGGCGGAGAGATTGAGGATGCCGGACCGCTCGCTGATGATTAGGCCGAGCGCCGCCAGCGCGTAAGGCGCGGCGGTAACCGGGATGCCGGCGATCCAGTTGATCAGGAAGTCGGTCATCGTCAGCGGGTCCAGCGCATGCGGTGGCGGATCAGGAACTCCGAGGACGCGACGGCGATGACGATGATCGCCTGGATCAGCTGCACCATCGTGAAGGGGATCTGGTAGAAGACCTGCAGCGTCTGGCCGGTCACGAAGAGCACGGCGAGCAGGAAGCCGACGACCGCCGCGATGATCGGATCGTTGCGCGACAGGAAGGCGACGAGCACGCCGGCGAAGACATAGCCGTCGAAGAACGATTGCGTCAGCCTGCCCTCCTGGCTCGCGACGTTGACGAAGCCCGCGAGTCCCGCGAGCGCGCCCGAGGCGGCGATGGCGCCGATGCTGACGGCGGCGACCGGCACGCCGACGACGCGCGCCATGCCGGGATTGGCGCTGACGAAGCGCATGTAGAATCCGGCGCGGCTGAGTTGGACCAGCCAGAAGGCGACCGCCACCGCGGCGAGGGCGATCGCGAGGCCGGAGCTGACGCCGAAGCCGATCTCCGGCAGCCGCTCGAAGCTGCGGTACTGCACCGATTGGGGAAAGGCGGTGGTCGGATCCTGCCAGGCGCCGTAGAGCAGGTGGAAAAGAAAATAGGCGGCGACGTAGTTCAGCAGCAGCGTCGCGATGATCTCGTTGACGCGGAAGCTGAGCTTGAGCCAGGCGGCCAGCAGCACCCACGTCAGCCCCCCCAGCCCCGCCGCGATTCCCATGCAGACGAGCCGCAGCGATTCCGGCCCAATGCCATAGATCACGACAGCGGTGGCGCCGATGCCGCCCCAGATCATCTGGCCCTCGATGCCGAGATTCCAAAAGCCGACCCGAAAGGCGAGGCCAGCGCCGAGCCCGACCAGGATGAGCGGCGTCGCCTGCACCAGCACGGCGCGCAGACTGTCGGCGTTGCCCAGCGTCTCGACGATCATCTCGTCGAACAGCGTCGCCGGCGCGATCCCCGCCGCGGCGAGGATCGCGACCGATACCGCGATCCCGAATACGAGGCAGATCGTCAGGAACGCCGCCTGTTTCCACGCCGGCAGGTTCTGACGCAGCTCGAGCGTGAGCCGGCCGAGACGTCGCGCCTTGAGCGGCGGCGCCACCATGGCGCCCGCCGACATCGCCTTCAGATCAGCCATGATCCACCATGGCGCGGCCGATCGCCTGGCGGTCCGCCGGCCGGTCGAACTCGGCGACGATGCGACCGCGGCTCATCACCGCGATCCGGTCCGAGAGGGTCAGGATCTCGTCGAGGTCCTCGCTGATCACGACGACCGCCGCACCGGCGTCGCGCGCCGCGAGCAGCCGCTGATGCACCGCACCGCAGGCGCGCGCGTCGAGGCCGCGGCTCGGGCTATGGGCGACGACGACCGCCGGCTCGCGGCTGAACTCACGCGCGATCACCAGCTTCTGCGCATTGCCGCCCGAGAGCAGCGCCGCCTTCTGTCGTAGGCTGCGGACGCCCTGCACGTCGAAAGCGGCGACCGCCGCCGCCGTCGCGCGGCGCATCGCGTTTCGGTCGATCAGCGGCCAGCCGCCATAGCGGCCGCAATGCACCTCGCCGACCGCGAAATTCTCGGCGATCGACAGGCTGCCCGCCAGCGCATGGGAAAAGCGGTCGGCCGGGATGGCGGCGACGGCGGCATCCCGGCGCGCCGTCGGTGCGGCCTTGGCGAGATCGCCGGCGCCCTCGACCCAGATCTCGCCGGCAAGCGGCGGCCGAATGCCGACCAGCGCCTCGGCGAGCTCCGCCTGGCCGTTGCCGCTGACGCCGGCGACGCCGTAGATCTCGCCGGAGCGGACGAAGAAGCTGAGATCGGCGAGCGTCACCTGCCCATCGGCGCGCGCACAGGTCAGGGCGCCGACGTTCAGCCGCGTACCGCCGTGGTCGAAGCTCGCGCGCGCCGGCAGCGGCGTCGTCTGGCCGACCGTGAGCTCGGTCAGCTCGGCGGTGCTTGCGGTGCGCGGATCGGCGGTCGCGACCGTCCGCCCGCCCCGCATGACCGTGACCGCATCGGCATGGCGCTTGACCTCGTAGAGCTTGTGGGTGACCAGCACGACCGCGACGCCGGTCTCGGCCAGGCGACGCACCGTTTCGAGCAGGCGATCGGCCTCGGCGTCGGTCAACACCGCGGTCGGCTCGTCGAGGATCAGGATGCGGACGCCACCGACCAGGACCTTGACGATCTCGACCTGCTGCTGCTCGGCGATCGAAAGATCGGCGACGCGGCGATCCGGCTCGATCGCGAAGCCGAGCGTCTCGGCCTGGCGGGCGATCGCCTCGCGGGTCGCCGCCATCCCTCTGCGATAGCCGGGCCGTGGATTGGCGAGCAGGATGTTCTCGGCGACGGTGAACGGCTTCACCAGCTTGAAATGCTGATGCACCATGCCGACGCCGTGGCGCCGCGCGTCGGCCGGGCCGGCAAGGACGACGGGACGCCCGTCGATCGCGATCTCGCCGCTATCCGGCGCATAGAGCCCGGCGGCAACGTTCATCAGCGAGGATTTGCCGGCGCCGTTCTCGCCCAGCAACGCGTGAACCTCGCCGCCGCCGACCGAGAATGCTGCGTCGTCGAGGGCGAGAAACCCGTCGAACGACTTGCGGATTCCGGTCAGCGTCAGCGCGATCGTCATGATCGGCCGGTCGTCATTTCTGGGTGATGACCCCGGGGACGAACCAATCCATCTTCCAGAGCCCGGCATCGTCGAGCACCGCACCCTCGGCGACGCGGACCGTGCCGGCGGTGTCCTTGAGCGGCCCGGCATAGACCTGCTTGCCCCCGACGATCGCCTTGCGCTCCGCCATGACTTTGGCGACCACGTCCTTCGCCACCACGGCATTGCAGCACGCGATGTCGGTGCCGCCGTCCTTGATGCCGGGGAAGGCGCCGTAGGGGCTCGGCTGCCAGTTCCCGGCAGCGATCTTCTTGAGCTCCGGCGCTAGGAACGCGTCCCAGGTCCAGGCCGAAGAGCACAGCGTCGCCTTCGGCGCGAACTCGCGCAGATCGCGGTGATGACCAGTGCCGTAGATGCCGCGCTCCTGCGCGACGATCTGCGGCGTCGGGGTGTCGACGTGCTGGCCGATGACGTCGATGCCCTGATCGGCAAGTGCCTGGGCGGCGGCGCGCTCCTTGACCGGGTCGTTCCATGCGCCGGTGAAGATGACGGTCACCGTGGCGTTCGGGTTCATTTTCTGGGCGCCGAGCTCATAGGCGTTGATCGTCCAGTTGACGGGACCGATCGGATGCGCCGCGACGAAGCCGAGCTTGCCGGTCTTCGAGACCGCGCCAGCGACCATGCCGCAGAGATACTGGCTCTCGTAGGTGCGGCCATAGAAGGACTCCAGGTTCGGGCCGTTGGTCGTGCCCGAGGCGTTGAGGAACGCGACCTTCGGGTATTTCTCCGAGAGCTCCTTGAACGTGTCGGAATAGCCGAAGGCGGTGCCGATGATGACGTTGTAGCCGCGCTGGATGAAGCGCTCGGCCGCCGGACGGATCTGGCCGGCGACCTCGGGTACCTTCTCGACATAGGGCATCTGCTGGCCCAGCGATTTCTCGATCTTGGGCCGCGCCTCGTCGAAGGCCTGCGTCCAGCCGCCGTCGTTCTTCTCGGCGAAATAAAGGAACGCGATCTTGGCCGGGGCCGGCAGCGTGAAGCCGGCGGCATAGGCCGAGGCGGCGCATCCCAGCGCCATGGCAAGCGACGTCAGCAGGATCTTCGGGCGCAGCGTCATGGTCTTATTCCTTGTTCGTTGCGTTGAACGGGTCGGCCGTCATTCGTCGAGCACGTGGTTGATCCGGAAGACGTTGTCTTCGGGATCGAAGAGAACCGCCTGGTACCAGTTGTAATAGGTCTTGTAGGGCGCCTTGATGAGCCTCGCCCCCTTGGCCACCGCGACGGGAACGAGCCGGTCGACCGCCTCCGGGCTGTCGACGTCGAAATTGAGCAAGAACTTCACGCCCGTCGGGTTGGCGAACTCCGACAGCTTCAGCAGATCGTAGGCGTCGAGCGCGTTGAAGCCGATGCTGCTGCGGCCGGTGCTGAGACCGCGGAAGATCGGCGAGCGGATCGCCTCGATCTCGGGGAAGCCGAAGACGTCCTGGTAGAAGCCGCTGAGCGCCTCGATGTCGCGGGCGAAGACGTTGACGTAGGAGAGCGTCGGGGCGCTGCTCATGCGATCGCCTCTACGGCGCTGTCGCCGAAGGTCGTCTGCTTGAGGAACTTGTTGCGCAGATGATCGCCGGACGAGATCGGCGCGTATTTCGGCGCGGCGCCGGCAACGGCGCAGCTCGGCAGGCACTCGACGATCGCGTCGTAATTCGGCTGATGGAAGAAGACGAGCGATTGGCGGCGGCTGTCGGATTTGTCGCGCGGCGGGTTAGCGACGCGGTGCAGCGTCGAGATCCACTGATCGTTGGTCCACTGCATCATCAGATCGCCGATATTGACGACGAACGAGCCCGGGATGGCGGGAACGTCGACCCATGCGCCGGCCTTGTTCATGACCTGCAGCCCGCCCGGCTTGTCCTCGATCCTGACGATGGTCAGGCTGCCGTAATCGGAATGCGCCCCGGCGCGCAGCTGGCCGGGCCGCGGCTCCTCGCGCTGCTCGGGATAGCGCAGCGTGCGGAACATGCTGATGTGGCGGTCGATCTTGTCGTCGAAGAAATCCTCGGGCAGGTCGAGCGACAGCGCGAAGATGCGCATCAGCTGCGCCGAAAGCTCGGACATGCTGGTGAAATATTCCGACCACGATGCGCGGAAGTCGGGGATCTCGTCGGCCCATAAATTGGGCGCGAAATGCGGCCCGGCTGCCGCGCCGGTGAAATAGGGCTCGTCCGGCGGATCGATCGGGCCGATCGAGAACGATTCCTTGAGATCGCCCGGCGTCGCCTCGTCGAGACTGTAGGAGAGCCCCTCGTCGCCGACCGCGCTATAGCCGCGGACCTGGTCCTCCTTCGGCCGTTTCAGCGCCATTTTCTTGGCCAGCGGCAAGTCGAAGAACGTCGAGGCGGCGCGATCCGTCCGGTCGATCAGCGCCGAAGGAACGCCGTGGCCGGTAATTACCAGGAAGCCGATGTCGCGACAGGCCTGGCCGACCAGGCCTGCGACCGCCATCTGCTCTGCCGCCGAACCCTCGCGATAGGGCCGGATGTCGATCACGGGAACGTTGAGCAGGGTCACGAGCGATGGTCCTTCTGGCTTCAGACGAATGCGGCAAGACGGGTCGTGCGGAGTTACGCAAACCCCATGCCAGACGGTCGCGCCCGTGCGAACCGGGATCGCTCGCCGCGCGCGGCGAGCGATCCCGACATAACCATTCAAAATGGTTTCCAATGAGCCTGCCGAGAGTCCCCTCGCCCGCTCTTGGGCGGGAGACGGAGGGACCCATTGCGCAGCAATGGGAGAGTAAGGGTTTTGGGAGAATGCTGCGTCAGGTAAGTAGCCATTTTACATATAGTTCCGTCATTGCGAGGAGCGCAGCGACGAAGCAATCCAGACCCTTACCGCCACTGGATTGCTTCGCTGCGCTCGCAATGACGGCGGGAATCAGTCCACGGCGATTCCATCCGATCTGATGATGGCGTAAACAAAAATGCTTGCGATCAAACCATAATAGACATATATTGTCCGTTTCCCTTCGAAAAGGAGCACGGATCATGGACCGTTCGGGATGGAGAAGCGGGAAGCGAGGCAGCACCCCTCAATCCTCACCCGGTACCCCTCTCGTCATCCCGGAGAGCGCCGGGATGACGATCTCTGATGGTCCCGAAACCCGAACCCAGACCTCCGGGAATTCCGCCGGAGGTCACCTGCATTCCGCCTCATTATCACCTCTCGCGGAGGCGATGCGCCGGATGCCGGCTGCGATTTCCGCAAAACCGCGACAGCCTCGCGCCGGCCCCTGCCCGGCTTCGGATGCACCTGCATCCAGCCTGCAATTTCAGGCCGCCGGCCACGATCGGCGCGACCGATCCGGACCGGCTTCGGTTCCGCAGACCACGCCCCAGCGCTCACGCGGCATCGCGATGATGGCGTCGCGCCCACTCGCCGGACTGCCTAAAAAGCTGACCAGTTGGTCGACTTCTAGTCAGCGCATGCCCACCCGCAGCCCGGCCCTCCGGCAGGAGCGCCGGCGGCATTGCGGGATCGATGGCACGACTCTTGCGGAAGACCGGCGATGGACAATACCTGCGCCATGACGAGTGCGGATCGATGTCGCTGAGCCCCGCCGCACAACGCCTCACCCTGCTTGAGGATCAGGTTCATCGTGACCTCGCGATGCTGGCCTATCCCGCGGGCGCCTGGGTCAAGCCACTGACGGATCGATCCGGCGGGCCGGTCTACGACGTGGCGATCGTCGGCGGCGGCCAGTCCGGCATGGCGGCGGCGCAGGGGCTGATCCGCGACGGCATCACCAATATCCTGCTGCTCGACCGCAACCCGGCGGGGTTCGAGGGGCCGTGGGAGACCTATGCCAGGATGGCGATGCTCCGCACCCCGAAATACCTCGTCGGGGTGGAGCACGGCATTCCCAGCCTCGCGACGCGATCCTGGTACGAGGCGAAATTCGGCGCCGGCAGCTGGGAAGCAGTCGACCGCATCGGCCGCAGCGATTGGATGGATTACCTGCGCTGGTACCGACGGGTGCTGAACCTACCGGTGCGCAACGAGGTCGCGGTCGTCGGCATCGCCCCGGAAGATGCCTGGTTGGTCCTGTCGCTGCAAACGCCCCAGGGCGCGCAGCAACTGCGGGCCCGCCGCGTCATCCTCGCGACGGGATACGACGGCGCCGGCGAGTGGCGGATCCCGCTCGAGATCGCCGTTGCGCTGCCGCCGGAACGCTGCCGGCATTCGAACACGGCGATCGATTTCGCCGCCTATCGCGGCAAGCGGCTCGGCATCCTGGGCCACGGCGCCTCCGCCTTCGATGCCGCGATCACCGCCCTCACATCGGGAGCGCGCAGTGTCGATCTGTGCTTTCGCCGCGACGAGCTGCCAAGCGTCAACCCGCACCGCCACATCGAGTTCGCCGGGCTACTCAAGCACTTTCCCGATCTCGACGATGCGATCCGCTGGGGCGTGAACGTCTACTTCGACGCCGTCGACCAGCCGCCGGCGCAATACAGCTACGACAGCGCCCTCGCCTACGCGAATTTCGCGATCCATCCCAGCTCGCCGTGGCTGGACGTCGGAATGGCGGGCGACGAGATCCAAATCCGGACGCGGCATCGCAGCTTCGTCTTCGACGAAATCATCTGCGCCACCGGATCGGCCGTCGATTTCTCGTGCCGTCCCGAGATGACCGGTCTCGTCGGAGATTTCGCGCTGTGGCGCGATCGCTATACCCCGCCGCCATCGGACGCGCACGACCGGCTTGGCTTCTATCCCTACCTCGGCCCCCATTACGATCTTCAGGAGCGCGAGCCCGGCACGGCGCCGCACATTCCGAAGATCCATGCCTTCAGCTTCGCGGCCATCGTCAGCATGGGTCCGCACTCGACCTCGGCGAGCGGCCTCAAATACGCGATCCCGCGGCTGATCCGGGGCCTTACCCGCAGCCTCTTTCTTGAGCAGCAAGGCGGTCTGCTGGAAGGATTGCGCGCCTATCGCGAGACCGAGATCAACTGGCCGCCGAATGCCGCGTGAACCGACGGCGAGGCAACGAAGGTCTTCAGCGATCTGCCAGCGC
The DNA here is from genome assembly GCA_028291405.1 of Rhodospirillales bacterium. GTDB lineage: Bacteria > Pseudomonadota > Alphaproteobacteria > ATCC43930 > CGMCC-115725 > URHD0088. Next base: position 37,777 of record JAQGID010000069.1, on the reverse strand, counting down.
GAGCTTGGCACCGAGCGCGACGAACGCGCCCGCGAAAGCTCGGCGCATCCAGACCAGCACCCGCGGACGCGCGATGACATGGTTGCGGATCCCGGCGGCGAAGAGCCCGTAGCCGACGAAGACGAAGAAGGTCAGCAGCATGAAGACGGCGCTCAGCTCGAGCATGCGCGGCAGCGGATGCGATTCGTCGGCACTCACGAACTGCGGCAGGAAGGCGAAGAAGAAGATCGACAGCTTCGGATTGAGGATGTTGATCAGGATCGCGGAGGTGATCACCTGCAAGGACGAGCGCGTGCCGACCTCCTTCTCGACCTTCAGCGCCCCTTTTTCCCGCAGCGCGCTCCACGCCATGAAGAGCAGATAAGCAACGCCGAGGTACTTGAGGGTCTGGAACGCGAGCGCGCTCGCGTGCAGGAGCGCCGCCAGCCCCATGATCGCCGCGGCCATATGCGGGACGATGCCGAGGGTGCATCCGAAGGCGGCGACGACGCTGGCACGGCAGCCGCGCGAGAGGCCGGCCGCCAGCGTGTAGAGAACGCCGGTGCCAGGCGAGGCGATGACGATCAGCGACGTCAGCAGAAAGTCGAGGCTCACCGATTTCTCCTATCTCGGTTAGACAATTCAGGGATTGAGAACGGTGAGGGTCCACACGCGGTCGCGATAGGCGACATGGACCTCCTCCTGCTCGAGGACGCGGCCCATCGCGGCCGCCAGCTCGTTCAGCATCGCCTCGACGGCGGGATCGTCGAGATGCTGTGCCGCAAGATGCAGCGCCTCGCCCGAGAAGATCGCGACGGGCTCGCGATCCATGCCGGCCGAGCCGGCCGACGAGGTACGCGCATAGATGATCTCGCCGCGCGTGAACATGCCGGAGAGAAACGGCCCGCCCTGCCTGGCCCGCTCGGCCATCCAGCGATGCGCCGCCCGCACCGCCTCCTCGATGTCGTAGATCCGCCCCTGCGGGCCGTATCCGGCGCGCAATCCCACCGTGATCCTGAACTCGCGCCGCGGCCCTTCCGAGTCCGGCACCATCGCATATCCGGTCATCGCTCGCCCTCGCCGCCCGTCGGTACGCAGGAACGTCGCATCGCCACGCCCCGCTGGGTGCGCGACGATGAAATTATGCGCCTTCGCCGGAGAACCATCGTCTTTTTTCCGTCCCTTCGGGTCGGCACGCCGCGACGCCGCCACCGTCGATCTCCCGTGATCTTCGGATCGCCATCGAATAACGTCATTGAGGGACGACCGCTTTTACCGTTTCCACGACGGCAGCAACCCGGCAAGTTTCCGCCGATGCGACATCGGCGCCGCGGTACGATGCTCAAGCGAGAGGGCGAACGACCCCGACGGGAGGAGGATTCGGCGATGACGAAGCTCGATTTTGCCTTGTGGGACGCGGTAGGTGGCTATGGCGACCGCCAGCAGCTGATGGCCGACGTCTACGACGAGCACATCCGGCTGGCGCAGCGCATCGAGGCGGACGGCTGGCATTCGTATTTCGTGATCGAGCACCAGAACTCGCCGCTCGGCCGCATCACCGCACCGTCGGTGTACCTCACCGCCGTGGCGCGGGCGACCAGCACGCTGCGCATCGGCGCGATGATGTGGCAACTGCCGTTCTATCACCCGCTCCGGCTGGCTCAGGAAATCGCCATGCTCGACCATCTCTCGCGCGGCCGCGTCGAGTTCGGCACCGGGATCGGCGTGCACGAGCACGAGTTCCTGCGCTGGGGCGTGGATTACTACCAGCGCGCCGCGATCGCCGGCGAGGTGATGGAGATCGTGAAGCTGGCGTGGAGCCGGGACGAGGTGACCTTCCGCGGCAAGTATTTCAATTTCGACGAGGCGCTACCGCAGCCGAAGCCGTTCCAGCAGCCGCATCCGCCGATCTGGGCAGCGGTGCACAGCGACGCCGCCATCGAGTTCGCCGCCAAGGGCAACTACCACGTCTCGCAGAATCTCGACACCGACGCCGTCGTCGCGCGGAAATTCGATCTCTATCGCAAGATCTGGCACGAGTGCAGCCATCCCGGGCCGATGCCGCGGGTCTTCCTCCAGCGCCAAGTGCATGTTGCCGAGACCGACGCGAAGGCGCACGACGAGGCGCGGCAATATTTGCTCGCCCGGCAAGGTGGGGCGGTGCCGGTCGGCGGCGGCACGATCGAGCAGACCCGCATCGGCTGGGGCGCCCACGCCCGCGGCATGGGACGCGACAGCGAACGTCCGGACGACAAGGCGCGCGGCGAGACGATGCGCCAGGCCCAGACGAGCTACGAGTTCAATATCGAGAACGGTCTGGCGATCGTCGGCAGCCCCGAGACGGTGATCCGCCGGCTCGAAGCGGGCAAGCGGCTGATCGGCTACGACATCTTCTGTACCAATCACGAGATCGGCAGCATGCCACCCGCGCTGGTCGAGAACTCGATCCGCCTTTTTGGCAAGGAAGTCGTCCCGGCATTTCGATCGTGAGATGCAATGAAGAGGAGGACGGCCGCGAGCGCGCGGCCGTCCTCAGTTCTCCAGGCGCCCTTTTTGATCGGGGAGGATCAAACGATCGGAGCAGATTACCCTGGAATGCGAAACTGCCTGGCGATCTCGGAGCCGACGGCGCGCCACGATCTCACCGAGATCCAATCGGACCTCTTGAGCGCAACCTTCACCTGGTCCTCGACATGGACCATGGCGTTTCTGCCGTACCGCTCGACCAAGGTCTGCGCCGTTTCTTGGGTGACACTCACCATGTCTGCCATGGTCGCTCTCCGACAAAGCCGCGCCTTGCGGTGCCGCGTCCGACTGCGCCGGCAGCCGCCCAACCACGCTCGTGCTTACCCCGAGTTCATCGTCCCGGATCGAGTCCGTCTGCCCTCTTGACCGGGGCATGGTCACTCGCGATTGTCGATTCTCGCATTAACCAAATCGTCGATTGATATGGTTAATCTATGTAAAATAATTTTGCAAGCGGCGAATGTGCAATCTGCGCGAGGGTGCAATCCCGGCGAGGCAGCGGCCAAGAATTACGCGCCATCAGCTGTAGGTCGCGTCCCAATCAATTCTCTTCCCGCACGGCGCTTGCCCGCGCCGTCCTTGTCCGGCGAGACTACGGACGGAGGATGAATTGATGTCTATGCTCAGGGAAGACGACCAGCCGATCGGAGGCGCGAGACCGGTTCGCGATCTCTTCAACGAGACGGCGCCTGTCTACGACCGCTTCAATCAGATCTTCTCGCTCGGCTCCGGGTCATGGTACCGGCGCCGCTGCCTGCGGCGGGCCGGGCTGCGGCCGGGCCTGCGAGTCCTCGACGTCGCGGTCGGCACCGGCCTTCTCGCCAAGGAGGCGATGAGGCTGGCCGGTGGCGCCGAGGCGATCGTCGGCGTCGATCTCAGCGAGGCGATGCTCGAGATCGCGCGCGACAAGATCGGGATCGGCGTGGTGCAAAGCACTGCCGAGTCATTGCCGATCGCCGAGGAGAGTATCGATTTCCTGTCGATGGGCTACGCGCTGCGCCACATCGGCGACATCGACCGGCTGTTCGGCGAGTTTCACCGCGTCATGCGGGCCGGTGCGACCTTGCTGCTGCTCGAGCTGAGCAAGCCGACGGGGCCGCTCAGCCGCGCCCTCTTCTCGCGGCACTTCGCGTATCTCGCCCCGTCGATCCAGCGGGTCGTCGCCCGCCGCGCGGAGACAAGGTCGCTCATGATCTACCACTGGGAGACGATCGCCAACGGCGTCGACCCGGCGGCGGTGACCGCGGCTCTCCGCCGCTGCGGCTTCGAGGAGGTCCGCGGCGAGCGGTATTTCGACATCTTCCGTAGCTTCACCGCACGCAAGCGCAACTGAGCTGCTAGCCCCCGACTAGCCGGCTGGGGTCACCAAGACGCCGCAAAAGCTTTCGGCGAATGTCGCGGCCTCGCGCTCCATCGTGAAGGTCACGTGGACCAAGACCTCCGAGCCGTTGCGATTGGCGTTGTAGGTGAACTGCGAAGGCTCGAAGCCCGCGCGATCCAGCCACTCCCGCATGGCGATGAGCTCTCGGGAAAGATTTCTGGTCAGGAGGCGGATTTCGACCGATCTCATGTCGCGCTCGCGTTTTTTCCGAGGCGCGCACGAGCCCCCTTCAGCGTCTTGGGGATCTTCGTACTGCTAGGGCCGACGACCATGGCGCCGGCTAGCGGAACCTAACAACGGACCGCAGGGGCCGCACCAACCTATGTGAGGAAGAGATCGGTCGGTTCATGGGTGTTTGCTGCGGTCAGCGGGATCTGGCGCTATTTCCGGTTGTGTGTCCCGGAACAGCCACCGGAATTGCTCGTTTGCATCGGGTTGCGCCTTTGGGGATGTGTCACGCGCATTGCCCCTATCTCATATCAGCGATTTGGCGGGACGCCAGCGGGAGGCGACATGAACAATCGATTGGCCTATCGGAACGTGATGGTTCTCAGCGCAATCTCGCTGATGCTCTTGCTCGACGCCTGCGTGTGCCGCCCGGTCAGAGTCGGGCAAGCGGAATACAGCACGCCCGCGACGATCGCGGAGCTGAAGGCGTCGCTGCCGTGATCTCGCCGATTGCCCGCAGCAACCGGCGGGAGAATATGTCAACAAAGTGTCTTCGCCACGGAACCCCGGAACGATTTCCCCGTTACGAGTTTGTACTCATCGTCGATGAGGGGGATTCGGCATGGCAAATGATTCGATCGAACGTCCGGCGGCGGTAGCGGCTTTGCTCGCCTTGTTGGTCATTCTCGTCATCGAAGGCGCCGCCGTCACGGCGACCTTCCGGCAACCGCAGACGCCGCGGACGACGGAGCGGTCGCTGATCAACCACATCGTCGAAGAGCTTCGCTAGAACGAGGGGCTTCGAGCGTCTGACACCGTGGTCGGACGGGGAGGGTGGTTGACTCCCCTCCCCGCGGCCTTGCGTCAGTTCGTCGCCTTCGCCGGATCCCAGTACTTCTTCGAGGCCTGGAAGACGGCGCCGGTCCAGGCGCCTTCGGGCTTCTTGGTGATCACCGGATCGGACTGCGACGACAGCAGCACCGTGACCGTCGCATCGAAGTCGTCCGGATTGAGATAGCCGAGCGGGTTCTTCGAATCGGCGAAGAGCTTGACGATCTCCTTCATCATCCGCTTCTGATGCTTTTCGGTCTGTGCGCCGGTCGTGTCGTTGTCGAGCACGATCATTGCCGCCTCGTCGGTGTGCTTCGAGGCCCAGTCCCAGCCGCGGTCCGATGCAGCGACGAAACGGGCGAGCTTGTCGACGAAGCGGCCGTCGCCGAGCTTGTCGCCATTGGCGTAGAGCCCGTCCTCGAGAGTCGCGACGCCCTCGTCGGAGTATTTGAAGACGGTGAGATCGGCCGGCTTGAAACCGCCGTCGATCACCTGCCAATACTCGTTATACGTCATCGTCGAGATGCACTGCGCCTGCTTCTGCAGCAGCGGATCGACGTTGAAGCCCTGCTTCAGCACCTTGACGCCCTTGGGGCTGCCGTCGGTCGGGATGCCGAGCTTGGCCATCCAGGCAAGGAACGGATACTCGTTGCCGGAGAACCAGACGCCCAGCGTATGGCCGGGGAAGTCCTTCGGCGTCTTGATGCCGCTCGCCTTGGTGCAGGTGAGCTCGAGGCCGGAGCGCTGGAAGGTCTGCGAGACATTGACGAGCTTGACGCCCTTTTCGCGCGCCGCCAGCGCGTCGGGCAGCCAGTCGACGACGACGTCGGCGCCGCCGGCAGCGAGGATCTGTACCGGCGCCACATCCGGTCCGCCCGCCTTGATCGTGACGTCGAGGCCGGCGTCCTTGTAGTAGCCCTTGTCCTTGGCGACGTAGTAGCCGGCGAACTGCGCCTGGGCCACCCATTTCAGCTGCACCGTCACCGGCTCCGCTGCCCGCGCCATCCCCGTCGCCGCGAACATCGCGACGGCCGCCCCGTATCCCGCCAGTCTCCGCATTTTATCCTCCTTGTTTGTAAACTCGGGTGGCTCCTCAGGCTTTACGCAGCGAGGGGTGCCAGAAGGTCAGGCTCCGCTCGATGACGGCGATCGCACCATAAGCGGCAGACCCGCTCAGCGCCGCCACCGCGACCGTCGCCCAGACCAAGGCGATGTCCATGCGTCCCGCCGCCGTCGAGATGCGGAACCCCATGCCGTAGATCGGCGTCCCGAAGAACTCGGCGACGATGGCCCCGATCAGCGCCAGGGTGGAATTGATCTTGAGCGCGTTGAAGATGAAGGGCAGCGCCGCCGGCAACCGCGCCCGGAGCAGCGTCTGGCCGTAGCTCGCGGCATAGGTCCGCATGAGGTCGTGCTCGACGCGGCCGAGCGCATCGAGGCCGGCAATGACGTTGACGAGCATCGGGAAGAAGGTCATCACCGCGACGACTGCCGCCTTCGACTGCCAGTCGAAACCGAACCACATCACCATGATCGGGGCGATCCCGATGATCGGCAGGGCGCTGGCGAGATTGCCGATCGGCAGCAAGCCGCGCTGCAGGAACGGCACGCGGTCGACGAGGATGCCGACGACGAGCCCGGCGCCGCAGCCGATGACGTAGCCCGGGATCATCGAGCGCACGAAGGTCTGCATGAAGTCGACGCCGAGCACCGGCAGCGATGCGGCGATCGCGACGCCGATCTCGCTCGGCGGCGGCAGCAGGACGCCGGGGATCGCGAAGCCGACGGTGATGATCTGCCAGAGGATCAACGCCCAAAGCCCGACGAGAATGGGCGCTGCGAGGCGGATGGCGGTGCCGCGCGTCGCGGCGCATAGGGCGGCGATGTGCTGCAGTGTACGCCATAGCATGAGGCAGAGCAGGATCGTGCCGACCCAGATGCCGAGCGCGTCGCTGCCGATCGCGCCGGCCAGGATCAGCCGGTAGAGCGCAGCGGCGCCGAGAGCGGTGCTGATGGTCGTCAGGATCGCGACAGCAGCTGGGCCGAGGGCGCGAAGCTGCGGCGCAACAGCAGCGGCGATCGCGACGAGCCACAGCGCGAGGGCGAGCGGATGCGCGAGGAAGCTGCCGGCGGCGCCGAGCGGGAGGAACAACGCGATCAGGCCTGCGACGACAGTAATGATCGCGTTGCGCTTCACGGCGCACTGCCCATCGCACGCATGGTGACGCGCTCGGCGAGGCCGACGGCGGCGATCGAGAGTCCGGAGACGATCGCCGCGACGATCAGCGCCGCCCAGATCTGCACCGTCTGGCCGTAATACGAGCCCGACAGCATGCGTGCGCCAAGCCCGGCCTGCGCCCCGGTCGGCAGCTCGCCGACGATGGCCCCGACGATTGCCAAAGCAATCGCAACTTTCAGACTGGCGAAGAGGAAGGCAATCGCGGCGGGGAAGCGCAGCTTGCGGAACAGCTGCCCCTCGGTCGCGCTGTACGTCCGGATGAGGTCGAGCTGCAGCGGGTCGGGCGAGGTCAGCCCCTTGACCATGCCGATCGCCACGGGGAAGAAGCAGAGGTACGCCGAGATGATCGCCTTCGGCAGCAACCCGACGAGACCGACCGAGCCGAGCACGACGATGATCATCGGCGCGATCGCCAGGATCGGGATTGTCTGCGAGGCGATGATCCATGGCATCAGCGCGTGCTCGAGCGCCGGCACGTGGACGATGGCGATGGCAAGGACGATACCGAGCAAGGTCCCCATCGCGAAGCCGACGAAAGCCGCCGAGAGCGTCACCCAGCCGTGATAGACGAGGCTGCGGCGCGAGGTCGGCGCGATCTGCAACACGGATTTGTCCAGCTCGACCAGAATCTGGTGCGGCGCCGGCAGCAGCGGCCGCTCCTGGCGCATCGTGTCGGCGATCAACTCGGCGATCGTCCAGTCGTTTCGCTCGTCGCGCTCGTACTGATCGAGGGCGCCGCGGGCGTTCAGACCGATTGTTGCGACATACCAGATCGCAAGGAGTGCCAGGCTGACGACCAGCACAGGCAAGATGCGCCCGGCGGCGAGGCGAGCGAAAGGATTGTGGCGAGTCCCTGGCCGCGCGATCTCAAGCATCATCGTCGCCATGCCCGGCACGCAGGCCGGCGCGGACGCGGTGGGCGATCTTGATGAATTCGGGGGACTCGCGAATTTCGACGGTGCGCTCGCGCGGCAGATCGCTGTCGATGACGTCGGCAATACGGCCCGGGCGCGGGCTCATCACGACGATCTTGGTCGAGAGGAACACCGCCTCCGGGATCGAATGGGTGACGAAGAGCACGGTCTTGCGGGTGCGCTCCCAGAGCCGCAGGAGTTGCTCGTTCAGATGATCGCGAATGATCTCATCGAGCGCGCCGAAGGGCTCGTCCATCAGCAGCAGCGCCGGGTCGAAGGACAGGGCGCGGGCGATCGAGACGCGCTGCTGCATGCCGCCGGAAAGCTGCCAGGGGAACTTGCGCGCGAAGCCCGTCAGATTGACGAGGTCGAGAACTCGGGCGACGCGGCGCGCCTGCTCCGCCCTGTCGACGCCCATGATCTCCAGCGGCAGGGTAATGTTGCGTTGGACGCTGCGCCACGGGTAAAGCGCCGGCGCCTGGAAGACGTAGCCGTAGGCGCGGGCGAGACGCGCCTCGGCCGGGCTGACGCCGTTGACCTTGACGCTGCCGCTGCCGGCGCTTTCGAGATCGGCGACGACGCGCATGAGAGTCGTCTTGCCGCAGCCGGACGGGCCGATGAACGAGACGAACTCGCCGCGGCCGATCGTCAGGTTGACGTCCGCCAGGGCGCGGACCGCCGCCTTGCCCTCGCCGAACACCAGATTGAGATGCGAGATCTCGACCGCCGGTTCCGGACGGTCGCGTGCCGACGCGACGGAACTCGTCGCCTCGAGCACCGTCATCGCGTCTCGGCCGCCGCCTGCGCGAGCATCGCCCGCAGCAGCACGTTGCAGCCGGCGGCGAGGTCCTCGCGCGTCGCGCTCTCGATCTCGTTATGGCTGATGCCATCGGCACAAGGCACGAAGACCATCGCGGTCGGCGCGACGCGGTTGATGTAGCCCGCGTCGTGGCCGGCGCCCGAGACGATGTCGCGGTGCGGATAGCCGAGCTCGGAAGCCGCCTGGCGCACCGCGGCTATGCAAGCCTCGTCGTAATGGACGGCCGGCGATGACCAGATCTCTTTGCACTCGCCGGTGAGGCCGAGGCCGGCGCAGATCTCGGCGACGAGAGCGTTGAGCTCGTCGGTCATCGTCGCCAGCACCGCGTCGCTGGGATGGCGCAGGTCGACGCTGAAGAAGACGCTGCCGGGAATGGTGTTGCGCGAGTTCGGGCTGACCTGCACCAAGCCGACCGTCGAGACCCCCGGCGCATGGTCGAGAGCGATCTTGTTGACGCGGTCGACGATGCGGGCGCAACCCAGCATCGCGTCCTTGCGGCGGTCCATGGGAGTCGTGCCGGCGTGGCTCTCGGCACCCGTCAGCGTCACCTCGAACCAGCGCATGCCCTGGATGCCCTGGACGACGCCGATCGTCTTGCTGGTCGCCTCGAGGATCGGGCCCTGCTCGATATGCGCCTCGAAGAAGGCGCGGAAGGGACGGCCGCCGGTCGGCTGGTCGCCGAGATAGCCGATGCGCTCGAGCTCGGCGCCGATCGTCTTGCCGTCGAGGTCGGCGCGGCTGTGGCCGTATTCCTCCGTGAAGACGCCGGCGAAGACGCCCGATGCGACCATCGCCGGCGCAAAGCGCGAGCCCTCTTCATTGGTCCACACCGCGACCTCGAGCGGCGCGTCGGTTTCGTAGCCGGAATCGTTGAGCGTGCGGATCACCTCGAGCCCGGCGAGGACGCCGAAGACCCCATCGAACTTGCCGCCGGTCGGCTGGGTATCGAGGTGGCTGCCGGTGACGACCGGCGGGAGATCGGCAAGACGGCCGGGGCGGCGCGCGAAGATATTGCCCATGCGGTCGACCGTGACGGTACAACCCGCCGCCTTGCACCACGAGACGAAGAGATCGCGGCCCTCCTTGTCGAGGTCGGAGAGCGCCAAGCGCTTCGAGCCGCCCTTGGCCGTCGCGCCGATCTTCGCCATCTCCATCAGGGAGTCCCACAGGCGGTCGCAGTTGACTTGGATGTTGGCCGGGTGTGCCATGCTGCCCTCGCCTACTCCGCGGCGCCATCGACCGGCGATGCCCCGACGGCCATCGGGTTGTTGGGATGCTGCGTCCAGTTGCGCTCGCGACTGCCGTCGTCGGCGCGCTGCATCGTGATACAGCCGTCGACCGGACAGACATGCATGCAGAGGTTGCAGCCGACGCATTCTCCTGCGATTACCTCGTAGCGCCGCCCGCCCCCGTTGCGCAAGGACGCAATCGCCTGATGCGCCGTATCCTCGCAGGCGATGTGGCACAGGCCGCATTTGATGCAGAGCTCCTGGTCGATCGCGGCGATCGTCTTGTATTCGAGGTTCAGGTATTGCCAGTCGCGCACATTGGCGACGGCGCGGCCGCTGAAATCCTCAATGCCGGCATAGGATTTGGTCGCCATCCAGCGCGCCAGCCCGTCCTTCAGATCGTCGACGATGCGGAAACCATAATGCATCGCCGCCGTGCAGACCTGCACCGTGCCGGCGCCGAGCGCGATGAACTCGGCAGCGTCGCGCCAGCTCTCTATGCCGCCGATGCCGGAGATCGGGATGCCGCGGCATTCCGGGTCGCGGGCGATCTCGGCGACCATATGGAGCGCGATCGGCTTGACCGCCGGGCCGCAATAGCCGGCATGCGTCCCCTTGCCGTCGACCACCGGCTCGGGCGCCATCAGATCGAGGTCGACACTGACGATCGAGTTGACCGTGTTGATCAGGCTCACCGCGTCGGCGCCGCCGCGCACCGCGGCCCGGGCGGGGCCGAGGATGCTGGTGACGTTTGGCGTCAGCTTGACGATGACCGGCATCCGCGTGTGTTGCTTGCACCAGCGCGTCACCATCTCGATGTATTCCGGCACCTGGCCGACCGCCGAGCCCATGCCGCGTTCGGACATGCCGTGCGGGCAGCCGAAGTTGAGCTCGACGCCGTCGGCGTCGGTCTCCTCGACTGCGGCAAGGATGCGCTTCCAGCTCTCCTCGTCGCACGGCACCATCAGCGAGACCACGAGCGCGCGGTCCGGCCAGTCGCGCTTGACCTCTTTGATCTCCTGGAGATTGATCGCCAGCGGCCGGTCGGTGATCAGCTCGATGTTGCTGAAGCCGGCGACGCGGTTGCCCTTGTACGAGGTCGCCCCGTAGCGCGAGCAGGTATTGACGACCGGCGGATCCTCGCCGAGCGTCTTCCAGACGACGCCGCCCCAACCCGCCTTGAAGGCGCGCACGATGTTGTAGGCCTTGTCGGTCGGCGGCGCCGAGGCAAGCCAGAACGGATTCGGCGATTTGAACCCGGCGAAGCGCGTCGTGAGATCGGCCATGGCGTCTCCCCTCACCCGGCGAGGCTGCGGTGGATGGCGAGCGCGGCACGCTTGCCGTCCTCGACCGCCTGCACCGTCAGATCCTGACCGCCGGCGATACAATCGCCGCCTGCCCAGACCTTGTCGAGCGAGGTCTTGCCGTCGGCGTCGACGCGGATCCTGCCATTCGCCAGCGCGAGCAGCGAGCTTCCGCCCTCGGCGAGCGGATCGGCTACGAAGACCTGGCCGATCGCCTTGAACACCATGTCGGCCGGCAGCGCGAAAATCTCGCCGGTGCCGACGAGGCGACCGCCCTGGGTCGCAGTGTATTCGAACACGGCCTCCGCGACGCCGCCGTCGCGGCCGGTCAGGCGAACCGGCTGCGCCGAATGCTTGATCCTGACGCCATTCGTCTGGGCGAACTCCTGCTCGTGGCCGGTCGCGCTCATCGCCTCCGCCGTCCGGCGATAGACCAGCGTCACGTCCTCGGCGCCGAGCCGCTTCGCCTGCACCGCGATGTCGATCGCCGTGTTGCCGCCGCCGATTACGACGATGCGCCGGCCGATCGGCAGCGTCGCGAAATCCGCCGCCTGGCGCAGCCTCTCGATGTAGTCGACGGCATTGAAGACGCCCTGCAATTCCTCGCCCTCGCATTCCAGCGCCTTGACCCCTGCAAGCCCCATGCCGAGGAACACGGCATCATAGTCGCCGCGGAGATCGGCAAGCGAGAGATCGCGGCCGAGGGCTACGCCGGTGCGCACCGCGATGCCGCCGACCGCCAGGACGAAATCGACCTCGGCACGGGCGAAATGGTCCGCCACCTTGTACTCGGCGATGCCGTATTCGTTGAGCCCGCCGAGACGCTCGCGAGCTTCGAAGACGGTGACGTCATGGCCGAGCATCGCCAGCCGATGGGCGCAGGCGAGGCCGGCGGGGCCGCCGCCGACGACCGCGACGCGGCGACCGGTCGAGAGGGCTCGCGTGAAAGGATGGACCGCCGCCGCCAGCGTCGGATCGGTGGCATAGCGCTGCAGCGCACCGATCGCGATGGGCTTGCCCTGCTGCTCGGTGCGGACGCAGGCCGCTTCGCAGAGGATCTCTGTCGGGCAGACGCGGGCGCAGGAGCCGCCGAAGATGTTTTCCTCGAGGATGCGCAGGCCGGCGCCGTCGACGTTGCCGGTCGCGATCTTGCGGATGAAGCCCGGGATGTCGATACCGGTCGGACAGGCCTCGACGCAGGGCGCGTCGTAGCAGAAATAGCAACGGTTTGCCTCGACCACTGCCTGATCGGCTTCGAGCGGCGGATGGACGTCGGCGAAATTCGCCCGATAGACCTCGGGCGACAGCCGCGCGGCGGCAATGTCGGGATGAGCGGTGACTTGCGATCCTGCCATCGATGCCTCGCTGTCGGTGGGAATTTTCAGCTGATTCCAAGTGTAGGCAGAACTTGACCGATCGTTCAATATCGTGCCGAAAATCGGCAGAAATGGCCAAGAAATGGGCGATTGCATTTTATTTGACCGGGAGCCTCGACGGTTCAATGATCGAGGCCCGAGATGCGGGGGACGGCTTCGGCCACAGCACGGCGAGACGGGATGAGCAAGACGAAGGCGGCGGAATCCACCCAAGGGAGCAGAGCCTCGTCGAGCGACGACGGCGGCATCATCCGCCAGCGCAACGTCGCGCGGATCATCAAGGCGGCCGATGCGGTCTTCGCCGAGAAAGGGTTCAGCGGCGCCACCACCGGCGAGATCGCCGAACGCGCGCTACTTCCGAAGGCCAATCTCCACTATTACTTCCCGACCAAGCGCGATCTTTACACACGCGTGCTGGAGAACGTGCTGACGGTCTGGCTCGACGCCCTTGACGAGATCCGGCCCGACGCCGATCCCGCAACCGCGCTGGAGCGCTACATCACCCGCAAGATCGAATACTCCCGCGACTTCCCCGACCGATCCCGCCTCTGGGCCATCGAGGTGATCGGCGGTGCGACGCATGTCCGTCCCTTCCTGCGCCAGCGACTGCGCCGCCACGTCGAGGCGAAGAGCGTGATCCTCGAGGCCTGGATGGAAGAGGGCAGGATGGACACGGTCGATCCCGCGCATCTCCTCTTCATGCTCTGGGCGACGACCCAGACCTACGCCGATTTCGCGACGCAAATCACCGCAGTGCTCGGCAAGCGTCGCGTCGACGACGCGACCCTGGCCACGGCGACGACGACAGCGACGGCGCTGTTCCTCAAGGGGTTGGGACTGCGGCGCTGATCCTCGACGTCCCCCGGGCGGGGCGGAGTATTTGTAAGACTACGCCGCCTCGCGCAGCACGTCGGCGAGGATGCCGAACATCTCGTCGATATGCGCCCGGGTCAGGATAAGCGGCGGCGAGAGCGCGATGATGTCGCCGGTAGTACGGATCAGCAGCCCCTTCTCATAGGCGCGCAGGAAGGCGTTGAAGGCCCGCTTCGTCGGCTGTCCGGCAATCGGCTGCAGCTCGATCCCGGCGATGAGTCCGAGATTGCGCAGATCGATGACGTGCGGCAGCCCCTTCAGGGAATGGACGGCGTCTTCCCAATACGCCGCAAGCGAAGCCGCGTTCTCGAAGAGACCGTCCTCGGCATAGACCCGCTGCGTCGCGAGGCCGGCGGCGCAGGCCAGCGGATGGCCAGAGTAAGTATAGCCGTGGAACAGCTCGATCGCGGTTTCCGGGCCGGTCATGAAGGTGTCGTAGATCGCATCGCGGGCGAAGACGGCACCCATCGGCACGGTTCCCGAGGTGATGCCCTTGGCGACCGTTACCATGTCCGGCTGCACGCCGAAGCGCTCGACGGCAAAGCTCGCGCCGAGCCGGCCAAAGCCGGTGATGACCTCGTCGAAGATCAGCAGGATGCCGTGCCGGTCGCAGCTCGCGCGCAGCCGCGCAAGGTAGCCCTTCGGCGGGACCAGCACGCCGGTCGAGCCGGCAAGCGGCTCGACGATGACGGCCGCGATCGTCGAGGCGTCGTGCAGCGCGACGATGCGCTCGAGCTCGTCGGCGAGATCGGCGCCGTGCTCCGGTTCGCCGCGGGAGAATGCGTTGCGCTCGGGCAGGTGGGTGTGCGGCAGATGGTCGACGCCGGCCAGCATCGGCCCGAAGAACTTGCGGTTGCCCGAGATGCCGCCGACCGAGATACCGCCGAAGCCGACGCCGTGATAGCCGCGCTCGCGGCCGATAAATCGGGTGCGCTGCCCCTCGCCGCGGACGCGGTGATAGGCGAGTGCGATCTTCAGCGCGGTATCGACCGCCTCGGATCCCGAGTTGGTGAAGAAGACCTTGCCGAGATCGCCCGGCATCAGCGCGGCGAGACGCGAGGCGAGCTCGAAGACCTTGGGGTGGCCCATCTGGAAGGCCGGCGCGTAATCCATCTCGCCGGCCTGCGCCTGGATCGCCTCGACGATGCGGCGGTCGCCATGGCCGGCGTTGCAGCACCACAGACCGGCGGTACCGTCGAGGATGCGGCGGCCGTCATCGCTGGTGTAATGCATGCCCTTGGCGGCGACGAGCAGCCGCGGCGCCGCCTTGAACTGCCGGTTCGCGGTGAACGGCATCCAGAAGGCGTCGAGATCGTTCGGGGTTCGGGGCGCCGGCGACTGCGGCTGGTCGGGCATCGCTGCCATCCTCTTTGGTAGGCGTGGATCGGACAAGGGCGGGCGATACTCGGCGTTACTTGATCATTTGGTCAAGCCCGGTCTAGGCTCGCCGTTTCGGCGAATACGAAATCGACTGGAGGCTTCATGGCGATCTTGATCCGGGGCGGCACGGTCGTGAATGCAGATGCGGCCCGGCGGGCCGACGTGCTCGTCGCCGACGGCGTGATCCAGGCGGTCGGCGACAAGCTCGCGGCGCCGGCCGGCGCGGAGATCGTCGATGCCGGCGGCGCCTATGTCATGCCCGGCGGCATCGATCCGCACACCCATATGGAGCTGCCGTTCATGGGGACGGTCGCCTCCGAGGATTTCTTCACGGGCACCGCCGCCGGACTCGCCGGCGGCACGACGATGATCATAGATTTCGTCATCCCCAGTCCCCAGGAGAACCTCCTCGACTCCTATCGCAAATGGCGCGGCTGGGCCGAGAAGGCCGCCGCCGACTACAGCTTCCATGTCGCCGTGACGTGGTGGGACGAGAGCGTCCGGCGCGACATGGGAACGCTGGTCGCCGAACACGGCGTCAACAGCTTCAAGCATTTCATGGCCTATAAGAACGCCATCATGGCGGACGACGAACTGCTAGTGAAAAGCTTCTTGCGCGCCCGCGAGCTCGGCGCGCTCTGCACCGTCCACGCCGAGAACGGCGAGCTTGTATTCCATTTGCAGCAGGAACTGCTGAAGCGAGGCGTTACCGGCCCGGAGGGCCATCCCCTGTCGCGGCCGCCCGCCGTGGAGGGCGAGGCTGCCAACCGCGCGATCCGCCTGGCGCAGGTGCTCGACGTGCCGCTCTACATCGTCCACAACTCGTGCCGCGAATCCGTCGAAGCCATTGCCCGCGCCCGCGGCGAGGGGCAGCGCGTCTTCGGCGAGGTGCTCGCCGGTCATCTCGTGGTCGACGATGAGGTCTACCGCAACCCCGACTTCGCCTTCGCCGCCGCGCATGTCATGAGCCCGCCGTTCCGCGGCAAGGCGCATCAGGCGGCGCTGTGGAACGCGCTCCAGGCCGGGCTGCTACAAACGACAGCGACAGACCATTGCTGCTTCTGCGCGCCGCAGAAGGCGATGGGCGCAGACGATTTCACGAAGATCCCGAACGGCACCGGCGGCGTCGAGAACCGCCTGCACATCCTGTGGCACTACGGCGTCAACACCGGTCGCCTGACGCCGAGCGAATTCGTCGCCGCGACCTCGGCCAATGCCGCGAAGATCTTCAACATCTATCCGCGCAAAGGCGTCGTCGCGGCAGGCGCCGACGCCGATATCCTCGTCTGGGATCCGAAGCGCCGCCATCGCATCTCGGCCGCGACGCACCACCAGAACGTCGATTTCAACATCTTCGAGGGGATCGAGGTCGAGGGGAGCAATGCGCTGACCGTCGCGCAGGGCAAGATCGTTTATCGGGGCGGCGAGCTGCGCGCCGAACGCAGCGCCGGCCGCTATATCGACCGCCCGCCCTACCCCGACTATTACACGGCGGAGCTGGCCAGGACGGCAGCGCGCTAACCGCGCTGCAGCGCCTTGAGCTGCATCCCCGCCTGGCGGCCGATGCGCTCTGCGTCTTCGATCGCACCCGTGATCTCGACCGCATGGCGCCCGGTCCCGTCCAGCTCGATGACGAGGGCGGCGAGGCGCAGTGAAGCGCCGCCGATCGTCGCGAGGGCGCCGATCGGCGTCCGGCAGGAGCCGTCGAGCTCGGCGAGCAGAGCCCGTTCGGCGGTGACTTGCCAGTTCGTCGTCGCATCATCGAGCGGCTCCAGAAGCCGGCTGATCCGCGAATCGTCGAGCCGTCGCTCGATGCCGATGGCGCCCTGGGCCGCCGCCGGCAGCATGATCTCGGGCGGCAGGATCGTCGTGACGAGGTGCTCCTTGCCGAGCCGCTTCAGCCCGGCGACGGCGAGCAGCGTCGCATCGACCCTGCCGGCCGCGAGCTTCGCCAGCCGCGTCTCGACATTGCCGCGGAACGGCACGATCCGGAGATCGGGTCGCGCATACAGGAGCAGGGCCTGGCGGCGCAGCGACGAGGTGCCGACGACGGCGCCGGGCGCAAGCGATTCGAGGCCGCCGCCCGACGCAGAGAACAGCGCGTCGCGCGGATCCTCGCGCGGCGGGAAGCAGTCGATGACGAGGCCGTCGGGCAGCACGGTCGGCACGTCCTTCATCGAATGCACGGCGAGATCGATGCCGCCGTCGGACAGCGCCTGCTCGATCTCCTTGGTGAAGAGACCCTTGCCGCCGATCGCCGCCAGATTGCGGTCGACGACGCGGTCGCCGGTCGTGCTGATCACGACGATCTCGATCGCCTCCGGCTCGGCCAGGGCGGGATGCGCAGCGATGAGGCGGGCGCGGATCTCGCGCGCCTGGGCAAGCGCCAGCGGGCTGCCGCGCGTGCCGATCCGGATTGCGTGTGGAGCGGTTTCCGTCATGCCGCGAACTTATCGCCCGCCGCCCGGCTTGTCCTAGCAAAAGCGCGCGCACGGCTGCCGTTTGACCGGAGGCTGGTAGCGCAATAGAACTTGCGACAGAATTAAAATCAAAACGAGGGAGGAGCACCATGTCAAGCGACACTAGTGCAATCCGGGAGAGCGGCGATCACGACAAGGCGAAGATCCTCGCCGGGCTTGTCGACCGCGCGCGCGACATGGTGCCGACCATCCGCGAGCGCGCCGCCGCGACCGAGCAGGCGCGCCGCCTGCCCGCCGAGACGATGCGGGAGTTCGCCGAGGCCGGGTTCTTCCGCATGTTCCAGCCGGAACGCTACGGCGGCTACGAGCTCGATTACGGTGTCCCGCAGCTCGCGCTGTGCAACGAGATCGGCAGGGCTTGCGGCTCCAGCGCATGGGTACTGTCTGTCATCGCCTGCCACAGCTGGATGGTTGGCATGTTTCCACGCGAGGCGCAGGACGAGGTCTGGGGCGAGGCGCAGGACACCATCCTGTCGAGCGCCGTTATCCCTGAGAAAGCTGAGGTTGCGCCGACCAAGGGCGGCCTCATCATCTCCGGCCGCTGGCGCTTCTCGAGCGGCGTCGACCACGTGCAATGGGCCGTCATCGGGGCGCCCCTTCCCGCCTCCGGCGGCCCGCCGGCCCTCGCCTGGTGCCTGATCCCGCGGCGCGATTTCGCCATCGACGACACTTGGCACGTCGCGGGGCTGTGCGGCACC
The DNA here is from genome assembly GCA_028291405.1 of Rhodospirillales bacterium. Lineage (GTDB taxonomy): Bacteria > Pseudomonadota > Alphaproteobacteria > ATCC43930 > CGMCC-115725 > URHD0088. The sequence continues at coordinate 19,579 of JAQGID010000069.1, read as the reverse complement.
GGCAGCAACGACATCGTGATCGACCGCATCTTCGTCCCGGACCACCGCATCGTGCCACTCATGGCGACGATCACCGGGACGGCGCCGGGCGGCGCGATCAACCGCAGCCATATCTACCGCCTGCCGCTCTTCGCAGTGTTCCCCTACAACATCTGCGCCCCCGCCCTCGGGATCGCGCGCGGCGCCGTCGAGTTCTATATCGAGAACGCCAAGCACCGCAGCGCGGTCAAGTTCGGTCCGCCGAATTTCGGTCCGCAGGCGATGCATCTGCGGATGGTCGAGGCCGGCGCCCAGATCGATGCCGCCGAGGCCCTGCTGACGCAGAACGCGCTGGAGCTGAACGCGATCGGCCGCTCCGGCGCGCAGCCGACGCCCGAGCAGCAGGCGCGTTACGGCCGCGATCTCAGCTTTGCCGCACAGCTCTTCATGAAGGCGGTCGACGGCATCTTCTACAGCAGCGGCGGCCACGGGCTGTTCGACGAGAGCCCGATCCAGCGCGCCTTCCGCGACGTCCACGCAGTCAACGCGCAGATCGGTCTGCGCTGGGAGAACCTCGCGGCGACCTACGCCTCGGTCGTCCTGGGACTTGACGCGCCGCACTAGCTGATACCGCTGGAGGCGATCCGCCTCTTGCCAATGTAAATGATATAACATAATGGTCTCCGCAGGAGATCGTTATGTGGCTGCATCGCGCAAGGAATTCGAGCAAGGCACCGGCCATCATTGGCCGCGGCGCGCTGTTTGCCCTCTTTGCCATCGCGTTGCAGGCCTTCGTTGCCGCGACGCATCATCACAACGACCTCTTCGCCGGATCCTTCGCGCCGGCGTTACCGGTAGCGGACCTAACTGCGGCCGATCGGCACGCTGCCACCGGGGAGCTGCCGAAGCCGGCGGTCCCGGACGATCAGGACAACTGCCTGCTATGCTGGGGCCTGCACATGGCGGGCGCCTTCCTGGTGCCGCAGATCGCGCCGGTGGCGACGCCGGCAATGCTTCCCACCATCGTCGCGACCTGGGAGGGCGACTACGGACTCCCCTCGCGGCCGTTCAGCCTCTTCCGCACGCGTGCTCCCCCGACCATCTGAGATCGCCCGCCTTTCGGAGCGCAGCCGTCGTGTCCTGGTGACCCGACGCCTGCGTCGGTGATTTTCAGATGGAGCAGATTCATGGTTCGGGGAACCGCGGTGCGATGGCCGGCAGCAAAGCTGCGCGATGGCGCCCTAGTGCTTGGAGTTTCGTCATTTCTCGTTGGCTGGTCGGGCCTTGCCTGGGCGGCGCCCCCGGCCGGCGTCGTCGAGGGCATTGCCAAGGACTCGCTGGCACGCGCGCTGAGCGGGGCGCAGCTGCGGTTGGAGACGCCTGACGGCCAGGTGCTCGGCCGCACTGCAGCGGACGCGCAGGGCCATTTCTCCTTCAGCGGGATCGCGCCGGGAACCTATGCGGTGGTCGCCGAGAACCAGGGCTTCGATCCGGCGACTGCGATCGTAACGGTGGGGGCGAGCGAGGGCGCCAGTGCCGAGCTGACCCTGCCCGCGCGCGCGGCGCTCGACCTCAACGTCGTCGCCCAGCGCCTCGAGGAGGCGCGAATCGCGATTCAGCCACGCATCGGCGCCTCGACCTACAGCATCACCGATGCGGCAATTCAGAACCAGCCCGGCGGTGAAAATGCACCGCTGAACCAGGTCATTCTCCGGGCGCCTGGCGTCTCGCAGGATTCGGCGGCGAGCGGCGAGTTTCACGTGCGCAACGAGCACGCGAACGTGCAGTACCGCATCAACGGCATCATCCTTCCCGAAGGCCTCAGCTCGTTCGGCCAGACGCTGAGCCCGCGCTTCGCCAGCTCGGTCGACCTCATCACCGGCGCGCTGCCGGCGCAATACGGGCTCAGGACATCCGGCATCATCGACGTCCAGACGAAGAGCGGAGCGTTCGAACCGGGCGGGTCGATCAGCGTCTACGGCGGTAGTTACGGCCGCCTCCAGGAGGGCGCCGAATACGGCGGATCCTATGGCCGGCTGAACTATTTCGTCAGCGGCGATTACCTCCAGAGCGGTCTCGGGCTCGAAGCGCCGACGGGATCCTATAATGCGCTGCACGACGACACGCAGCAGGGCCATGGATTTGCCTATCTCGACTACGTGATCGACGCGACGAGCAAGGTCAGCGCCATCCTGGGAACCTATCGCGGAACTTTCCAGATCCCCAACATTCCCGGCCAGACGCCGACGAACACCGTCAACGGGAGCGCCGCCTTCGACTCCGCTGCGCTCAATCAGAACCAGCGTGAGAGCAGCACCTACGGAGTCCTCTCCTACCTCAAATCGGGAACGAACTACGACGTCCAAGTCTCCGGCTTCAGCCGCTACAGCAGCCTGACCTACCATCCCGACCCGGCGCTGGGCGATCTCGCCTTCAACGGCATCTCGCAGGACGCCTACCGGCGTAGCATCGCGACCGGCATCCAGACCGACAGCAGCTTCAAGATAACACCGACCCACACGCTCCGCACGGGCTTCACGGTGACCGGCGAGCGGACGATCGCGCGCACCAACTCGCTGGTCGAGGCTGCCGGCGGCCCGGACACCCCCTTCCTGCTGAGCGACAGCACCGGCAAGACGGGTTGGACCTACGGGCTCTACCTGCAGGATGAATGGCACGCGACGTCGTGGCTCACCATCAACTATGGCGGCCGGTTCGATGTCGTCGACGCCTATACCCACGAGAACCAGATCAGCCCGCGCATCAACGCTGTGATTCAGGCGACGAAGACGACGACCCTGCACGCCGGCTATGCTCGCTACTTCACGCCGCCGCCGTTCGAGCTCGCTTCGAACACGAACGTCGCCCAGTTCGTCGGAACGACCGGGGAGCCGCCCGGCGTCGCCAACGGCAACAGCACGGTCAAGGCCGAGCGCGCCGATTATTTCGACGTCGGCGTCTCGCAGCTGATCATCCCGGGGCTCAAGGCCGGCCTCGATGCATATTACAAGCACTCGCACAATCTGATCGATGAGGGCCAGTTCGGCGCGCCGATCATCCTCACTGCCTTCAACTACCGGACGGCGCGGAACATCGGCATCGAGCTGACGACGACGTATGACGTCAAGAATTTCTCGTTCTACGGCAATCTGGCGATCGCCCAGCAGAAGGCGAAGGACATCGTCTCCGGGCAGTTCAATTTCGATCCCGGCGATCTCGCCTTCATTGCGACCAACGCGATCCATACCGATCACGACCAGCTGATGACCGCTTCGGCCGGCGCTTCGTATTTCCTGCACGACACGCGTTTCAGCGTCGATGTTCTCGCCGGCAGCGGCCTGCGCGCCGGGGGCAGCACACCGAACGGCCATGCCCTGCCCTCCTACGAGCAGGTCAATTTCGGCGTCGGGCAAAAGCTCGATCTGCCGCGCGCCGGCAAGATCGAGTTGCGGCTCGATCTCGTCAATGTGCTGGACGAGGTCTACGTTATCCGCAACGGCACTGGGGTCGGGGTCGGCGCCCCGCAATTCGGGCCGCGGCGGAGCGTCTACGCCGGCATGAAGAAGGAGTTCTGAGTTTGCAAGCAAGCGCGTATCGGACCGTCAAGGAGCTCGTCTCGTGAACGATCTCCAGGGGTTCCTCGCCGCCCTGCAAGTCGGCGGCGCGATGATCTACCCGCTGCTGGCGCTGGCGCTAATCGCGGCGGTGGTCGTCCTCGAGAAGGGCTTCGTCTTCACGGCCCGAACGCGCTTGCCTGCCTCGCTGGTCGCGCTCGCCGAGAGCTATCAGTTCTCCTGGCAGACCCTGGAGGAGCGCGTCGACGCCTTGAGCCGAGGAAACTATTTCCGCGGTTTCTTCCAGGTGATCCTGGAGAACCGCACCCACCCGGCATGGTGGGTCGAGTCGCGCGCCGCCGACGCCGCCGGTCTCATCGAGAAGCAGCTCAGCCGTTGGCTGTGGATCCTCGAGACGATCGTCACGGCGGCGCCGCTGCTCGGCCTGCTCGGCACCATCACCGGCATGGTCCGTGCCTTCAAATTGTTCGGCAACCAGGGGCTCGTCGATCCCACGGGCGTCACCGGCGGTGTTGCCGAGGCGCTGATCGCCACCGCCGTCGGCCTCTTCATCGCCTTGGTCGCGCTGTTCGCCTTCAACTATTTCTCGCACCGTCAGTCGCAGATCATGGACGAGATGGAGCGGCTCGGCACCTGCCTCATCGACCGCCTTCGCCTCGATGCGGAGCCCGCGGTTCCGTCGCGCCGCGACGAGACGGTGTTCCGCCTGCCCCGCGACGCGGAAGCGCGACCGATATGAAGCTCCGCAAGCCGAGGACCCGGCGGCGCGGCCGCATCGAGATCATCCCGCTGATCGACGTGATGTTCTTCCTGCTGGCGACCTTCATGCTCGCCTCGCTCTCGCTGCAGAACCTGCACGCCCTCGCCGTCGATTTGCCGCGCGGTGCGGCAACGCCGTTGCAGGTACATGATCCAGTAACCCTCACGGTGACGCGCGACGGCGACATACTGCTGAACGAGACACCGGTTACGCTGGAGACGCTCGGCGCAACGCTGCAGCCGATGCTCGCCGGCCAGGACGGCAAGGTCGTCGTCTCCGCCGACAGCGCGGCCCCCCATGGCGTCGTTGTCCAGGCGATGCTGCGGGCGCGCGCTGCCGGCGGCGAGCATTTCCTGTTCGCCGTCAAGCGGGAGTAACGCCGTGGCAGCGGCCCTGCTGAGAGACGATCCCCGGGCGCGGCTGCCGATCCTCGTCCCGCTCGCGCTCGCGGTCTCCGCGCTGGCGTTGATGGGTTTCCTGCAGCTTCTGACGCCGCCACCACCGAAGCCGGCTCCTGCTGCGGTGTCGGTCGAGTTGCTCGAGCTGCCGGCGCCGCCAAGCCCGCCGAGCGTCGCCCCGCCGCCGGATACAGCACCACCGCCGCCCGAGGCCGCTCCCGAGCCCCCGCCCCCTGCGCCGCCCGAACCAGTGCCGGAACCAATGCCGGAGCCGGCGCAAGAGCCGGTGAAAGCGGCGCCCGCACCGCCGCCTCCGCCGCCGAAGCCGCAGGTTCCGCGCCGCCAGCCGGCTCCCAAGGCGGCACCGCAGCCAGCCACCGCACCGCCCGCGGCACCGGTGCAACCGGACGCGCCGGCGCCGTCCGCCGCGGCGCCCGCCGGCGGATTGACGGGCGCGCGGGCGATCTACAAGCCGATGCCCGAAGTCCCCGAGGCGCTGCGGCACCGCAACATCGAGCTGGTTGCGACAGCGCGGTTCCAGATCTCGGCGACCGGCAGCGCCCACGTCGAGCTGATCGAGCCGACGAGCGACGCCGAGCTCAACCGATCGCTGATCGAGACGCTGCAGAAATGGCGCTTCTTTCCGGCCATGGATCAAGGCAAGCCGATCGCCTCGGTCGTCGATATCCGCATCCCAGTGTCCGTGCGATGAGCCGCGCGGCGCTCCGTCAGCGTTCGAGAATTACCACTGGAGGCTTGCAATCATGATCAAGCACAACCTGGATCGGCGTCGGCTCTTTCGCGCAATGACCGCGGCGGTCGGCGGCTTCTGCTTCAGCCTAATGCACGCCAGGGCCGCGGCCGCCCTCAGCCTTCAGCAGGCATCGCCGGATCTGGCGCAAGCGCTGGCTTTGGCGAACCGCTGCGGCGGCAACGATCAGGCGCACGAGGCAATCGCCCTGCAGCTCGAGGCGGCGCTCGACAAGGAAGCGGCGCCGCGCGGCACGACGATCACGCAGACCGCGGCCTGTCCGTTCTGCGGTTGCCCGGTGACGGTGTCGCGCGTCGTCCCTTAGCGGAAGCGCCTCCGACTCAGCGCGCCAGCGGGTCGGGCCGCATCTGCAGATGGAAGACGCGCGGCTGCGAGGTCTTGCCGCCTTCGCCGTGGAACATCGCCCGCGTGCCGGAGGTCGTCCACAGGCCTTTGCCCTTCCAGCCGGCGCTGGCGTCGTCGATGCGGCCGTCGGCGTTCTTGCTGAAGAAACCCATCGGATAGGGTACGCGCAGGACGACGAACTTGCCGCCGACGAGCGCAGTCAACGCCTCGCCGCCGTTGGTCGTCGCGATCGGCACGTTCGGGCCGAGACCCAGCGTGTCGTAGCGATCGACCCAGATGTAATAGGCGTGCTCGGCGCTGCCCGGGTCGGTGACGCCGTTGAACTGCGGACCGGGGAATTGATAGAGCGTCCAGCCTTCAGGGCATTGCTGGCCTGTCGCCGCCGCCGGGCCGTTGAGCGCGCCTTTGCATTTGCGGCGGTCGAAGCTTGCCATGTGGCCGCTCGACAGCACCGTCCAGGCGACGCCGTCGAGATCGAGATCGACGCCGCGCGGCCCGAACCCCGGCGACGGCGGCCGGTAGAATTCGGCAAGCGCGGTTTCGGTCGGGTTGCTGCCCGGCACTAGCCGGACGAGATACCCCGGCTTGTCGACGTTCGAGAAGCCGACGTCCATCGACTGGCCCCAGATCGAATCGTCGATCGGACTCGGCTGGACGCCGTACCACGCGACGTTGATGCGCTTGTCCTTGGCCGAATCGACCGGATCGGCGTCGCTGACGAAGGCGTCGCGCTTGCCGTTGCCGTTGGTGTCGACGATCAGCGGCGTCCAGCCCTGCGACTTCTGCTCGTCGCCGGTGGCGTCGTACATTTTGGTGTCGAGCCAGCCGACGACGCCGGCGGGACCGCCACCGATGCTGGTCCACAGGGTATTATCGGAATCGTGGCCGAAATAGAGATGCTGCGTCGAGAAGCAGGTGTCGATCAGCGACCATTTCTGGGTCTTCGGATCGTACATCGAGAGCTGGCGCCCGGAGGCTTCCTGCGGCGCCACCTTCGCCGAGGGATGGTCGGAGCCCTGCTTGCAGAAGGCGGGATCGGCCGGCGGCCGGATGCGGGCGGTGAACCAGACGCGGCCCTTTTCATCCATGATCGGGTTGTGGATCGTCGTATGGCTATCCCAGATCGGCTCGTCTCCCCAATAGACCGAGGGGCCGGCGGGGTTGTCCTTCGAGGTCGGCGTCGCCGGGTCGCGATAGGGATGCTTGAGCAGCATCGCCTTGTTGGCGACGGGATCGAGCACCGGCACCATGTCGGTACTTTCCTCCGGCGAACCGTAGATCAGCCCGTTGGCGTTCACTGTCGGATTGCGCTTGTCGGTCGAGATCGCGTCATGGGTATAGGTTCTGGGACTCGCCCAGTCCCAGACGCTGATCACGACGTTACGCTCGACGCCCCGCGGCCGCGGCGGCTTCGTCGCGGGCAGCTCGCCGCCGGCGATGCGGTCGGTCCAGTCGGCGTAGAGCGACAGTCCCTTGTCGGGACCGAGACGTGCGATCGTCCCCACCATGAACGACATCGCCTGACCCGATTGAATGCGCCGCGTCCAGGCCTCGGTCGAGTTCTTGAACTCGCCGAGATCATTCGAGAGCGTACGGACGCCCTTGGTGCCGAGCGCATGGCACGACTGGCACGAGTTCTTGACGATGTCGATCCAGTAATGCTGGTCCTTCAGCGCCTCGGGAATGCCGTTGCCGGCCGCGCCAGTGCCGGGGAACTCGCTCTTCGCTGGGATCTTGAGCATCGAGTACCAATAGACGCCGGGATAGTATTCCGCCGCCGCCGCGGCGCTCGGCGCCGGTACGGCGATCACGTTGACGAGCTTGCCGGGTGTGCTCTGCTGCTTCGCCGAATCGACCAACCCGTAGCCGCGGGCCCAGATTGTATAATTCGCCTCGGGAAGCGCCGGAATGACGTAGCGGCCGCGATCGTCGGTGACAACGATCTTGGCGAAGCGGGTCGGCAGGTCGGTGGTCTCGGCGATCACCCAGACGCCGGCCTCGGGTCCGTTCGGTCCGCTGACGACGCCGCCAAGATCGCTGTCGCCGATGACGAGGGCGGGATCGGCGGGTTCCGCGCGCGCCGGCAATGCGGCCGCGAGCGTGGCGGCCACGACGCACGGAATGACCGAGCGGTAGCGGGAATTGATCTGCATGAGGGTCTCCTCCCCAGGCGCCGCCCGTTGGCCGGGCGCCGGATCATCTGCCGTGGCCGGACTTGTTTACTACTCATAAGTGTGGACGATTTCGATGGTCGCAGCAATGCCCGCCCGCTTCACGAAGGCGCGGGTCCCCTCCATCCTCCGCCATTTCAGCCTTTGCGTCGTACCCACCGACGTGCAATATCGCGGCAACGCGAGATATCGCGACAGTCGGAGGAGACGTCATGAAACGAGCGATCGCCGTCACCGTCGCCGGCGCGATCATCGCGACTGCCGCGACGGCGCGAGGGGAGACGATCAAGCTGGCAATCCCGCAGCGCGGCAACTGGGACACCGAGATCGCCGAGTGGGGCCAGAAACAGGGCTTCTTCAAGGAACAGGACCTCGACCTCGCGATCACCTATACCGAGGGCGGCGCCAGCAACGAGCAGGCGGTGATCTCGGGCAGCGTCGATATCGCGGTCGGCACGGGCATCCTCGGCATCATCTCGGCCTATGTGAAGGGCGCCGGAATCCGCATCATCGCCTCCGAGGCGACCGGCGCGCCGGATCTCTTCTTCTTCGCGCTTACGACCAGCGGCATCAAGAGCATGCAGGACACACACGGCAAGACGATCGCCGGCGGCGCCATCCAGGGCGTCTTCACCCAGGTCATGTCGGGGCAGATCGACGTCGGCCATTCGGTGCTGCCGCTCGGCCTCAAGGAGATCAAGGAAGGCAAGATCGTCGTGATCGCCCGCGCCAACGACGTGCCCGCGGTCAGCAACCAGACGGTGCGCGTCAACGTCGCCAACCTCGCCTTCATCCAGCAGCACCGCGACCTCGTCGTGCGTTTCGCCAAGGCCTACGACAAATCGCTGAATTGGGCCTATTCGGATGCCAAGGTGCTCGACTATTACGGCGAGGGCATGCATGTCTCGCAGGAGATGGCGAAGGAAGCATCGACCTTTTTCCCGAAGGCATCGATGCAGCCCTACGAAATCCGATCGCTCGATCTGACGCTGGAGGACGCCTTCAATTTCAAGCGCATTCCGCAGCCGATGAAACCAGAAGACATCAAGGATCTCATCGATATCGTCTGGAAGCCGGGCCAGCCATAAAACGCAATCACAGGGAGTAGCTTACGATGAAACAGATCATTGCCGTCGTCCTCGCGACCGCGCTCGCCGCCACGGCGGCGCAGACGGGGGCGCAGGCCGAGACGCTGAAGCTCGCGATTCCGCAGCGCGGCGCCTGGGACACATCGATCACCGAGATCGGCGTCAAGGCAGGCTTCTTCAAGGAAGTCGGGCTCGATATCGAGCTGACTTATACCGAAGGCGGCGCGGCAAACGAGCAGGCGGTGATTTCGGGCAGCGTCGACATGGCGATGGCGACCGGCTTCCTCGGCATGATCTCGGCCTATGTCAAAGGTGCGCCGATCCGGGTCATCGCGCCGGAGGCGACGGGCGCCTCCGACATCTTCTGGTACGCGAAGGCGGATGGCCCGATCAAAAGTCTCAAAGACACACACGGCAAGAGCATCGCCTTCTCGAACCCGGGCTCATCGAGCAACCTCATCCTGTTGACCTTGCTGAAGCAGGCGGAAGTCAGCGACGCGAAGCTCGTACCAGTCGGCGCGGCGCCGAACGCCATCCCGCTGGTGATGACGGGGCAAGTCGACGTCGGCTGGTCGACTCCGCCGGCCGCGCTGAAGGAGCTCGACGACAAGCAGGTCGTCATCATCGCACGCGGCAACGATTCGCCCGAGATCCGCAACGAGACCGTTCGCGTCATCGCGGTCAATCTCGCGACTCTCCAGAAGAACCGCGACGCGCTCGTCCGCTTCATGCAGGCCTATCGCAAATCCGTCGACTACGCCTATTCGGATCCGAAAGCGCTGCAGGCCTACGCCGAGATCGCCAACATACCGCTGCCGGTCGCCACACGCATCGCCAAGGATTTCTTCAGCCCCGAGTTTCACCAGTTGGACGGAATCAAGGGTGAGCAGCGCGTCCTCGACGAGGCCCTCGCGGCGAAGCGGATTCCGAAGGCGATGACGCCCGACGACATCAAGGGTCTCTACGACTTCGTGCTGAAGACGGCGGCGAAGTAGCGGGATGCGGCAGACTCGACTTTCGCGGGCAGCGCCGCCGCTCGTCGGCTTGGCGACGCTGGCGGCGTTGCTGGCGGTGTGGGAGCTGGCCGACGCTCTCGGCTGGCTCAACCCGCTGGTCGCGCCGCCGCCAAGCACCATCGCGGCAAGCTTCACGATGCTGGTCGGCGAGGAAGGGCTGGTCCCGCGCTTTCTCCAGACCTTCGGCGAGGCACTGGCCGCAGCGGGGCTGGCGGTCGCGGTCGGGGTGCCGATCGGCTGGTTCCTGCATTCCAAGCGCTGGGCGGCGAGCGCCTACGAGACGTGGATCGCGAGCCTCGCCTCGGCGCCGATCGTGCTCCTCTATCCGCTGTTCCTCGTGATCTTCGGTCGCAACGCCGCGACGATCGTGGCGATGAGCTTCTGCACCGGCCTGCCGCCCGTCGTGCTCAAGACCAAGGAGGGGCTCGACGGCACGCGGAAAGTCCTTGTCAACGTCGGTCGCAGCTTCGGCCTGACGCGGGCGCAGCTGTTCTGGAAGATCATGTTGCCGGCGGCGGTGCCGACGATCGGCAACGGCGTTCGGTTGGGTCTCATCTTCTCGCTCATCAGCGTCGTCGGCGTCGAGTTCCTGATCAATTTCGGCGGCATGGGCGAGTTGATCAACGATCTCGCGCAGCGCTGGGAGATTCCGGCGATGTTCGGCGCGATCTTCTTCGTCGTGCTGACCAGCGTCTCCTTCTTCTTCGTCACCGAGCAAGTCGAGCGATGGCTGAATCCCAGGTGATCGGTAGCCAACGAGGGCGGCGGCTGTCCCCGGCGGCGCCGATCCGCATCGCGACGCTGCTCGGCCTTTGGCTGCTCTGGGAGGCGGTGTCGGCCTCCGGACTGCTCTACCAGGGCGTGGTGCCCTCGTCGTTCCGCATCATGGCGGCCCTGGCATCTCTCCTGACGAGCCCGGTCTTCTACGACAATCTCGCCTTCTCCCTGATGGAGATCGTCGTCGCGCTGGTGATCGGCGGCATCGCGGGCGCTGCGATCGGGCTCGCGCTCGGCGCCAACCGCTTCGCCGGCGCCGCCTACGAGCGCTATCTCCATTATCTTGCGCCGACGCCCAAGATCGTCTTTTTGCCGATCCTGCTCGTGCTGTTCGGCATCGGGCCGGGCTCGAAGATCGCCATGGGCACGCTGTCCTGCTTCTTCCCGATTGCGCTCAGCGTCGCAGCCGGCGTGCGGACGGTCGACCACGTGCTGCTCAAGGTCGGGCGCAGCTACAATCTGACGCGCAGCCAGTTGATCCGGATGATCTACCTGCCCTCGCTCGTCCCGCCGATCGCCAACGGGCTGCGGCTTGGTCTCGGCGTAGCGATCATCGGCACGCTGCTCGCCGAGCTGAAGATGTCGAACCGCGGCATCGGCTTCCTCATCATGCAGTATTATTCCCAGTTCCGGACGCCCGAGATGTACGCCGTGCTGATCGTCATGTTCGCCATTGCGGCGGGCGCCAACGCCCTGGTCGGCCGCTACGTGAGGTTGCCAGGACCGCGCTGAGGCCTGTCGCTCCGCGCCGCGCAGTGTGACGGGCAGGTTGACCCGGATCGGGCCGCTCCGTAGACTTGTTGGATATTCGGGTCCCGCACCCGACGCGTGCGCCTGCCGTAATAAGACAGGCCGAACCGGTAGGAGACCGACATGCGCATCATCGATTCCCACTTCCATTGGTGGCCGAGGTCGGTCTTCGAGCAGCTCTGCACCCGCAAAGGGTATCCGCGAGCCGAGCGCAATGCCGACGGCGGCTATAACTATTGGCGCCAGGCCGGCGACGATGCGCGGTTCCGCGCCGGCGCCGAGTGGTTCGACCTCGACAAGCAGCTCGAGCACATGGACGGTCTCGGCCATCAGGTCGACGTCGTCTGCTCGATCGGACCGTTCTCCGTGCATTTCTCCGATCTGCCGGCCGAAGAGGGCCGCGATGCGGCGATGCTGTGGAACGAGGAGATGGCCGGGGCGCAGAAGAAATACCCGGGGCGGCTCTGGGCGAGCGCGGCAGTGCCGCTGGTCGATACCAAGATCGCGATCGAGGTGATGGACCACGCGGTCGACAAGCTCGGGCTGATGGGCATCAATCTGCCCGGCAGCGTCGGCCAGGGCGGCCGGATCGACGACCCGCGGCTGGAACCGTTCTACGACCGCGTCGAGGCGCTGGGCATCCCGATGTTCATGCATCCGACCGACGCCGTCTTCACCGATATCCTCGACGGCTACGACGGGGCGCTCTACCTCAGCCTCGGCCGCGTCATCGACGTCAGCGTCTCGGCCTATCGGATGGTGCTCTCCGGCATCATGGAGCGCCATCCTGAGCTGAAGATCGTCATGTCGCATACCGGCGGGGCACTGCCCTACCAGTCCGGCCGCATGGACAAGAACTCGGGCAAGGCGAAGCTGCCCCATCCGCCGAGCACCTACATCAAGCGGATGTATACCGATACCGTTTCGCCGCACATGCTGGGCATGAAATTCGCGGTCGAATACTACGGCGTCGATCACGTCATGTATGGCAGCGACTATCCCTGTTGGAGCCCGGCGGCGGCGCTGAAGTACTTCGCCGAGATCGGCCTGGCGCAGGCGGACCAGGAAAAGATCCTCTACGGCAACGCGCGCCGCATCCTCAATCTGCGTGACCCGGTCGAGACCGCCCAGTCCAAGCGCGAGCCCGCACTGGTCTGATTCCGCTGCGAAGTTCGTCGGGGGCCGTGACCTGGGCGTCGCGGTCCCCTTCGTTTGCCTGAAGGCCGCAGCGGTGCGCGCTTGAACTTGGAGGCTCCGACCGTTACAACCGCTGCCCTCGATCATTGCATAGGCACCGACGCTCGATGGCCAAGTTTCAGGACACGAATTTCGCCGACCGGTTGAACGCCGCCGCGAAGGCGAAGAAGGCCGCGCTGGAGAAATTCCTCGCGAAGCCGGCCGCCGACGACCCGGCATTGGCCGAGCGGCGGGCGGCACGCGCCGCCGCGCTCGCTGCCCGCGAGGCGCGCGCCGCCGAGCGCAAGGCCGCCCGCGACGCTGCCGAGGCGGTCGCAGCCGCCGAGCGCGCTGCCGAAGAAGCCAGGCTCAAGGCCGAGGAAGAGGCCCGCGCCATCGCGCTCAAGGAAGAGGAAATCGCCCGCGAAGCCGCCCGCGAGGCCGAGGCGCTGCGCCAGATCGAGCGCGAGCGCGAGCAGAAAGCCGCCCGCGACGCACGCTACGCCGCCCGCAAGGCGCGGAAGTAAGCGACACAGATGGCAGGCGACGCACGGCGCTTGCGGCTCGGCATCATCGGGCTGGGCCAAGCCGGTGCGATGGTGCTCGACGATATCAAGGCGGCGCCGGGCCTGCCCTGGACGATCGCCGCCGCAGCTGACCCGCGGGCGCATGCACGCCAGCGGTTCCATGAGGAATTCGGCGGCGCGGTCTTCGCGGACGCCGCCGAGCTCTGTCGCAGTCCCGACATCGACGTCGTCTACGTCGCCACCCCGGCCGAGATGCATCGCGAGCACGCGACGCTGGCGGCGCAGGGGGGCAAGCACGTCATCGTCGAAAAGCCGATGGCGCTCAGCCTCGCCGACGCCGTCGCGATCGTCGAGGCTGCCGAGCGCGGCGGGGTTCGGCTGCTCGCCGGCCATACCCACAGCTTCGATGCGCCGATCCGCAAGATCGCCGAACTGGTCGCCGGTGGCGAGCTGGGGCCGCTGCGCGCGATCAATTGCTGGAACTTCAACGAATTCAATCACCGGCCGCGGCAGATGGCCGAGCTGGTGACGACGCACGGACCGGTACTCAACCAGGGGCCGCATCACGTCGACATCGTGCGGCAGATCGGCGGCGGAACGGTGCGGAGCGTCCGTGCGACGACGATCCCCGACGCTGTCACAGGGGTTACGGGCGGCTACGTCTGCTATCTCGAGCTTGCAGAGCGCGTCCCGGTGACGCTGGTCTATGACGGGCGCAGCCTGTTCGACACGGCCGAGCTGTTCGACTGGGTCGGCGAGGGCGGCGACGACCGGGACCGGCAATCGGCGCCGCGGCGACGCCGGGAATTCCTCGATCTGATGGGCCGTCCGCCGGCCGAGCGCGACGCCGTACTTGCCCAAGGCAAGGAGGCAGGCCGCTATGGGGGCGCTACGGCCGGCAGGCTCGAGAACAGCTGGGCCGCCAAGCAGCACCCGCACCAGCCGTTCTTCGGCTTGATCGTCGTCAGCTGCGAGGATGCGACCATCCGCCAATCGGCTGGCGGCCTCTACGTTTACGACAAGGACGGCAGGCGCGAGATCGCCGTGGCGCAGTCCCAGGGCGGACGGATCGCCGAGCTCACCGAGATGTACAATGCCATCGTCACTGGGCGGGCGCCGTTTCACGACGGCGCCTGGGGCCTGGCGACGCTGGAGGTCTGCTTCGCGATCCTCGAATCGGCGCGCACCGGGACGGAGATCACGATGGTGCACCAAACCACGCATTAGACGGCCGCAATCGGCCGCTTGGCGCCGCCGCAATTCGGAGTCCGAATCCGGAGAGAATCGAGCGGACAGGCGTGGCATCCTCGCGGCATCGATTGCTGACGAGGAACGCCGATGTCGACCGAACTTCTGACATTCACCATGGAAACTCTGCTGACGCCGGTCGGCGGCATGCTCGTCGTCGCCGACGCCGACGGCAGGCTGCGAGCGCTCGACTGGGAAGATCATGAAAGCCGGATGCTGGTTCTCTTCCGCCGTCACTATGGCGGGGCGACGGTCAGCCTCACCCGTGGCCGCGTCGCGGCGCCGATCCGCGAGGCGCTCGCGGACTATCTCGGCGGCGATCTCGCGGCGATCGAGCGCATTCCAGTCGCGACCGGCGGGACGGCGTTTCAACGCCGCGTCTGGGAGGCGCTGCGCCGCGTCCCGGCCGGGCGGACGGTCACCTACACGTCGCTCGCCGCCAGCATCGGACGCCCGACGGCGGTGCGCGCCATCGGCCATGCCAACGGCGCCAACCCGGTCGGGATCGTCGTCCCCTGCCACCGCGTGATCGGCGCGGACGGCTCGCTCACCGGCTATGGCGGCGGTCTCGAGCGCAAGCGGTGGCTGCTGGCGCACGAGAGCAGCGCTCATCAGTCGGCACCGAACTTGCTGTCGAGATAGGCGGCGATCGTCGTCGCCTGGTCCGGCGCCAGCGGCGCGCCGAAGAAGACCATGCGCTTGACGATGCCGTTCCACTCGCCCTTGCTGCGCTTGGCGGCGACGACGCGGTCGAGCCCGTGGCAGAGGGCGCAGCCGCCCTCGACCAGCTCCTTGCCGGCGCCGTCGGGCAGCGTCACCGGCGCGGCGGGCGGACCGGGGAACGGCACGCCGGGGCCGAAGCTCGCCGCGAGGTACTTCACGGTCCCGTCGATCTCGGAGGGCGCGATCTGGGCGCCGCGCAGGACCATGTCGTAAACCTGATAGCGCCAGGCCTGCTCCCCTTGCCGCAGCTGGGTGATGGCGGTTAGCGCATGGCACTGCGAGCAGGCGGTCGCGACCACGTCGCGGCCCTCCCCCTCCGGCAGCTGGACGACCGGCTGGGCAGCGAGCGGGGCCGCGACGAGCACAAGCGCGGCGGCAGCGCCGATGAGGATGAAGCGGCGCATGATCAGACCTTCCTCGTGCGGAGGCTGGCGATCGACAGCGGCGGGTGCCATTCCGAGGCGGCGCCGACGCCGTCGCGCTGGATGTGGAACTCGAGAAAGTACGGCCGCCCGTCGACATTGGCGGCCTTGGCGCGGGCGAGCGCCGCCTGGATCTGCCCCGGCTCCTTGACCGTCTCGCCCTCGACGCCATACGCCGCCGCCGTCTTGGTGAAGTCGACGTCGGGGCTGCCGTTGTAGCAGGTCATGTCGCGACCGGTCTTGAATTGCGCCCCGCCGCCGAAGGTCCAGATGCGGTTGCGCTCGTTGTTGTAGCTCTGGTTGTTCAGCACCATGACGGTGATCGGCGCCTTGTAGCGCGCGATCGACCACAGCGGCGCCGGGCCGCTGAAGAGGAAGCTGCCGTCGCCGACGACCGCGACGACCGGCTTGTCGGGATGCGCCAGCTTGGCGCCGAAGCCGCCGGCCATGCCCCAGCCGAGAACGTTCGGCCCCGTCCCGATATAGGTCTTGTCGGCGCCGCCGAATCCCATGAAGGGCTCCAGCGTCTTGCCGGAATCGACGTCGGCGACGTAGAGCGTGTCTTTCTCCAGCCCCTTCTCGAGCTCGACGCCGAGCCGCTCCATGCGGATCGGCGCGCCGTCGGAGAGGTCCTGGGCGATCTTGCCGCGCAAATCCCACATGCCTTTCGTATAGGTGCGGACGCGGCCGCCGCGGTCGTCGGCGATCTGCTTCAGCCGCTCCTTGGTCGCGATGCTCTTGACCGCCGCGACGAGATCGGCGGCGGCGAGCTTGGGATCGGCGACGATGCCCATGTCGACCGGG
The DNA here is from genome assembly GCA_028291405.1 of Rhodospirillales bacterium. Taxonomy (GTDB): domain Bacteria; phylum Pseudomonadota; class Alphaproteobacteria; order ATCC43930; family CGMCC-115725; genus URHD0088. The sequence goes on along the minus strand of JAQGID010000069.1, from coordinate 3,048 downwards.
GTGACGCGCGCCAGGCTCGTCGGGTCGCGGCGGATCGAGATCAGCTTTTTCCCGGGCGCCGCCTTTTCGCCGTACTGGTTGCCGAGGTTGAGGTGGACGTCGATCTGGCCGGGGAAGCGCATCGTCGCCAGCACCGTGCCGAGGTAGAGCGGGCTGCGCGTCGGGAAGGGCTTGGACCAGGTGCCGAACTCGGCCTGGCCGGCGACCGGCAGGCCGAGCAGTTCGGCGAGCTCGAGCGCCTCGGCCTCGCCATGCGCCAGCGTCACCTCGTCGCCGATCGACATCATCGGGTTCTTCGCCTCGATCAGCAGCCGCGCCACCGCCTCGACGTCCTTGGCATCGGGCCGCAGCCGCATCGGCACGTCGAACAGCGCCTGATCCATGATGGTGGCGGTCGCCTCCATGCGGAGGAGATTGTCGGGGATCGCGAGGAAGACCGGCCCGGCCGGCGCCGTCGCGGCGAATTTGAGGGCCCGCCGCGTCGTCTCGGGAATACCGGCGGCGCTGTTCGCCTGCCAATACCATTTAGTGATGGGCTGGACCATCACCTCCTGGTGCTCGTAGTCCTGCGGCCCGTCGCGGCCCAATTGGTCCTGGCCGAAGGCGGCGACGACGACGAGCAGCGGGATACGGTCCTTGAAGGTATTGACCATCTGCGTCATCGCGTTCGGCAGGCCGATGTTCGGCACGACGACGACGGCGGTCTTTCCCGACGCGCGGGCATAGCCGTCGGCCATGGCGACGACGGCGCCTTCCTGGACGCCCTTGACGAGGTGAATGGCAGGCTCGTCGACCAGCGCGTCGTAGATCGGTGCGTCGCCGGTCGAGGGGTTGAAGAAGATGTACTCGACGCCGGCCGCCTTGAGCTGCTGCACGAAGAGCGCCCCGCCCGTCCCCTTCATCTCGCGCATCGCCCCGGCCGGCGGCGACGTGGGAACGACGCCGGCGACCGGCGCCAGCGACTGCGCGATCGACTTGGCGGCGACGGTGCTGAGGCCGACGGCGCTGAGGCCGGTCATCAGCTTGCGACGGGAAATCCCCTGATCGATGTATTGACGGATCAGCTCCTTCATCGCGTCCTCCTCCCGATAGCCGGCGGCCGGGACGAGGAAGGCGCGATGCGGGACGTCCCACACCGATCGCCCACAATGCCCCGCCCGCCGCGTATTCTTGCCGAGGAGAATATCACGGCTGGGCGATCTGCCAAGCGCCCGCGCGATATATCCGATTCGGGTTGAATGGCGACGTGGCCGAGCGCCTACTTTCTAGGCTGACCGCCGAGGCGTACCTGAAAGAACAGGCGAAATACAGGCGGGCATCGGCCGAAAGGTGGGGCTCGTAGCGAGGCTTGGGAGGCCCTTTCATGATATGGAACCGGAAATTCGTTGAATGCGCCGGACCGGCGGTCTGACTCGAAATACCTGCCACGCCACATCTCCGTAAAAGTCGTTACGGACATATATTATATCTTTTGGATATTTTGTAATACGCAAACGTATCGGGACGCGCGAAGCGGAAGGAGTTGCGGCTTGCGGCCGCGCGTCGCACGACTAGATCTTGATGAGTCCCGCCCTGGAGACTCGCCCATGACCGACGCCAAAGTCCCGGCCAAACTTCCCGATTGGGTCAAAGATCACGTCGCCCGCTATTTGGCGAGCAACGGCGCCGACGGCCATATGATGATCTTCGCGAACAATCCCTCCGGCCCCGTCCCGACCTTGCTCTTGACCACGACCGGCCGCCGCTCCGGCGAGAAATTCATCTTCCCGCTGATCTACGGCACGACAGGCGACGGCTACGTCGTCATCGCCTCCAAGGGCGGCGCGCCCGACCACCCCGGCTGGTACCGCAACCTGGTCGCCGATCCCCTCGTCGACGTTCAAGTCGGCAGCAAGCGGTTGCGGGCGACCGCGCGCACCGCGACCGGCGACGAGCGAACCAAGCCCTGGAACCAGATGGCCGCGCTGTTCACGCCCTATACGGACTATCAGAAGAAGGCGGCCGGCCGCGAGATTCCCGTCGTCGTGCTCGATCCCATGGCGATGCCCTAGCGACCGATTCTGTTCTCAAATGGGTCAAGGGGCGGCTGCTCAGCTGGGAAGAGCGGACCTGGTCCCCAGCAGGCGGCTCTCGCCCATGTCGGCCGTTCAGCCAGAGCGATGCAGCTCTCAGAAGCGGACATGGGATGTCGGCGAGCCATACCATAATAACAGTCGAGGTGATGGCGGGGGGCGCCGAAGAACGGGCGTTAATCGTCGGATGTAATCGCGAACGGATGGGTTTCTCGCCCGTCGGCTCATGCGACCTCTTCGGTCGACCGAAGCAGACCACCCGGCTACCACGCCAGCACGCGGCGGCCGATCGCGGCGCCCAGACCGGTCATGATCAAGATGGCGGCGGAATACCAGATCGCGACGAAGAGCCCGGCATCATTGGTGCAGCCGAGCGAATAGGCGGCCGCGCCCAAGGCTCCCGAGAGCAGTCCCGCGAGCGCGCCGGCGATCCCCGGACGGGTGGCGGCGCCGGTCCGGAGCACGCGCAGGATCAGCCACAGCGCGGGCATCGACACCATCAGGATCGTGCCGACGCAGACGGCCGCGGAGACGTCCGAGTGCCCCATGACCGGCAGTCCCGATCGGTCGGTCGCACCGCGGAACGCCAGCAGAAGCACGCCCGGCAGCAGGGCCAAGAGCGACAGGCCGGCGCTGCCCGGCCGGACGGCGCGGCGCGCGAGAAAAAACCCGCCGCAGGCCAGCGACAGCGTGCTCGCGATCTTGAAGGCGAATGGCGTGCGCTGCTCCACGGCCAGCAGATCCGGTCGAAGACCGACCAGGACCGACATCATCGCGACCGAGGCGGCGAGCGACAGCGCCGCGGCGATCAGGAAAGTCCGATCGAAAGCGAAGGGCGTCCGGTCGCGATCGGCTCCGGCCTGACGGGCGAGGGTCTGGATTAGGCTGTCGGTTTCGCTCGAAGACATCAGAACTTGCCTTTCGCTGGTTTGGTGCGTGCGGGCTCTGCCTTCGCCATGAGCCGCTGCAACGCGCG